>MPMU01000022.1 GCA_002238665.1 Gammaproteobacteria bacterium bin55
CTCAGGAATACATAGGCATGAAAGAGATACTCTCAATTATTCAAGAAAAGTACGAAATACGTCCTGCTAACGCACCGGTCGATTCGACATCAATTCGCTATGAGATTCCTGGACGAGGTTTCTTTGGAATCATCGCCAATGAATCTGAGCCATTCTGTCGCACATGTTCTCGGCTTCGTATATCGTCGAACGGTGATCTGTATGGTTGCCTATCGAATTCAAGCCACTATGCTCTTCGGCCATTGCTTGCTCTTCCTCTTGATTTAGCTTTGCAAAAACTTCAACCCATCCTTCGTAACGCAATGGCAGATAAACAGTCTGTTGCGTTTACAGGGGAAACTACCGTCATGAAATTTATCGGTGGTTGAGTTTTGGTGTCAGCCTACCAAGGACTCATTGAGCTACTAAAGTCTCAAAAATATCCGCCGGTTCATACTTGGAATCCGCAAAGAGAAGGCGTTATCGACATCCGGATTCAGGCGGATGGAACTTGGTTCCATGACGGTAGAGAAATTACCCGAAAAGGAATCGCTAAAGTGTTTTCCTCGATACTCAGACGTGAAGGCACTAGTTTTTATCTAGTCACGCCCGTGGAAAAACTACGTATCGAAGTAGAGGACGCTCCGTTCATCGCAACGGACTTTGAGGTCCAAGGCGATGGACCTGAACAGAACATTCTGTTTAAAACAAATATGGATGATGTGGTAATGCTGGGACGCGATCATCCACTTACGATGAATCAGGTCGCTACCGAATTCAGACCTTATCTTGAAGTAAGAGACGGATTACAAGCACTGATTACACGAAGTGCTTTTTACAGATTAGCCGATCATGCGATCGAGGATGGCGATGACGCTATTCTCGTTAGTAATGGTGCGAAGTTTCGCCTTTCGTAGCATTGGGTTGCTACATATTAGGATAGTTCGGTCCACCTGCACCTTCAGGGACGATCCAGGTGATATTCTGTGCTGGATCTTTGATATCGCAAGTCTTACAGTGGACGCAGTTTTGTGCATTGATTTGGAAGCGCGGTCCCGATTCCTCCTCCAGCACCTCATAGACACCTGCCGGGCAGTAGCGTTGTGCAGGTTCTGCATATCGAGGTAGATTCTGAAGGATGGGCACTGAATCATCTGCTAGTGTGAGATGGCAGGGTTGATCTTCCTCATGGTTTGTGTTGGAGAGGAACACGCTCGATAGCCGATCAAACGAGATTTCGCCATCTGGTTTAGGGTAATCTATTTCTTGGGAACTCGAGACTGCTTTTAATGTAGCGTGATCTGGAGTAGGGTCTGTGAAAGGGATCAAGGTACGCCCTTTGAATAAGTTCTGTTCAATGAGTGAGTATGCAGAACCTAGCAGTAGCCCCAATCGATGCCATGCTGGTCCCGCATTCTTGGAACTGTTTAACTCCTCATAAAGCCACGATGCTTCGAATTTCTTCTGAAAACCGACCTCTAGCGGTGGCGAATCTAGTTTCAACGCCTCGTACACCGATTCAGCGGCGAGCATACCAGACTTCATGGCGGTATGACTACCTTTGATCTTCATGACGTTCAAGAATCCGGCATCGTCGCCTACCAATAATCCACCCGGAAAGGTTAGTTTTGGTAGTGCGTTCAAGCCACCTTTAACGATCGCTCTCGCACCGTACGAGAGACGTTTGCCACCCTTCAGCTGAGACTTTACGACTGGATGCTGTTTCCACCGTTGGAACTCCTCAAAAGGACTGAGATAGGGATTTTTGTAGGAAAGATCAACGATTAACCCGAGAGAAACCTGATTGTTTTCTAGATGGTATAGGAAACTTCCGCCAGTTGCACCGCCAACTAATCCTAAAGGCCAACCCAGTGAATGTTGGATTCGGCCTGCCTCGTGCTTGTCTGGCTCTATCTCCCAAAGTTCCTTCAGGCCAATGGCATAGTGCTGTGTAGAGGAGTTTTCATCGAGATCGTATTTTTGGATGAGTTGCTTACCGAGATTTCCCCTGCAACCCTCCGCTAAAATGGTGTACTTCGCTCGTAGTTCATAACCACGCATGAACGTTGGTTTTTGTACGCCGTCCTTGTCGACACCCATATCGCCAGTTGCCACACCAACCACCGTTTCGTTTTCATCGTAAAGTATTTCACTGGCAGCAAAACCAGGAAACAACATGACGCCTAATTCTTCGGCTTGTTGTCCAAGCCAACGAACCAGATTTCCCAGTGAAATGGCGTAGTTCCCTTCGTTGTGGATGGGTTTAGGGATGAGAGCGTTGGGTATTTTGAAACTTGACTTAGGGCTCAAGAACGCATAAAACTCGTCCGAAGTCACAGGTGCATTCAACGGTGCACCACGCTCCTCCCAATCTGGGAAGAGTTCGTTCAGTGCACGTGGATAGAAAATCGCTCCAGACAGGATATGTGAACCTATTTCGCTGCCTTTTTCGACGACACAGACCGTGATTTCGTCTTCTGTTTCTGCAGCCAGCTGCATGATGCGAATTGCCGCTGAAAGACCAGCGGGTCCGCCTCCAACGATGACTACGTCGAACTCCATCGCTTCACGTTCTGTTGACACGACTACCTCAGTACTTGATTAGGTTGCGAATTGTAATCAGGGACACATGCTTCACCTTGAAGTGAACTAATACGCTGTCCGTGCACAGTTAAGCGTTTCCGAAAATCAACTTTTTTAGCTGAGCCAATTAAAATACGCACCTGTTGACGAATTACTCAGCTTTTCGTCTCAAGCCGTCGCAGCCAGCCTGCGAGTTCTCTACCCTTAGTTTCATTTCAACCTAATCTATGAAAATCCTTGTAGCGGTAAAACGCGTAGTTGATCCTAATGTCAATGTAGTCGTGAAAAACGACGGTACCGGCATCGACTTAACCAATGCCAAAATGGCGGTGAACCCTTTCTGTGAAATCGGCATAGAAGAAGCACTGAGAATCAGGGACGCGGGCCTCGCCGATGAAGTCGTAGCAGTGGCTGTAGGAATAGAGAAATGCCAGGAACAAATAAGAGTATGTCTTGCGCTCGGAGCTGACCGAGGCATCCATGTCGTAACGGAAGAAGAACTAGAACCTCTCAACATAGCGAAGATTCTGAAGGCTGTATACGAGAAAGAAGAACCTGGAATCATGATTTTTGGAAAGCAGAGTATCGATGGGGATAACGGTCAAACAGGTCAAATGTTTGCGCAACTTACCAACTTACCTCAAGCCACATTTGCGTCGGAATTGACGATTGATGGTGACCAAGCGACTGTCATACGGGAAGTTGATGGTGGACTGCAAACAATAAAGGTATCGATGCCTATGGTATTGACTACTGATCTCAGACTGAACACACCTCGATTTGCTTCGCTCCCCAACATAATGAAAGCGAAGAGAAAACCAATAGATCAAACAACTCCAGAAGAATTAGGAGTGACCGTTCGTTCGCACACGGAAACACTCGATGTTTCACCACCACCAGGCCGACAGGCTGGAGTCCGAGTCGGGAATGTGGACGAGTTAGTCGAAAAACTTAGAAACGAAGCCAAGGTAATCGCATGAGCATATTAGTCGTCGCAGATCACGATAACACCGAACTCAAACAGGCATCTCGGGTTGTAATCGCCGCAGCTCAAGCTCTATCCGAACATGGAGGCGGAGATATCGATGTATTGGTCGCAGGCTCTGACTGTGAAGCAGTAGCAAACGCCGCATCGCAAGTACCTGGCGTATCAAGAGTTTTGCATGCAGATAATGCCGCCTACCAAAGTGCACTACCGGAGAATATTTCTCACTTAGTAGCCGCACTTGCCGATGGCTACGACTTTATTCTGACTGGGCATACTACAACAGGCAAGAACTTCCTGCCACGTGTTGCGGCCGCGTTAGATGTACAGATGATCTCAGACATCATCGGCGTAGATTCGCTAGATACCTTTAAACGACCTATTTATGCCGGGAACGCGATTGCTACTGTGAAGTCCAGCGATCCTAAAAAGGTAATTTCCGTGCGAGGTACTGCCTACGATGCAGTAGCGGCAGAAGGCGGCTCCGCGAGTATTGAGTCGGTCGATGCCATTCACGATGCCGGAGTTTCTGAATTCATCAGTGAAGAACTAGCTAAATCAGAGCGACCTGAATTAACTGCAGCCGGAGTGATTATTTCCGGTGGTCGAGGTATGCAAAGTGGCGACAACTTCACGCTCTTAGAAGGGATCGCAGATAAATTAGGTGCTGCTATCGGTGCTTCCCGCGCAGCGGTAGATGCCGGGTTTGTACCGAACGACATGCAAGTCGGTCAGACTGGAAAGATCGTCGCACCGGAACTGTATATAGCGGTTGGTATTTCAGGAGCTATTCAGCACTTGGCTGGAATGAAAGATTCTAAGGTCATCGTTGCGATCAATAAAGATGAAGACGCACCAATTTTCCAGGTTGCAGATTACGGCTTAGTTGCTGATCTATTCAACGCGTTACCTGAGTTTGAAGAAGCGCTAGGCTAGATCGTTCAGTTGTGTTGCTGAACCCCTGAGTGCCAACGCACCTCTCGGGCACTGTCCTCTATGTGATCGACGACATTCATAACCAAGGCGAATAGTGCCATGCGAATGTTGATGCCGTTGTCTGTCTGACGGAAAATTGCGAGGTTTGGGTGTTCGTCTAAGTCTTCGTCTAGTTCCTGAGCCTCTTCCCGAGAGTCCCTAGGGAGCGGATGCATGATCACTGTATTGGGTTCACAGTGCTGGGTATAAATCTGCCGATTAATCCTGAATAAGCCTCGATACCGATCCGCATCTTGCTGAGATTCAAAGCGTTCTTCCTGAGTCCTGGTCACGTACAAGATGTCCACATGCTCAATACCTTCAGTCAAATTATGAAAGACCTCAACTCGATGGTTTCGATCATGCAGTATCTGGACAATGTCCTCTGGTGTCTCAAGGTTTGGCGGTGAAACCAAGTGGATTTGTAGATTGTTAAAAACGGACAGTAACTTCAGAAGTGAGTGCAACGCGCGACCATTCTTGAGGTCTCCTACGACTGCGATCCGTATTCCATCGATGCCTTTCTGCGTGCTGGCCAGTTCTTTTTGAATGGTGTAAAGGTCCAGAAGTGCTTGACTGGGGTGTTCATTCGCACCGTCCCCGCCGTTTATCACAGGAACCCTAGATGTTTCGGAAAACTCAGCGACCGATCCTTCAGTCGGATGCCGCATCACGATGATATCGCTATAGCCGGACAGTACTCTAGCGAAATCATGCAGGGACTCCCCCTTGGCTATTGCAGAAGCTTTAACTTCGGTTGTCTCTCTAACGTCACCACCGAGTCGGTTAAACGCACATCCAAAAGAAACTCGAGTACGCGTACTAGGCTCAAAGAACATATTCGAAAGGATTGCACCTTCCAAAACGCTGGTGATCCTCCGACGGTTGGCAAATGGAACCATCAAGTCGGCGACCGCAAATATCCTCTCGACATCTAGCCGAGAGAACTGCGCCACTGAAAGGATATGACTACCTACGAAATCCACTAGATTTACTCATGGTCCATTGAAAATATGTTAGCCATCTGTCGTGCTCACTAAGGATGTCGCAATAGCTTTAATTTTCTACGATCGATCTCGTACGACAGAATTCATAGCTCCCATTTTTTTGGCACTATCTTAGCGGTATGCGCATTGGCTTGTGTAGCTTCTTGGTGATTGTGGTGATTTTTAGCAGAACGAGACCAGCAGTTTCGTTCTGCGTTAAACTACAGTGCCAATAAATGCAACAGTGCAATCACTAGCCGAGCTTTATGTTTAACACCAGCGAAGATCAGCAAGAAATTCAAGAAATCCCCACCATGTATCGCACATTTGAGGTGGAATCGATCACTCCTCATATAGGTGCGGTGGTACGGGATATCGATCTGTCTCAGAATCTGACCAACGAGCAACTACAGGATGTGTTCGATGCTTGGTACGACTGGAAGGTTCTCGTGTTTCGAGATCAACATCTGGATAGAGATCAACACAAAGCTTTTGCACGACACTTCGGTAGCTTGCATGTGCATCCAATGCAGCATGGCATGCGAGGAGATCCTGAAATACTGAAGGTCAAGACAACTGGAGACTCGCCTTATACGGCAGGCGATGGTTGGCATACCGATGTCACTTGCGATGAGATCCCACCTTTAGGCTCAATGCTGTATATCACAGAAACTCCGCAGTCGGGCGGTGGCGACACATTGTTTGCAGATATGTATCTAGCCTATGAGTTATTGTCTTCGCCAATTAAGGATTTCTTGGGAGAACTACATGCCGTCCACGATGGCAAGATTCCTTATGTTGGTTCATATAAGTCGAAAGAGCCAGAAGGTGGTTATCCGCGGAATACCCATCCAGTTGTTGTCAAGCATCCTGCGACAGGTAAGAAAGTCTTGTATGTGAACTCAGGATTTACTTCCCACATACGAGGAATGAAACGACAGGAGAGTGCAGCCATTTTGGAGATGTTGTTTGAGCATATCCATTCAACTCCTCGGCTTTGGTGCAATGTTCAGTGGGAACCTAACACATTGACTTTTTGGGACAATCGATGTACACAGCACCACGCTGTTTGGGACTATTACCCGCACTCAAGATACGGAGAACGAGTCTCAATCGTAGGAACAGAGCGACCCGCCGCTTGATTCAGTAACACCAAAGATCGATCTTGTTTTTGTATCGCTCTTGCATACTGTGGTAGATACCTAGAATCAAGGTTCGCTTAGGTCCAATACGGCACTTTATTGGTTTCGAATTGTCTAAAGAGGAAGTTTGGCACGACTGGGCAGAAGTACTGGAGTACGTAACAACGCAGTTGCTTCATCCTATACTCATTGAAAGGACATACCTAGTCCCTAAAATGTGCTTTTACGTCTAAGTCTTACATTAAAGGTGTACATTGGCTTCTGTAGCCGATCTGGTTCAAAACGGTAGTCATGAAGAACAAGAAAGTCATTCTGACTTTCTGTTGCCGTTCGGCTTTGCACGAAGATTTGGCGTTTTGTTGGAACGAAACGATCATTCAAAAAACGGTGCCTTCAGACTATTCCACAAACAGCCCCTGGATCTCCGGACGATATCTGAGATTCAACGGCATCTTGGTGCCACGCCAGAATTTGTGCAAATTCCCCGCAATGAATTTGAGAAGCGTCTACAGTCTGCGTATTCCGGCAACAATTCTGACTCCAAAGCAATAGCTGAAGACCTTGGAGGAACGGCAGATTTAGAGTCGCTTGTTGAAACGGTACCAGAAGACGGCGACCTCTTAGAGCAGGAAGACAACGCTCCAGTTGTCAAATTTATCAATGCATTACTAGCAGAAGCTCTAAGAGCGAATGCATCTGATATTCACATTGAAACGTTTGAGCGCTATGTTCAGATTCGGTTTAGAGTCGATGGCGTGTTACGCGAAATCGTAACTCCAAAGAAAGCACTCGCGCCGATGATCGTCTCCAGAATTAAGGTCATGGCCAAATTGGATATCGCTGAGAAAAGAGTGCCTCAGGATGGTAGAACATCGCTCAGGATCGGTGGTCGCGAGTTGGATATTCGCGTGTCTGTGTTGCCAACTGGAGACGGCGAAAGAGTTGTACTTAGATTACTTGATAAAGATGCCAGTCGACTTGATCTCAGATCGTTGGGGATGAATTCCCATATTCTTGAACAGGTGCAGAAATTGGTACGTTCTGCCCACGGAATTTTCTTGGTAACCGGACCAACGGGATCAGGCAAAACCACGACTTTGTATGCGTCGCTTTCCGAACTTAGCACGGATACTCAGAATGTAATGACCGTTGAGGATCCGATTGAGTACAACCTCGACAATATCAGTCAAACACAGGTCAACACAAAAACCGGCATGTCGTTCGCTAAAGGTCTACGGGCGATACTCAGACAAGATCCGGATATCGTCATGGTCGGTGAGATTCGAGATTTAGAAACCGCAGAGATTGCAATTCAAGCAAGTCTGACTGGACATCTCGTGCTCTCGACGCTTCATACCAATACAGCAATCGGATCGATTTCGCGTCTGGTAGACATGGGCTTAGAGTCATACCTGCTGTCGACGAGCCTTCTAGGTGTGCTAGCACAACGTCTTGTACGAGTCCTCTGTGAGCACTGCAAGGAACCTTATGAATCCTCTTCATTTGAAAGAGAGATACTCGGTTTACCACTTGGGTCAACGATCTACACGAGTGTTGGTTGCTCTAAGTGTGGACGTTCTGGCTATAGTGGTCGTACTGGAATCTACGAGTTGATCTTGATGGACGAGAAACTGCAACAAATGATCCATGACAGAGCTTCAGAACCAGAGATGTTGCTACACGCACATGAGTTTTCAAAGAACATTCGCAGTGACGGTGCGGAAAAGGTTCTTTCAGGACTTACATCCGTTAGCGAGGTGGTTCGTCTTACTCTGGACCACTAACCGTGCCAGCCTTTGAATATGCGGCATTGGATGCCAATGGTCGGACAAAAAAGGGCATTCTTGAAGGGGATAGCGGTCGATTAGTCCGCGAAGCACTCCGTGATCAAGGGCTTTCCCCTATACGGGTATCGCCGACGCGACGGCGTTTGCAAGGTGCCACTCAAGGACGAAAATTTGACTGGTGGAAACGCATCAAGCCATTGGAAGTGGCAGTCACCACCCGTCAGATGGCGACTTTGGTTAGTGCTGGTTTGCCAATCGAAGAAGCGTTATTAGCGATTTCCCGACAGTCAACCAATCGCAAGATCAATGCAATCTACATGTCGGTGAGAGACAGCGTGCTGGGTGGTCAATCTCTTGCTGTAGCTCTCGGTGAATTTCCCGGCACTTTCTCTACTATGTTTCGGTCCACGGTCGCTGCAGGTGAACAGTCCGGCCATTTAGACATAGTGCTAGAAAATCTCGCCAATTACTTGGAAGATCGTTTCAATACCCGACGAGACGTCGAGATGGCACTGTTCTATCCTTTGCTGTTATTTGTGACGGCAGTCGTCATTGTGGGACTGTTGCTGACCTACGTCATTCCAGATATTGTCCAGGTATTTGAAAATACTGGTGCGGAGTTGCCTGCCATCACGCGCTTCTTAATTGGAACCAGCGAAATACTGAATCAATACTCTTGGTTGATTTTGCTCGGGCTAGGTGCCGTAGGCATTCTTGGTTACTTTGTTTTCAAACAGAGCATAGTTCGACGTTGGTGGGATCGTGTAAAGATCAGAACCCCAGGAGTAAGTTGGTTGGTGAGAGGTACGAACACAGCGAGGTTTGCGAGTACGCTGGCGATTCTGACTAGAAGTGGTGTACCACTTGTAGAAGGCATGCACATAGCAAATGAAGTCCTGACAAGCTTTCAAATACGAAAGGCACTCGAAAGAGCTGAAAATACAGTACGGGAGGGCACTTCTTTGTACGAGGCATTGTCGAGTACCGGTCAATTCCCACCGATATTTCTACACATGGTCCAAAGCGGCGAAGCCAGTGGATCTTTAGCGGAAATGTTGTCTAAGTCCGCACAGTTTCAGCAGGAAGAGCTAAAGCGAACCGTAACGACGATTGTCGAGCTTGTAAGACCACTAATATTGCTCTTCATGGCAGGCGTTGTACTAGTGATTATGCTGGCGATCCTGTTACCTATTCTTAATATGAACCAGTTGGTGTTGTAATCGAAATGACAGAAAAAAAGCAGCTAACTCCTAAGAAGGAGAAGGGGTTCACGCTTCTTGAAATACTCATGGTTGTCGTGATCATCGGTATCTTGGCGGTGCTCATCGTCCCTAATATAGTGGGTAGAGGAGAGGAAGCTCGAATCACTGCCACCAAATCAGATTTGCGTACCATCGGTAATGCTTTGGAGATGTACCGTTTGGACAACTCCTACTACCCCTCGACCTCACAGGGGTTGGAAGCATTGGTATCAGAGCCATCTGGGATACCAGAGGCTCGGAATTGGCGTCAGGGTGGGTACCTCAAGAAAAAGCCAGTAGATCAATGGAGTAATGACTACGTCTATACCAACGAAGGTATGAATTTTGAAATTGTTTCATACGGTGCAGATGGTCAGGAGGGCGGGGAAGGGCCAGGTGCTGATATTTACTACACCCAGTTGTAACAGATTTGCGCCTTTTTCAATTCAACCTTTGTAGTAATTTCCGACTATTTCAAATGTGATCCACATGCATAGAACTGAGCGAGGTTTCACTCTGCTGGAATTACTCGTCGTTCTGTTTATTCTGGCGGTCATTTCAAGTGTCGTTGTACTCTCGTTTTCCGATGTCGGGCGGGATCGCACTTTACAAGCGACCGTAGAACGTCTCTCTCTGGTCATTGAACTTGCGAGAACCGAGGTAACGACGCGCAATGAGACTTGGGTTTTTTACGTGGGTCGCGATTTCTACCTATTTCGCAAACAGGATGCTAGCAATCAGTGGCAAACCATTAGTACCCGACCATTCCAACCTGTTTATTTAGACGATGAAGTTGAATTCATCACCCATCAAGATCAGGAAATTGAGGCAGATGACAAATCTAATTTAGGTGAGACACCCTTGCTCGTGTTGTATCCAAATGGTGAAATCAGCCCGTTTCAGCTGGATATTCAGTTAACACGCTCAGAAAGAAAGCTGAGTATAGTCAGCGACGGATTTCAACGAGTTGGATTGGTCGAAAACGCGCGACAATCATGAAAGTTCCACATTCACAGAAAGGCTTCACTCTAATTGAGTTAATGGTGGCGATAGCTATTTTGGCGATCGTCGGTACCGCGATTTTCTATTCGAACTCACAAGTCATCCAACAACAGATTTACCTAGAGGAAAAGACCGTCGCACAGTGGATACTTCAGAATCAGCTTGCACTGATCAGGGTGGAAAAGCGAGTTAATAGAGAAAATCCACGACCTATTTCTAGGATGCGTCGTGAAGTTCGGTACGGAAACCGAATCTACGAGGTAACGGTGCAGCAATCAGACGCTTCTGTTTTGGTTGGGAGTGCTCAAGCCATTCGTATCGAAGTTCGGCGAAAAATTGACGGCGACTTAATGCAACCACTTTTGACACTTGATACATTCGTTGCACTAGAGTAATGAGAGACAAAGGATTTACACTACTTGAGCTCGTGATAGCACTTGGGGTATTTGCGGTCATAGGACTGATTTCCGCTCAGTTACTGACCCATTCCATCAACGTCACAGAAACTATTCTTGATCGAAGCGGACGGCTGATTGAGGTACAAAGAGCACTGCAGACCATACAGAGGGATCTAAGCCAACATCGAGGTACTTCTATTCGTAATCAATTTGGCGATCGAGAAGAGTCTATTGAACTGCGATCTTCGGTCGAATTGGAATTCACGAGAGCGGGATGGAGTAATCCCCTGGGACGAAAGCGCTCAAATCTCCAGCGAGTCGCTTATTTATTGGAAGAGGGCCGACTGATTCGCCGGTTTTGGCACGTGCTGAATCGACCTAATGAGTTAGAGCACCAGGATCAAGTCCTACTGACGAGTGTGACATCGGTGAGATTTAACGTTATTACAGAGGACGGTCAGCGACAAATTCAATGGCCACCAAGGGCTGGTGGGGATATCCTGGACGCCCAATCGGTCATAGCTGTTTCGTTCGTCGGGAAAGTTGATGGATACGATGAATTCAACATGCTGGTAAATATTCCTGAAGAACCTCACTATATTCCAGCTCACCGAGGGGACGAACGCAGTGAAACATGAGCGCGGAGTCGCCCTTGTTAGTGTGCTCCTGATAGTCGTTTTAGCTAGTGCTCTGGCCTACCATCTCATTTCTAGGCAGGACATCGCGATCGCAAGCACTAGAGCGGTATTAGAGTATTCTCAAGCGAAGGAATATGCACTCGCTGCCGAGGAAGTTGCCCGTTCAGTCTTACATCAGAATAAAGCTTCATCGACATACGACCACCTCGATGAGGATTGGCGTTTTACGATAGTTCCCTTTGAAATACCGAATGGACAGGTTTATTTGCGCATTGAAGATTTAAACACCAAAGTCAATCTAAATGCTCTTTCTGGTCAGAACTATGGTGAGATCAGCCAATTTTTCGTGAAAATTTGTGATGAGGTGGCAGTCGACTCGAGGCTAGTTCCAATTTGGAAGGACTGGATTGACGCCGACCAAGTTACAACACCTGGGGGTATGGAGGATTATGAATGGCTGGGCTTTGAACCACCCATGCGGACCTTGGATTCATTGGGAGCACATCTGTCAGAACTCAACATGCTCGTGTCACTTAGCTCAGATCAGCAACATCAGATGACAGAGTATGTAGTGATTTTGCCCACCAATGAAATGAAACTGAATGTCAACACCACGCCAGCGATTGTTATGCAGATTTTTGATCCTTTACTAAGGACGGTTGACCAGATGGAACGCTCATTTGAATCGGTGGAGGAAGCTATATCTACGTTGCCATCGCTTGCCGACATATCCGAATATCTGTCTGTTTCAAGTAGCTTTTTTGAAGTACAGGTCGTTGTTCATTACAACGATACTCGCGTTGATTTAACGAGCCGAGTACTTATTGACAATGATTTATCAGGAGGACGATTGAATGTGCAAACTTACTCTCGAGACTATAGCCGAAGACATTTCGTTGAGGAACTAGCAGGCAGCTAGATTTTGGTAGATGAACAAAACACATCCAGGAAAGTTTGATCCTTGAGTTTCCTCTTTGTAATAACTCCTACGGCCCTTGAGCTAAGCAATCATCGAGAGGCGAAGTGTGATTGGTTGCTATGCGACGATGACAGATCAATCATTGAGAAGGGTGCGTGTACGTTAGAGGGATTGCCTGATGCCCTCAACTCACGAGAATTCAAGACGGATGACATTCGCATAGTAGGGGTGATACCTGACGAGCATGTGTTATTTACCCGTTTAAACATCCCTGCGAGATCAACGGCTCGAATAAGACAAGCAGCACCCTTTGCCATTGAACCTTTTTTAACGACTGATCTGTCGGATATGCACATTGCCGTTGGAGATCACAAGTCTCTGGATGGCGTAGCGACCGTGGCTATAAACAAGGAGGTAATGGATTCCTATAAGGAATTGCACTCTATAGAAGGATTTTCTCTATTCGGAATAACTACCTTAAGCCTTTTAACCTACGAAGAGGGTAGTGCCATAAGGGGATGGTTAATTGGCGATAGGTTTACTCTCGTCACCAAGGATCAAATGGCGGTAGTGGACGCATCGACGGCAGTTAGCTCAATCGAGTACTTGACCCGGTCCTCGGATGAAGATGAATATGTGAACTTTCAACTCTTTGTGCAAAACCAAGATGACGAGGTCGTCAGCAAGATCAATGTCATACCTTCCGTGACTACGACTGTTGAGCATTGTGACTTGGCGCAGTATGTCCTAGATTATTTCGATGAGAAGTCGTCGCTGAATCTACTCCAAGGAGAATTTGAGACGAAGGCGAGTCTATCGAATCTTGGTAGGAAGTGGATGAACGCATACGTTGCGACATTCATTGTTGGCCTCTTCTGCGCGTTAGTTTTTGCCACTGAAGGGTTTTGGGCACAGAGTAAAGCAAAGGATTTACTCGAAAGTAGCATCGACCTTTTTGAAGAGAGGTTTGGTTCTTATAACGGATTGGACAATCCTGCATATCTGTTACAGAAAAGTGCCCCTGGTAGCATCGGTTCAGACAATCTCTTCGGGGACTTCTTGACGTTGCTGTCTCGCAATTTTCGCGATATTGAGATGATCGAATTGCGATATGTAGATGCGACAAAAAATCTGGTGGTCGAGATCAAATCAAGAGATTTTGCCAAGCAGGAGAGACTCAGAGATGCTCTGATCGGGGAAGGACTCAGTGTTGAGTTTTCTACCGTAGAGCAACGAGACGGCATGTACCACACTTCAGTACAGATTCGTCGACCATGATTAGTTTGGATAAGACTAGCGATGTAGCGAAAACCTGGCTACGACAGAGGTCCAAAAGGGAACGAGCGTTTGTTGCTCTAGGGGGTATCGTTCTCAGTGCGGTTGTGTTGTTCTATGGTCTGGTTCAGCCTGCGTATACCTATCGAGCGGAGCAAATAGCACAGCATGCGTACCACTCGGCAGGATTCAGTTGGTTACGGACCGCCATGGCACAGGGTTTGTCTCCGGGTGCAGAAGCACCTTCCACAACCAGTCCAAATTTGATTCGGACGTTGACGCGTACCGCCAGTTCGTTTCAGATCACTTTATCGCGACAACAACCTAGTAATTCTGGAGTATCAGTGGAAATTCGGGATCACTCATTTGACAAGGTGGTTCGGTGGCTTGATTCTCTTGCCGAATCGCACGGAATCAAAGTGTATTCCGCGACTATATCACGCAAGGATTCCGGAATTGTGGATGCTCGCCTATTGCTACAGTAGGTATTCTCCAGTTTAAGAGGCAGTCGCACAGCAGTACGTGACTCCCAGACTATTTCTTTGCTAACCGATCGACGACGGATTCAAGCGTTTCTTCTGCTTTCGCACGCCAAGAATCATTTGTCTCCCACAACGTAGCTTTGGTTAGGTACTCCCTAGCCATGCGATAGTCACCGATCTGTCGGTAGGCATCACCTAGGAAGAGATTTGTCCGCGCGGACCAAGGTGCTCGTTGATGTGCGACCTTGAGATAATTCAGGCCATCTCCGGCACGTCCAAGTTCGAGGTACACGACACCCAATCCAAACGCTGCGTCGACCCGTTTAGGTTGTTGTTGCAGTGCTGTTAGGTAAAACTGAGATGCTAGGGAGAAATAATCCTCACACCTGTCGTGAAGGTCTAATAGACAAGGCCAAGTCAATAGGTCGGCGATGCGTATATTCGCCTCTACATTTTGAGCGTCTAGTTCGATAGCTTGCCTAGCTAGGGAATACGAATATTGATAGTCATCGGCATGGGCGCGAGATAGAGTGACTAATAAACCTGGATCGTAGGGTTGAGACTTCTGCGCGCGACCTAGATAATCCTGCGCGAGAAGCGGATTGCTTTGAACTAGGACTTCGCCCAACAGTACTTGCCGCTCGAATTGATCTAGACAAGAGATGGGATGTTTTCCTTTTATCCAATCTATGTGGATTGGAGTGACTGATTCATGAGTCTTGATTTTTGTAAGGTGGTTTCGCAGTAACTTGACTAGTGATTTGCTATCGGTGTGTGTTACTTTCTTCAAGGCGACATCTGCGGGTAACCCCTCGCTCATTTCCTTGAGTAAGTGAGGAATTTGTTCTCGAAGAGACTCTCCATTTGAATCTACCCCTCGGAAGAGAAGATGAGTGACAGCCCAAGCTACCAGATAGTTTTCGGTAATGTCGTGTCTACTCCAATCAAATGGCGGAGTGCTGTTGAGAATCTTGTCAATGTCCTTTGCATTTCGTCTGATGGTCCTTGACAAGCGGCGTGCTGGGACTTTTCCTACAAAGGCAGTATCTCGTCGTATTTGTGCCGTCGAAAGAAACTGTGCAAACCCTTCTTCGTACCAGAGCGGTACATGAATGTTTAATCGGCTACGTGCAAGAAAATGTGCATATTCGTGGAATGCGACTTCCAATGGCTGGATTGAACGCTCTTCGAGTACAAAAGCTAGGAGGTGTTGGCGCAACGAAGGATGCATGAATCCAATGAATTCCTCCTGCTGAAAAACGTCGAGAAATTCTTTTCGGTTACGGAACGCAACTATTCTTAATCGATGACCTTCAATACGTTCACCAGGCATGAATTGATCGGTGACTGCGTTAAAGGCGAGTAGCGAATCAGCTAAACTCTGTAATCGATTTCTTGGTGAATAGCCATATAAATCAAACTCAGACGTGGTGATTTTGCACCACCGTTCCATGTCTAGTTCAGCGGACGAATTGAATGCAACAATCAGTAGCCAAATTGATAAGACTAAGACTGATATTCTTGGCATTGCTCGGTATTTTGCTGAGTAGTAGTCATTTAGTAGCCGACGAAGAGCTCATTGATTGGCTACCTGTGGATTGTAGAGCTCTGAATACCGTAGGTCTACATGATGCGGTAGAAGAGGAAGGAGCGCTAAAAGAAGAATACGAACCTGCATCCTTTTTTCCGTCGGAATTCCGTCTAGAAGAAAACATGACTTTCTCGGAGCTCTTATCCGAGGAGGATGGCAAGGTATACATATCTATGCAAATCCAGGAAATGAATGCACAGTTTGAGTTTACCTGCACAGTTGTTCGGGGTCGATCAGAAGAAGACGGATATGTGTGCACCAACACTCCAGCCCAAGACATTCTGATGATCAATCCGAATAACGGACGATTTACGCGGGCCGCAGTTGGCGCGTGGACCTTCTTTCACACAAGCGATCTAGAGACCGGCGCGTCTCTACTTGTAGAGCACGGCACATGCATCCATCTGGATGTTGAAACTGATCAACCAGATGAAGAGGAATAGGTTATTCCTTTTCTGCCTCTTCGGCCTGCTTAAGAATCGCTTCTAATTCAGGTGCAAGCTCTGTAGACGAGTCTTCGATCAGCTCTTTCTCGCTGGTCACGTCGATGTATTCAAGCCTTGCGAGCTTTTCTTTGACCGTTAAGACATAAGGTTCAGCAACCTTCGGACTATCTTTTACGGCAATAGCACTCTTGGATTGTGTGTCTTCAGCAAGCATGAATGGTGCGGCAACAACCGCAACGAAGATTAACAGCTTTTTCACCATGGCACCTACGATTTGCTAGTGGAATAAGTCACTTATTCTACTTCTTGGCTAACGTTCTAAACCTCGTTTTCAACCAGCCGGTCCCAAACGACTTGTGCACATCGAGTATTTTCCTGTCCAGCGGATGTGGAAACAGAACCATTGAGTATTGGTTCATCTTCGCTGAATCGGTGTACTGTCGCCGAAGTAACCAGTTGATCAATGGTCTTACTGACTTTTGAAGGCTCTTTTGAGCTGGTTCCTTGAGTATCTATGACGCCTGTCGAGATTTGGTGTGCAAGACATTCATAGACCATCGAAACACTATCTGAGGTCACCCAGGCAAACTGAGATCTTGCCATTTCGGATTGAAGAAAGTCAGGTGAAACTTCCTGGCATGGGTGCTTAGAGCAATTTGGATAATCAGGTAGTGAAGAAAGCGTCGATTCCGGAGTTCGCCGCGAATCACAGAGCTTCCATTGGATACTGGGATTTTTGGACACAATTGTTCCAACTGCGGCGACAACCACGGCATGGTCCCACTCGCTGTGTTTGCTCGGTCCGCCTAACAAGATCAATCCGAGATTCGAATCTTTATCCGCAACACTTACCGGGCACAAAGGCCCTTCGGTGTGGACTACATTACCGAAATTTCCAGTCGAGTCATGGGACGGGATTAGAAGCAAATTGAAGAACCAATTCGGTAGGCTAGGTCGCATGAGCAAAACGGACTTACCTCCGAACGCCAATTTGCATCGAAGAATCGGGAGGTGTACATCGTGCCCTGCGCCGACTAGCAGGTGGGGTGGAAGTTTTTTATTAAGACTACGCAGTGTGTTTCTGCTAAATCGCAGATTTGGTGCGACTTCCTCGACTTGGACTGAATTACAGATCTGATGCAGTCCTTGAAGTAGACCTTCACTCTGTTTTTCGTGTCCAGCTTTTCCATCCACGAATTTCCAGATGTTTAGCTGTTCGATAGTCAATACTGTTCCATACTATATGTTTTAGATCAAATACTTACAGTACTTATCTAGAGTTGTTAGTCATCCGGGTTGAACCAGATTGACCTGAAATTACTGCCTTGAATTCTAATGACTTGCCACCTCAGTGAAACATTTGAAACAAATTTCTTGCCCTTTCGGGTTTGGTCATTCCAAACGGACAGAATGAATCTGGAGGCGTTCTAACTTTTTAGCACATGCTAACGGCTCAGTGCTTATCAGTACTCAACCCCTATCTATGAGTACCTTGGTTGAATTCTTTGTAAATACATGCTTGGCGATGATGTCGTAGACATGTCCGCAGTTGTCACAGTGGACTACAAAGAACCAAGGTGAACCCGATTGACTTTCTTGATCGCTCCTAGTGGATACAAAATGCTCGATTCCTTGAACTCCACATTCTGGGCACTTAGGTTGTGCTGAATTGCTCTCGTCAATCATTATTTTGATTCGGTTCGAGATTGAGCCTGTTCAAGCCTCTGATCCATTTCTAGCGCTGGATTCGGAGCCGACGGGCGACCGACAATGACCGCCGGGACTCCCGCCACAGTTACATGGTTGGGAACATCATTGAGTACAACACTACCAGCACCTACTTTAGCACCTTCACCTACCTCAATGTTTCCGATTATTTTCGCTCCTGCGCCAAGTAGTACGCCTTTTCGAATCTTCGGGTGACGGTCTCCTTGCTCTTTTCCTGTACCACCCAACGTTACAGAGTGAAGTATCGACACATCATCCTCAATCACGGCTGTTTCGCCGACGACTATTCCAGTCGCATGATCAAGCATGACGCCATGGCCAATTTCTGCAGCGGGATGAATGTCGACACCGAGACCAATACTGATCTGACTTTGAAAAAACTGAGCTAAAGTATGGCGTCCTCGTTGCCACAACCAGTGGCTAATCCGATAGGCTTGGATTGCATGAAAGCCTTTGAAAAATAGAAAAGGAGTCGTGTAATCCTTGCAAGCAGGATCTCTATCGAATATCGCTTGAATGTCTAGACTGGCGGAGAGCAAAATATTTGGGTCGTCCGCAATAGCTTCACTTATGACATCGCGAATCAACATCGTAGGAATCATCGGATTGTCTAGTTTGCTCGCTAATCGAAAACTGACCGCATGTCCAAACGAAACATGGTTCAAGATGGTTGCGTAGAAGTAACTCCCAAGAATCGGTTCTTCTTCGACTTTTTTAACAGCCTCTAGGCGCATGCGATCCCAAACTTCCTGATCGCTGGGAATAGTTTGCGCTACTGGGCTCAAAGATGTCATAGGAGATAAGGTAAGTGTTTTCGTGAGTTGAACAATAAGCTCTCACGTAAAAAACCATTGGTTTTGCGCTGAGAATAGGGAAGGAATGTTACAAATTAGAATGATTTGCTAGCCATCCCATTCAATGAACCGAGTTTCTGCATCTCTGGTTCCACGTAGCAACTTTTTTATGACATCAATCCGTATCGGCATCATTGGTCGCGAAGGAAAACCGAGTATTCAAGATTCGTTAGATCGAATATACAACTTTCTGGTTTCGGAGTCTGTAGAAATACGCGTTGAGCGCGACACCGCAGATTTAATGTCTCAGAATCAAATCACGACGGTGACACGAGACGAGTTGACTACTTGTACCTATTTAGTCGTGGTAGGCGGTGATGGCAGTATTCTCGGAGTTGCTCGAGATTTCGCCGCGAACAAAATCCCAATCATCGGCGTAAACAGAGGAGGTTTAGGTTTTTTAGCTGATGTGTCTCCAGATGATATCGAGCAGGGTATGGCCAATGTGCTTCAGGGTGAGTACCGCCAAGAAGAACACTTCCTCCTGAATCTCACAGTCATTCGAGATGGCGAGGTGATCGCCGAGAGTCCGGCCCTCAATGATGTTGTAGTGAGTTCCGGGAGTCTTTCCAAGATGATGGACTTTTCACTCTATATCGATGACCAGTTTGTGTATTCTCAGTACTCAGATGGTCTGATTGTCGCTACGCCGACTGGATCGACCGCATACTCATTGTCAGCAGGTGGGCCGATTTTGCATCCTAGTCTCGACGCTGTCGCCATTGTGCCGATGTTTCCACACACATTGACGTCTCGACCGATTATGGTGCAAGGTTCATCAAAGATAAAGGTGGTGCCAGGCGTTGTAACAACGAATCCTCAAGTGAGCGCTGATTCGCAGGTGCAGTTCGATATTCTGCCAGGAGATGAAGTCACAATTAAGAAATACAAAGATGTCATTCATCTAATTCATCCAACAACACACAGCTTCTATGAAGCATGCAGAAGCAAGCTGGACTGGGGTAGTCGACTAGGAAGAACCACGCGAACGGAGTAATTCGTTTGCAGTAACAGCGTCTTGTTCGGTATCAATGTCCAAGCACACACCTGGGTCCTGGACATGTAACTTGCAAACTAATTGATGATCTCTTTTCACAATTTCTCGCGCACCTTGATCACCGGATAAGTTTGTCAATTCGATAAAGTAGGAGCTAGAAAAGGCAATTGGATTGCCTGGCTGGTTTTGGTAGAAGGGACGCACAATCCCAAAATCACCTTGCTCAATTCTGGTTTTGATTAATTTCAGTGTACTGATAGAGATACTGGGCATATCTACAAGCCCTACAACTGCCCAACTTGCTTCGCCGATTGCATGAATGCCGGCGGCGAGACTTCGCGACATTCCTTGATCTGTATCGTGTGCGACTACGACTTCGCAGTGATCTGCAATTAACGCAGACACATTGTCATCTGGACGAATGACTACGACGACTCTCGAAAATTCTTCAGAGTAGAGTGAGGTTGTTTTTGAAAGTAGAGGAGTACCATCAACAAGCGATTTGCGTTTATCGCTACCAAATCGCGTTGATTTCCCAGCGCCAAGGAGAACCGCCGCGCCTTCTAACATCGATCGCTCGATTCAGCTAACTGCTAAATCTCGCACCTGTGAGCTATCGGCTGATTCTTGAACGAAGGAGTTCTTTACTGAAATGATTTCTGCCAGGATTGCCATCGCAATCTCTGGAGGGGTTTTACTCCCGATGCTCAGTCCAATTGGTGCTCTCAGTCGATTCATCGCAATTTCTGTTATCCCTAATTGGGCCAATCTCTCACGACGTTTTGCAGAAGTTCTAGAAGAGCCCATTGCACCGATATAGAACGCGTCAGTTTCGAAAGCCTCAAGTAATCCCATATCGTCGATTCTAGGATCGTGGGTTAACGCGACGATAGCCGACTGATTATCGTGCGCATACTTCCGAATCGCATCATCGGGCATATCCTGAATTTTGGTTATATCCGAAATCTCAAAGGAGTCGAGTGCTTCCGCTCTCGGGTCACACACAGTGACATTGAATTCCAGAGTTTTGGCAAATTCAGCAACGTATTGGCCAACCATACCCGCGCCGATGATAAAAATTTGGTGAGTCGGACCCAGAGTGTGAGTTAATAAACCGGCGTCATAGTCGAATGAGCATTCGATAGGAAGATCGGTTGGCGAGAGGGTAGTTTGTCCAGTTTGGAGGCTGAACGTACGAACCAATAACTTGCGGGATTGGAGATATCGATGAATCTCCTCGAATTGCGCAACACACTCAGTGGTAGGAGAGAGAGGCTCCACTACGATGTCTAGGTGGCCGCCACACGGTAATCCAAACTTTTCAGCATCCTCGTCGGATTCTCCATAACGAAAGAACTGAGGACTTTGATTTGCTAGTTCGCCAGCGACCAGTTTTTCCAACAGATCTTCCTCCACGCAACCGCCGGAAAGAGATCCCACAATGTGTTGGTTAGAATCGCAAACCATCAGGGAACCCTCTGGCCGTGGAGAGGAACCGTATGTTGCGACTACGGTGCTCAACCAGCATTTATTCCCCTGACGTAGCCATTCAAAGGCTTTATTTAGGACACTGTGGTTGGCGCCTTGCATAGCTGAAAAGACTAAGGAAGATTTCCAGCTATTTTAAATCCAACAGGCACCGGCGAAGCTCCTTTAGTTTGAATCGAATCCTGGTACTGTGAAATTTTCTTTAGGACGCAAGGCAGGGCGGAGTGATCGTAACACACGCTTCAGCTCGTCAGCATCAATCACGATGTCTTCCTCATTCGTGTTGTAAATCGATCTATTCAAAGCATCCAGAATGCGTTTACCGTCACTGTCATTTTCGAGCATACGAATGGCCTCGACACGGTTTATCGAGTACAGATCCTGTAGCCAATTCAGTATTTTCTTTTTCATTTCTGCGGGAGGCTGTCCCTTCAATCTAGGAAGCAAGTGACGTTCCAATTTTGACTTGCTTCGCGCTGCGGTTGCCTTGCTTAGAGTCTCCGACTTACCAATTAGAGTCGTTATCGACAAAACAAGCACAAATATCAATACAAGACCTATTGCGATGAGCCAAGGAGGCAAATCCTCAAGTCTGAAAGGAGTGCGTATCAGTGAAGGTTCTGAATTGGCTGATCCTGTTGAATCGGTTGAATTGACGTTGTTCAAGAAGTCGCCACCAGTCTGAGAAGCGGCGGAATCTACTGATGACGGGTCTGGATAAACGCGAAATGTTTCCGACGGTAAAACGGCTTCCTGAAGTTGATTTTTTTCGATATCCCACCACACGAACTTCTGTTCAGGCAAACTCAGAATCCCACTTTCGGAAGGGATGAGCGTTGTGGTTAAGGTGAGTATGCCACATAGCTGTTTTTCACACAACACATTTTGTCGATCAGGCAAGTCCGTAAATATCTTGAACTGTTCGGGTACGTTTAATTGGAACTCAGGAAATGATTCTGAATATGCACCGACCGCCATTATCTTTACGTTCCATTTAAGTGCATCACCAAGCTTGATATTCGTAAGGTCCGTCTGATCAAATTCCCGAGTCACACTCACATCTTTGGATGGGAACCAAGGTACGTCAGTTGGATACTCTGCAGGGATCGAGAGAACTTCAATGTACTGTTCCTCGGTGTGGAAGTTCAGCAATTGCCTACGGCGTGAGTTGGACGGATAAGCGCTAAGCAAAATGCGCTGACTGGGTATGACGACTTGGCCACTTTTTTCTGGAAAGATCGCGTAGCGATCACTCAGTAGGTTATATGTTCTACCGTCTCGTTGAACCACTGAGCTAGTGGCTTCAAGTATCGAGACCTCGATAGCATCGTCAAGGTCTGGGAAAACAGTCATAAACGAAGACAACTGAACACCAACCTGATAGTAGAACTTCCGATCTACATAAATAGCACTATTCACGTATCCGGATTTCGGACTGATTTCATACTCCATGAATGCCAGTTCAGAGCGTTCCTGTTTTGTAGTCGAATCGAGTGGCACCACAGTTAGTTTGAATGGCTCACTCGTGAATCCACTCCAAGTGAACGATGGAATCTGTATCTGTCCCGTGCGTTTAGGCGTTAGATTGAGCGATATAGATTGCCTAGCTGTAAATTTGCCATTGATGTACGTTGAAGAGAATCCAGTTTGTTGGGTACCAAGATAGAAATCGTCATTCAATACTGAAAAATCGGGATAGTTTGATAGTTTGTCGGCGGTCGCCAGACTCAACTCAATCGTGACCGTTTCACCTTCAATGACTGTGTTCTCAGAAACTCCGCGAAATTGAACCTTCAGTTCAGCAGCGCTGGAAAAACAACACAAAGCAAGAATCGAAAAAAGAGCTAATAGCGCTTTTTGGCGTGTAATGCTGAAGCGATTCCGCCGGATCCTACTGTTTATGTAGCTAGTCATTATTTAGCTACCAGGAAAGCTGATTTTCGTCTGGTCTGCGTAGCGCACCTTCACGAATCCGTTTTTGAGTCGTCTTCAAAAACTTGGTTCGTAGGAGTCCACCTGGTTGATCTGGGATGCGTCGTAGCCAGCGTTCTTCCGTGTCCGATTGCTCTCGCTCCTGTTGCGCCTCCGCTAATTGATCGTTCTGCTCATCTGATGTTTGGTCTTCCTCCTGAGGTTGCTCCATATTTTCGGCAGGATTCTGTTCCTGCTGAAACTCGTCTCCTTCTTCGTCGTTTTCACCTGATTGTTGTTGCTGTTGTGATTCCGAATCCTCAGATTCCTCGCCTTCAGATTGCTGGCTATCTTGATCCGATTGCTGTTTTTGCTCTTCCAAAATTCGCTTGATCAAGTCTCTATTGAAGACCGCGTCCTCGTGCTCTGGATTGTGCTTCAAGACCTGTTCATACGTGGACAGTGCTTCCTCAAATCGACCTTGCATGGCCAGTGAATTCCCAAAGTTAAACTGATGCATTTCACTATTCTCATCAGCAAATAACGTAGCAGCGTCCTCGTACTCCCGATTCCGATATTTTGCAATGGCACGCCAATCTTGATCCTCGAACAGAGACGCGGCGGACTCTGGGTCTCCTTCAATTAGAGCCTGGTGCGCTTGTTGATCTCGTGTCTGGAACAAATCATCAATCCAGTCGGCACGAACATCAACAACCACAAAAATCAAACAGATGGTTAGAACCCCACGCCTTAAGGCAGGCAACAAAAATAACGCTAGAGGCATGGCGAACCAAACCCCCATATCTAACCAAGCATCGAATTCTTTATCTTCGTCTTCGATAAACTCCGTCAAAGGAGAATTGGATGCGACTCGATTAATGTCTGAGTTATCCAATGTCAAGTCAGAGTAGGTGCCACCTAGTCTACGGGCGAGGCTACCGAGTTTTGCTCTATCCAACCTTGCGATGACAACATTACCCGAAGCGTCGGTAACCATGCGTATCCTTCCGTCATTACCATAGACGTAGATTGGGTTGTCTTGGTTTCCAGGAAAGGTCATTCTGGGAATGGTTGCGCCTTTACTTGTGCCCACACCTATTACCGAAACAGGGAAGGCACTGCGGTGCACGCGTTCAACGGACTCAATAGAGTCCACACCATCCGTGATCAACACGATGCGCCCTGAAGGTCGAGCGCTTTGAATCAACAATTCTTGGGCTAAATCAATTGCGGCGGCCGTATTACTCCCGGCAAGCGGCATGATGGTGGGATGTAGTGTTCTAAGTAAATGTTCAAGTGTGCTAATGTCATCGGTGAGTGGTGCTACGACATGTGCGTCACCCGCATACACAACGATGGATGTGAATCCATCTTGACGCGCGTTGAGAATGTCCTGAATCTTTACTTTACTCCTCTCTATTCTTGAAGGAGATACATCGGTAGCAGTCATACTAGGGGAAAGATCCAGTACGATCACCATTGCTTCCCTGTTCTTGAGGATAGGCTGTTGAATACGTTCCCAGGTGGGACCAGCAAGCGCAATTGCAGTTAAACAGATTCCTAGCAACAACAGAGGTAACCAAGCGAGTTTCCGTCGACTTTGCACTTTATCAGTCACCAGGACATCGTAGAGTATTGGGTCAATGATTTTTTTCCAGTTGTTACCTGTTCCGGTGATTTTGATTCTGACCCAAATTAGTACTGGAATGACGAGCAACAGAGCAAACCACCAAGGTCTTAGAAAGTGGAAATCACCTGCAAATTCAAACATTTACTCGAAATCCCGTAAACCAAAGAATTAGGAAGCAAACTAGAGCTACTGTCAGCGGCCAATAAAAGAGTGCCTTTACTGGTCGAAATGTCTCAGGATCCTGGTCTATTGCTTCCAGTTGATCGATCGTCTCATACACTCGTTGAAGCATCTCAGTACTCGTGGCGCGAAAATGCCTGCCACCTGTCTCTAAAGCGAGTTTCTCCAGTGGTCGAAAATCAAGTTGCTGGGGCATGAACCCAGATAGCAAACCTCTTCCCATGCCACCGAATGCGATGGTGTAAATCTTCACGTTATTGGATGCCGCCAGTCCCGCGGCATCCTCAATTGAAAGGGAACCAACCGTTTGTTCACCGTCTGTTAGTAATACCAATGTCCTGTGTTCTGCATCTCGTGCACGGAGACGCTTTATCGCAAGTCCAACTGTATCTCCAATGGAGGTTTGGGTTCCAGCGATGCCTCCAGGTGCTTCGTTAAGTAATTGGTCGATAGTCTCTAGATCGAAGGTCAACGGAGCATATACGTAGGGTCTGGTTCCAAACACGATGAGTCCAATTCGATCTCCCGCACGATTGAACAAGAAGGATGTCACAACGCTTTTAACAGCGTCTAAACGAGTGACGTAGTGGCTCTGCGACTGCAGATCTAAGACATCCTCGGTATTCATGCTCCCTGACACGTCGACCGCTAGATACAGGTCTCTTCCCGTTGTTGGGAGTGCAGTTAGTTCTCCTGTCAGTCGAGGTTGCGCAATCGCGGCGATTAGACAACACCACATAACGCAGACAAGAAGGCTCCGCCAAAGCACGTTGAAGTTGAACGGAAGTTTCAGTGAACCAATTGACAGTTTAAAACTGTCAATTTCTGGGACCAGTAGGGGTGCGGCTTTTAGTAATTTAGGCTTGAGAAGAGGTAAGGTAATGAAAGGCAGCACACACAGAACCAGCACCCATGGCCACTGAAATTCGATCATTTGCGTTTTTGTTTTTTTGGTTTAACGCTACCGAGTGTGCTCTCTACTAGATTCACGAAAGAAGGGTTGGAAGGCGGCGAGCGCATGAATCTCTGGTCACCGAGCACCTCGCCTACGCCACGTGTGAAGTTCGGTTCATCGAATCGCTCTTCGAGGTATTGCAGCCAGTCCTTACCATGCAAGCGACCGCTCTCTCGAATTCCTTCGACTCGAAAGACTAGCCTTTTATATAGCTCATTCGCTTTGTCGTAGAACTGCTGATCCGAAATCCTGTTGTCAGCAAATTCATTGATCAGGTTGAGCGACTCACTACGTATAAACCGATAGGGTCTCATCGCTTGATAGCGTTTTAACACCAGCCAGACGCATGTCAATAAGGCCACAACTAGGACCATTAAGAGAATCCACCATCCGTAGGCTAATGGCCACCAGCCAGGTTGCAACGGTTCGTGTATATCACGAAGTTGCTGGAGTAGGTCAGGTAAACCTTCAGGCATTTAACACAGTCTGTTCGAGATCGTCTTCTGTAGACAGCGCGTAAAACGGGATCGAAAACTGAGTGCAATCGTCCTGCATCTTCCGGACTCTCTCTTCAAATCGATCACGATATTGTTGTTTACTCCTAGTTTCACCGCTGTTGAATTCAAAGGTCGAAATACCATCGCTGACACTGTATCTATTCGCTGGCGGTAACTCTCGTTCGAGAGGATCAAACAGGAAGTAGATTTTCAGCTGATTATGGTGTCTCAAGGCAAGTAGACGATTC
This sequence comes from Gammaproteobacteria bacterium bin55, assembly GCA_002238665.1. Lineage (GTDB taxonomy): Bacteria > Pseudomonadota > Gammaproteobacteria > Pseudomonadales > Azotimanducaceae > Bin55. The sequence continues at coordinate 26,918 of MPMU01000022.1, forward strand.
CATGTATCGTCATTCACAGTCAAAAAATCGCTTAGAAAGACAAGCGAGTTATTCGTGGAGGCCATTCGTCTCAGGGACAGCAGAGTCCTTTCCCAGATTAATTGATTATCTGAACCTGGTCGATCAGATGCCACGAGCTTCTGATTAGATATAGCTGTCGTATTCAGTAGATGTGCGACAGTTCTTTTGCTCCTTCGCGGCTTAATGATATCGATGTCACTGTTGGACTGAATTAATCCACCGACCTTATCTTTATGCAGTAGGGACGACCATGCAAGTCTTGCGAGGAGTTCCGCACAAAGCACTGATTTTAAACGAACTTTGCTTCCAAAAAACATGGATTGAGACTGATCCACGACGAAAATGCAGGGTCGTTCCTGTTCTTCCTTAAAGATCTTTGTGTGTGGTTTCTGTAACCTCGCAGTAACCTTCCAATCAATGTTCCTGACATCGTCTCCAGGCTGGTATTGACGAACCTCGTCGAAGTCCAAACCTCTCCCTCTCGACTTAGAGAGTATGAGACCGGTTCGTTTGGCTAATCTACGTTGATTTCTGCGTTGGGACCGGCTTGAGAATGCGAGCTCAAGCAAATCCTCAACGGTTACATACGCGCCAGATAAACTAGCCATTTCCCACTAGATGACGACTACGGAGTTCAGTACTTGATCAATGAGCTGGTTCATCTCAGTGCTACGCGCTTCGGCTTCCATTGTCAAAATCAGTCGATGACGGAGCACATCATGGATTGTCTTTTGGACATCATCTGGCGTGACGAAGTCTCGTCCGTTCAACCAAGCTTCTGCTCGAGATGTGAGGTCTAGCGCGATACTAGCGCGAGGACTTGCACCGAACTCTACTTCGGACATTTCGGTTCTCGTGTACATCACAAGGTCGATGATGTATTTTTGTACTGGCTCTGCCATGTGAAGTTCTGCCAGCTCAATCCGGGCATCGAAGATTTCTGCCTGGGTCAATTGAAATGGAGGAAATTCATCGTGACCCATGACTTCCTGTCGTGCAAGTTTCAATATCTTGTGTTCTTGGTGGGCTGGTGGATAATGAACCTCCACATGCATCAGAAATCGGTCTAATTGTGCTTCTGGTAAGGGATATGTACCTTCTTGCTCAATTGGGTTTTGCGTTGCCATCACCAGGAATAAGTCCGGCAAGGAATAGGTTTGTCGCCCGACCGTAACTTGATGTTCCGCCATTCCTTCAAGTAGTGCAGACTGTACCTTTGCTGGTGCGCGGTTGACTTCATCTGCCAGCAATAAATTATGGAAGATGGGACCTTTCTGAAATTCGAAGCTGCCAGTTTCGGGACGGTAAATCTCCGTTCCAGTTACATCGCTGGGAAGTAAGTCGGGAGTGAACTGTACTCGGTGGAAATCACCTTCTATCGCCTTGGCAAGTTCCTTGATAGCACGCGTTTTGGCAAGTCCAGGTGCACCTTCGACGAGTAGGTGTCCATTGCACAGTAAAGCCATGACCAGACGTTTTGTCAGGTCTTCTTGACCGACAATCCTTGTGTTTAGCCAGTCTAGTAGATGATTGATCCTGGTTAATGGTGAATCAATCACACTCTTGGGTTTGATCTGTGTCGTCAACGCGTAAATCCCAATTCGAGCACCATAATAGGAGTAGCCTTTTTAGGTTGAGTCATTTTAATGAGTACATTGATAATTACTGAGAGCAGTAATCCTTATCTCTGGGAATGTTTATGAGTATGTAGATCATGGCACTTGACTTTATCTACCGAATTTCAAAACCATTTTTGCTCAACATAGATGCAGAGACTTCCCATTCGGTTGCTATATCTGCTCTTCGATGGTTAGGTCCTTCGATCAGCAATCGCTTGCATATCGATGAAGTTAGACTGTGTGGATTGAATTTCAAGAATCGGCTAGGTCTTGCTGCAGGATTCGACAAGGATGGTGCCGCGCTAATCGGCTTGTCTCGATTGGGATTTGGCTTTCTTGAGATTGGTACGGTCACTCCTAGACCTCAACCAGGCAATCCTCGACCTCGTCTCATTCGAGTAAAGAAAGAACAAGGGGTCATCAATCGGTTAGGTTTTAACAATCATGGTGTGGAGCACCTTCGAGAAGTCCTACTAGATGAAAAGATCCAAATCCTGATTCCGATCGGCGTGAATATTGGCAAGAATGCCATGACACCAAATTCACAAGCTACGGAAGACTACAAGCACTGCATGGATCATCTAGTTGATGTTGCGGACTTTGTCACGATCAATATTTCTTCGCCAAACACCCAGGAATTACGAGATCTAGCTGACCCTCATCAGATTAGGGATTTTTTGGCGGAATTGGTGGAACATCGAAACCACCTTAGTATGCATTACCGTGAATTGCCTCTATTTGTGAAAATCGCACCAGATGGCACCGACGACGAAATCGCGCAGGTGAGCGAAATCATTGAACGGACCGGATGTAATGGAATCATCGCCACAAATACCACCGTGCGTCGAGACAATATCGACGAGAAGTACGCACCTGAGGCAGGTGGATTGAGCGGTAAACCGCTATTTGAGAGAGCGGTAGAGGTAGTCGCTACGGTACGCGATGCAGTATCGGAATCGTTTCCAATCATCGGGGTAGGTGGCATCTCGAGTCCCGATGAAGCATTGACAATGCTCAATGCCGGTGCGAATCTAATCCAGCTGTACACCGCCATGATTTATCAAGGGCCGGGGATAGTCGAAAAAATTGGCAGCAGGCTAGCAAGCGAGGATTTCTGAACATGTGAGTTTTTCTTGGCTGACAAAGGCTGAGAGCGTTCGAGTTGTGATATATTGATAATGCCTGTATCGAACGTAAATCGGCTCACATTCTCACGACTTAAAGGGTGTTTCCATGAAGAGAATCGCATGCGGTCTAGGACTCATACTGACAATCCTTGCTTCCTTTGCCAGTGCTCAGGGAGGCGAAGTGGATAGTGGAGACACATCATGGATTCTCACTGCCACCGCGTTAGTCCTAATGATGACCTTACCCGGTTTGTCATTGTTTTATGCTGGTATGGTTCGGCAGGTCAATGTCCTTTCGATCTTCATGCAGTGTTTTATCATCGCATGTGCCATAACCATTCTTTGGGTCATCATCGGCTATAGCCTAACTTTTGGGTCGTCTGGGCTTGCTATTGCTGGCGGTTCAGTGATAGGGAATTTTGAGAATTTCCTCATGGGACAGGTGGTTGAGGATACTGTCTCTGGTTCAATTCCAACATCTGTTTTCGCGATGTTTCAGCTGACATTTGCGATCATCACACCGGCACTCATCATCGGCGGTTTTGCCGAACGCATGAGATTCGCATCAATGCTTCTTTTCTCGCTCTTTTGGTCTCTATTGGTGTATATGCCAATCGCCCATTGGGTATGGGGAGGTGGTTGGTTAGGCGATCTAGGCTTCAAGGATTTTGCAGGTGGAGCTGTTGTTCACATTACAGCAGGTGTAGCGGCGATTACAGCAGCTATCTACATGGGTAATCGAAAAGACTTTCAGGAAGCAATGCACATACCTCACAACTTGCCATTTTGTGCAATTGGGGCAGGTTTGTTGTGGGTAGGCTGGTTTGGATTCAATGGTGGGTCAGCACTAGCGGCGAATGGAGATGCAGGAATGGCTCTAGCAGCAACCCATATTTCAGCAGCTACAGGTGCATTCACCTGGATGATGGCTGAGTGGATTCGATTCGGCAAACCTACGTTGCTTGGCGCGCTGACTGGTATGGTAGCTGGACTAGGAACGATTACGCCTGCATCTGGGTTTGTAGGACCAGCAGGTGCTCTTGTGATTGGACTACTCGCTGGTTATATCTGTTTTGAAGCAACCAATTTGATCAAACGAAAACTGAAAATCGACGACTCTCTAGATGTGTTCTCAGTTCATGGTGTTGGAGGATTCCTAGGATGTATCTTGACAGGTATTTTTGCGAGTTCCGCCTTAGGTGTGTTTAGTGGTCAGGAAGACATCAGCATCGGTAGCCAATTGGGTACTCAAGCCATAGGCGCGTTCGCCACTCTTATATGGACAGCTGCCGTAACTCTTTTGATACTTTTTGTAATTGACAGGATTCTTGGTCTACGGGTAGACGAAGTCGAAGAAGCTGAAGGGTTGGATCTCGAGGAACACAATGAGAGAGGCTACTCCTGGTAGAGATTACGTCTGATTCTTTAGGGATGTTGTCTGGATACTAGGTGGTGGTTCCAGCGCGTTTGCCACTGGAGAGAACGACATCGAGATGTATTTTGAGAGAATGAGCGTTGGTATGCTTTGTAAGCAGGTAACGTGAGAGTACTGTCAGAGATTGAAACGATCACCAAAAAGACCCACGCATTATTTACGTCCTCGGTTCCTTTTTCACGGACATTGAGGCATGCCGCCGCGTCCGAGTGCAGGTATTCCTACAAAATCAAAAAAGAGCGCTTGGCTTTAGTCCTGACTCGAAGTTTGTAACAAACAGACTGCAACTATTGGCTCGATTCCGTATTGTCGATAAGATGACGTTGGAAGACTCAAGAACTTGAACGGCATCGCGGAGGCGGCTTTGACCGGGGGTGACCAACGCAGACGCCGAGTCATTGAGCGCAAAGATTCAGAAAGTCAAGAGGATGGCATAACTTTACCGCAACATGGAGTCAATCAAGAATGCCATTTACTTCCATTGTGGCAGTTTGTCGTTGTACATTGAAACACCATCAACCACCACAAGGTAGTGTAGATCAAGTGGATTCAAGTTATACGCAACTACGATGGGTGCTATTCCGTCTCTTGAGAATTAGATTGAGTTCCCGCCACTACCTTATAGGACTGCAAACTTAGTGTATTGTTAAAGTATTTTAACGGGTAGAATATAGAATCAAAAAAAATTGAAACTCTATTACCTCTTGTTTCAGAAAGCTTATTCAGATGGTTTCTTCTGTTTCGTTGTTTCTAATAATGCGTCGCGCAATTCAATCTGAAGAACGTCAGTTATTTGTCGTCGTTTCATTCCGTACTCGTAAATACAAGATCTGATTTTTCTATCCATCTCGTCTGTAGGCTTGAATTCTCGAGACACATAGTTTTCTGTAATCTCGTGAATTTCAAAGGGTTCTTTATTGGCAGCATGTTTCTCCAATGTACGTGCAATCTGTTTTGCCCATTCTTTAGCTCCAAGGTCTTCAGAGATTTTTTCTCCATCGGGGGTCAATGACAACGGACTAGCAAATTGACTCGATTGTCTCGGCAATCGTTGAAGTATCTGTCTAAAGTC
>MPMU01000023.1 GCA_002238665.1 Gammaproteobacteria bacterium bin55
GGTACACCGTAGCGTACTGAAGAGAGCAACTGACAATTACAATCGTACCCCTATTGTTGGTCATTTAACAACTCACCTTTTTGAGATTGATTGATCGACTAAAACGGACCTAATACGAATGCTTGTTACCTGAAAACTCATGCCAAATCGACTGAATTACTCTACCCGAATTTCCTACGCGTTAGGAGATGCCGGCATAAATCTCTACTTTATGTCGACGGTTTCCTTCCTGCTGTTCTTCTATACAGATGTTTACGGGTTGTCGGCTGCTGTAGCAGCAGGCGTTTTTCTTGTAGCGCGTCTAGTCGATGCAGTTACAGACCCGTTAATGGGGTATATTGCAGACCACACTCGGAGCAAGTGGGGAAGATTTCGACCGTATCTGTTGTTCGGTGCCATTCCATTGGGACTGATCACGATTGCGACGTTTACCGTACCGGATTTCAATGACTTTTGGAAAGTGGTTTGGGCTTATGGAACATATGTTCTATTTGGCATCGTCTATACGTTGGTGACCATTCCGTATGCAGGTATGACTAGCCTGCTTACCGATGACTACAAGGAACGGGCGACACTGTCGACATTCCGCATGGCAGGTGCATTCACAGGCGCTCTAGTGATTGTCGGGGGCATGTTGCCGTTGGTTGATTATTTTGGTGGACCAATGGAAGGTGGATATCAGATAACCATGGTGCTGATGGCCATTCTCTCGACTGTACTGATCTGGATTTCTTTCTTTGGTACGAAAGAGCGAAACGAGCTTGTCCAGGACCAGGAAAAGGTCTCACTTGAAAATGCACTGAAGGTACTTGCGAAAAACCCACCTCTCTGGATCGTTATATCCCTATTTATTCTCGGGATGTTGGCGTTCACCTTTAGGCAAACTACAGCACCGTACTACTTCACGTACACGATGGAACGACCTGACCTAATCACACCGTTCTTCACAGTGACTTTGTTGATCATGTTCGTTGGATTAGCGCTGGTTCCGTTACTCTTAAAGTTCCTAGGCAAACAGGCATCGATTCAAGTGGGTGCGGTGGTAGCGCTGGTTGGTGCTGCTGGATTTTTCTTCAACGATCCAGAAAACGTCACCATGGTATTTGTATGGGGTTGTGTCATGGCGTTGGGTGGTACGCCGATTGCTGTGCTCGGTTGGGCCATGATTCCTGATACCGTTGAGTATGCACAACATAAGCATGGCATACGTGCGGATGGAGTCATACTTTCAACAGCCAGCTTCTTCCAGAAAGTTGGAAAAATGGTGGCTGGTGTAGCGATTCCAGCTATTTTGGCTCTGACGGGATACGTGGCCAACCAAGCTCAATCTGAAGAGAGTCTAAGTGGCATTCTGATTTCAATTGCGGCGATCCCATTCATTGCAAATGTACTGCTTCTTGTGATCTGTGCAACATACAAACTTAGCGCTGAGGAGCATGCCAATATCGTGACTGAATTGAAATCCAGAATATCTAGATCGGGGTCTTCGAATCTGAATTGACTGCTTCGAAGTAGCTTTAAGACCGAAGGTGCGTGCGATACCGCTTCGTGTACCGTTTAGGCGAAGAGCTTCATCAAAGGCGGCATATTTCGGTGTACCACAAAACAATATCGTGCCGCTGTCTGTGAAATCAAGTTAATCACGAATTCTGACTACTATCAAGCCGCCAGTGCTTTCTGAAAACCTGGTCGAGTCAGTAATAGGTCCAAATATTCTGAGGCATTCGAATGCTGATCTTGCATGACTCCGAAGTTCTTTGCAAGCACAAGCGTGTATCCCATCATGATATCTGCAGCAGAAAATCGATTGCCCACCAAATAGTCGTTGTTCTCCAGGTGTTTGTCTACTGCTTCTAAACAAAGTAAAGCTCGTTGTCGACCGTCCTCTACTACCGCTGGAATCCTTTCTTCAGGCGGCTTAATTCGCGTATGGTGGGACATGTCGCCCAGTGGTCGTGCAAACGTAGCTTCTGCAAACCAGCACCATTGGTGGTACATTGCTGCATCATCCGAGCCGGCCTCGAAAATCAATCCACCCGGACCGTATCGCTCCAGTACATAGTTCACGATTGCACCGGACTCATAAATAGTCAGATCTCTATCTTGTAGAACTGGCACCTTACCCGTAGGTGAGATTTTGCGCCAGTCAACAGATGCCTTGAATTCAGCATCGAAGCGTGGAATCGTCTCGACGGTCAGCGGAGCTTCTAGTTCCTCGCACAGCCAGATCACCCTTACTGATCGAGTACCTTTCACATGGTAAATCTTCATTGTGTTCCCGATGCTAATTCAAAAAAGAAATATTGTAGGGGGCAATCGATTCCGCCATTGAACCGTGATAGAGCCAGTTGGTCATCTAGAACCGAAGAACCAAAGCAAGGCGTAGATAATTGAATTCGTTTTACATTGAATTGAGTTGTTAGATGAGTGGAAAATTAGACGGGAAGGTTGCATTGATTTCTGGTGGTACCAGCGGAATTGGGGCTGCTACAGCGGAGTTATTCGCTCGGCAAGGTGCAAAGGTTGTCATCACAGGCAGATCAGAAGAGAAGGGCAGAGTATTAGCAGAGGAATTGGGGCCAGCGGTAACTTATCAACATGTTGATGTGACGAGCGAGTCCGACATTAAGGATTCCATAGACGGTACCTACCAAAAACATGGGCGATTGGACGTGTTGTTTAACAACGCTGGAGGACCAACCGGCGGGGAGGTCTACGATATCACAACAGAACAAATTGACTATGGAGTCAAGCTATTACTCGCTAGCGTGATGCTGTCCACCCGTTATGCCATAGAACCGATGAAAGCAAGTGGCGGGGGATCCATCATTAACAATTCCAGCATTGCAGGAATTCGTTATCGACAAGGCAACATTCTTTATTCTGTATTGAAAGCTGGGTTAAGCCACTACACCCGGATGGCGGGCGTGGAGCTTGGACCACACAATATCCGTGTGAACACGATCTCTCCGGGTGCGATCGCCACACCGATTTTTTGGGGTGGTTCGCAACGAGCAAACACGCTTACTGATGAAGACAACTCGCGGAAAATGGCGAAACTTCAACGGAATTTAGCCCGTGCCACACCAACTCCAAGAAGTGGCTTGGCAAGTGACATAGCTGAAGCCGCATTATTTTTAGCTAGTGATATGGGTAGCTTCGTGAATTGTCACGATTTGGTGGTCGACGGGGGTAGAACATCCATGTTCTTTGAACCTCCCTTATCCGCCTAGGTACGAGATTTCATTTATGAACAATTCAGACGATCTATTCCTGTCTGACGAACTGTTGCTGTTACGTGATCAGATTCGTCGATTTATGCGTGATCATGTTAAACCAATCGAAGATAAACTCCCATATAACGCTACGGGTTGTACGGCAGAAGATCGACGGAAACTGAAGGCAATTGCTGAAGAAATGGGTCTTACCAGACTCACTGTCCCTGAGGAATACGGTGGCAATCAAGTGAGCTGTTTAATGCGCGTAGTCATTGCTGAGGAATCTGCGAAGTGTCGACTTGGCGCGTATGCCCCAGCACTTGGTGCTTTCGGCGGCGGACCTCCCAATATCATCTGGTCAGGTACCGATGAACAGATTCAGAAATACGGAATTCCTTGTGTGGAAGGAAACAAGCGAGCTTTCGTCGCGATTACTGAGCCGACCGGTGGTTCTGACCCGCGAAACAACATCACAACTCGCGCGACCAAAGACGGCGATCGATGGTTGTTGAACGGTAGGAAAATGTGGATTACTGCTGCTTACGGAGCGGATTATGGCGTGATTTTCGCGCGGACGAGAGATGGCACAGAAGGCGCACCGCCGGAAATTACTGCGTTTATTGTGGAACCCTCTTTTCCTGGGATCTCGTTCAACGAGATCAAGGTGATCCGAGCTCTCTCACCCTACGAAATTGTGCTTGAAAACTGCGAAGTTCCGGCGGAAAATGTGTTGGGTAGAGTAGGGCAAGGCTTTGCAGTCGCACAGAACTGGCTGGTAGATGCGAGAATTCCCTATGCTGCTGGTTGTATCGGTATCGCCCAGGAAGCCTTAGATATGGCGTGTGGTTGGATCAAACAAAGACCCACGCGCGGGGGAATGTTGTCGGATAAACAAGCGATGCAGTGGATGGTCGCTGATTCTGAAGTTGAACTAAGAGCTGCTCGAATGTTGGTTTACAGTGCTGCTCAGCAGGTAGACCGTGGTGAAGTGGGTAAGGTCGACGCATCAATCTGTAAATTAGTGGGTACGGAAACCGCTGGAAGAGTTGTAGATCGTGCAATGCAAATGTTTGGTGGTATGGGTATGGCACAAGAAATGCCGTTAGAGAGATGGTATCGGGAACTCCGAGTGAAACGCATCGGTGAAGGTCCATCCGAAGTGCACCGCATGGTGATTGCTCGACACAAGCTCAACAACACGGAGGGAGGGGTGTATTTCGGCTAAGGTGTTTATCGTAAGGGGCTGATATATGAAGACGCAGCTACTCGTATAGCTTGTTCAACCCCCAAAAAGTCAAAGTTGTGGGAGAAGTCGTGGAAGCAATTGGTGACCGTAGGGTCGTAGTAATTGCAATACACCACCCTATCATTGGAATGAACCTTGTAGTGTCTTAGTTCGTTCTCTCTATCGGATAGTTGCTCGTGGGGCTACCCGATAGAGTTTCTAGACAAGATTCGTCTACTCTACAGAACTACGGAAAATGGGGCCGAAATTTCCCGCATGTATGCGAAGACGGCAAGAAATTAGGTGCTCTTAGCCATTTTCCTTTTTGGATTGTACGCACGCAATTGCGATTCTAGGTCTCTGGCACTCGAGCCCCTGGAGATATTCTCCATAAAGCTTCCTATGTGACATCTATACGCATGTAACTTTATCGTTCTCACAGTTGACGCGCTCTCCCCGACCTTTTCAATCTTCTCAGGAAAGTCCATAACGAAGCCTTTGTTTTTTAAACGACTGAAGCCGTCGACATACGTTTCCAAATATTGGCCTATTTTCTTTTTAGCCTTGTCTAGCTTGATTAGCTTAGAAGTACGATTAGACCATATCACTCTACTCGCGGCGTCCCTCTTATATGAGGTTTCAAACAGATGGAAAAAACATTTTTTAGTACCTAAGTCGATCGGTGGTTCAGTGCCTATAAACGCGAATTGCTTGTAAAATCTAGCAACGTCGGCCATATCATCAAATATATCCCCACCATCATGGCCTTTAACTTTGGAGTTGGATACGAAAAACGCAGTCTCGATCTCGAGCTTACCCGTTGTCTGGTTTTTCCAATAACCTTCAAGCACAGTGGCCTCGTAGCGATAGATCAACCAACTTTTTAGCTGGTCATTTCTCCGCTCATTCTCCTCTTTGGAATAGTCGCCCGAGGTAGGGGATATGATGGCGCAAGTATGCCTGTCCATGAGTTTCAGAGCGCTCTTAAGTGTTCGCCTGCCAAGTACCACGCCTTCGTCGTACTCGCCTCTCTGAGCCCACTTCACTATACTAAGAGGCTTACCCATAGCTAGCCAAGACTCATGTGATGACATTACCTTCATAATTCGTACTCTCTCTCGAAAACGACTAAATTAAGTCCTTTTATCCATTTCTCTTTTCAACGCAAGCGCAAGCCGGTCAGAGTTTTCCTTTACCCTCATCTCTTCCAGTTTCTTCTCCACGTTATTAACACCCGCAAAAAAACCTATATTTCCAGCCCATCCTTGAGGACGCCGTGGTCTAAAAGCGTGGAGCTCCACGCTGTCACGTGACGCCAGATCAAGGTAAAACCCCTTGTTTTTGCTAACTCTGGAAAATCCAAAATCATCTCTTATATATTTCCTTATGTGCTTCTCTAGCTCGCTCACCTTTAATACTTTGGTGCCCCGCTTATTAGGTTTCAGTCTGCCATTTTTATCACGTTTGTTGTAATCCTCGAACAGACAAAACCTTATGCCCAAATCTTGTCGGATTTCCGGCTCTTCCTCGTCCTTTGGGTCTACCTTAAGTCTGTACCTGTCCTCTAAACCTGTGGGACCGCCGACCTCTGGTATAGTTCCAATAAAAGAGTCTTGGTTGTACATCTTCGCTAGTTTGGCTATTTTATCGAACATTACCCCTCCGTCATCCCCTTCAATCTTATGGTTAGAGGCAAAAAACGAAACTTCCGTGTCAGGCTCCTCTTGGCCTTCCTCTGTCCAATAACCCTCCAACTCAGTAATGTCAAAGTTATCCATTAGATAATCACGCAGATCATTGGTATTCCTCCAGTTCTCATCCTCTTGAACTTCCCTCTCGTGCCCTTCCAACTTCTGGAGGCTCCGCTCCGCCGATATTATGACGCAATTATGCCTCTTTGCGTGAGCTAGCATACGGTTCATTGTATGCTTAGCAACTACAACAGAATCGTTGTAGCGCTCCGCCTCAAGCCACTCCTTGATACTCGCAATTCCTTGATTACACCGCCACTCTCTATATTCGGTTTCTATGCGGTCCCGATCCAGATCCATATTGAATAACCTCCATTACGCAATTATCTTTAAATTCTAGTAATTGCTTTGATAATGTGTATTTTACAACGATTCAAAGACTCGTACAGTATACGTTCATGCCTACCGATACCAAGCCACGGCTAGTCTAAATATGCGTCTCTTTATTAGGTTTCGGAGATCCCAATCCCCGCATAAGAGGGAGCTAATTTAGATGCGATATCCATATCCCATACCAAAGACCTTAAACGGAAATAAGACTTGAAACTGCCTCAGGCCGTCGGTCGCATACAAATTCATCAACCTGGCCCAGGTACAGGGTGAAAGAAGCTCCTAGCAGAATCTGGCATGTGATTAGCCAGTCTTTATATCCGAATGGTGATCCAATATTTTTCGGTGAATGAGGCACAACCCATTGAACCCAATAGTGGAACTAAGAACACTCTCGTTGTCAATTTACACGGCGCGCTTCACACTGTTGGGTTGAAAATCGTTCCAGTGCTTGCGGGATTAACCAAGCCTCAGCGATGTGCCAACCAATTAACTTAACCTGTGTCGCACAATCTGGGTAAGTCCAATCGGAGTGAAATATTCTACATTTGTGAAACACATAGCATTCTAGAATTGGGAGCATTATGCCTATTCCCATGCTACTTAAATGCCAAACGGGTTTTGTCGACGATGAACAAAATGCAGTGGGTGCTTAACAAAGAGGATAACGTACAACCAATCTATTGAATTTGAGATGCGTCATAAGGTTAGAAATGAAATCGGAGAGAAAATTACAGCACTTCAAGAGGGGACGATTTGTTGATTAGGCACCGGCATGATTACATCTAAGCCCTTGCATCAAAGACTTGCTTGGGATCGTCAAAAACAACCCGTCGTTATTCCCGACTGGTTGCATACCTATGCCCATAGTTGGTGCAATGCCGGCGCCAAGAGCGTCTATTTATTTGGCAGTCGATCTAATGGTTACTATCTTCCTGACAGCGACTGGGACCTAGCTATCGTGCATGCAAACGAAGGCGTCGAAAAATTTAGTCCAGATGGGAATATCTGTTACCCAAAGGGAGTAGAAATTAATGAAGTTCATCTGACCGCCGAAGAAATTTGTCAACCCGCGCAGAGAGAGCGGAATATTGCCCGCGAGATTATTCGCAGTAAACTCATTGAAGGAGAATCCCTCCCGATCGCGACAAGAACACATCAACCCAATAGAGAAGAGTTAAAAAGGCATTTGTCGGAAACGTGCGACAACATCACGTCTACTTTGATAAGAATTAACGACAAATGGTTACGGAGCGGCAAAGAAAAAGAGATAGACAATCTATCCGACCATCATGCGGAATCAAACTCTGCGTATGCTGCCGAAAGGTTGGTGAAAGGACTATGTTGCATTTATGAGCAAGAATACGAATTGGTGCACAGCATCACGGAGTTGATTAAACACCTACCTAATGAGTATGAAGCATTAATTTGGAAGATGAATGGCTCCACGGCACGATTACATGTGAGTCCATATGAAAATGCCCCGATCGAATCTTGTCGGGACTCTCTTAATCGTGTCGGGTATACCTTAGGTCTCTTTGACAAAATAGTGAAACAGGGCGATATGAAATTGACCCACGAAGAGACGGCACATATTGAAGAGAATCATGATCCTAAGCGCCCGCATACATATTGGGAGAGGGCGGAGGAAAATATTCATCCCGATATTTCAATCATTAGATTCCGCATGGACCGACTGATTGAAGGATTGAGTACAGGTGGTTCACGTTTGTGAGACAAAAAATCAATCTTCTTATATATTTAGCTTGGATTTACTTCACCACATTCTCGATCGATAGGGTGGACGATTCGAATTGATCTTTAGCCGCAACAACAAATCAATTACAGATTTGTGCTGATTTTTATCCACTCGTCAAATATCAATAGTCGTACAACCTGTTTAACTTGATCTGGAAACTTGTCGTTTATTTCGTAATGATTTGAGAGTTTATCGACGAGTGACTGCAAATCTATCTCACCGTCAATGAGATTAAATACGTCAGCTACAAATTGATTCACAGTTAGCGGGTCTCTACCTTTGCGTACGAGGACAATCCCATTTTCAAATTGATTTTCGCCTAGTACGACTCTCTCTTCCATCCCAACTCCCGATATTCTGGAGAACTTGAAGAGACCGGTTTTTAGTCCAGAAATTGCCCTGTGCAAATCTTCTCTCCTAACCTCCATAGACTCAATGCCGTCAACAACATTGTCTGGAAGAGCTGCCTGATTTAGGACTGCGCGTTCGTATCCAACGGATGATTGACCTGACACTAAGCGGATAAATGATTCTCTCGGAGAGTATCTGGAAGAATCGAAGATCTTTTTCGACCGCCAAAAGTACGAGTCTCGAGTCTGATTACCACCGTAAAAGAGATGAACCAACTCCTGAAAATGTCGATACTGCGAACGATAAAGCTCCTCGTAAGAAGCCCGACTGTTTGAGTAAATTACCGGGTTCTCGTACCAAGTATTTACCAGCGAGGACGCTAGATAACCACCTGAAACAGCTAAATGAACACCGGTAGAGAATAAGGGATCGATGAAGCATGCTGCATCACCGACCAGACAGTAATTACTACCTGTGAAGTTAGCTGCATTGTAGGACCAATCTCTTGTTACTTTGACATCCGATGTGAGAGAAGCTTCGTTTAGAAACTCCCGCACATGTTTCGATTCTTCAATGCTACGATCGAACCAAGATCTCGTGCCGTATTGTCTTATGCGGGGGAGTGACCTATCTCGGTCTGCAACCACTCCCACACTGCTTACCTGTTCTCTAAGTGGGATTTTCCAGATCCAACCGGAATCTATGGACTCGATGAGAATATTTCCAGAATCCTCTCCACTAAGATGCTCACCACCCTTGAAGTATCCATATGCAGCGATATTTATCAATGCTTCATCGTACTGTTTGGACTTCAGGTGGTTGGCAATCAGAGCTGACTGCCCAGTTGCGTCGACCAAGTACTCAACATTTTCGCTTCTACCGTTTACGGAAATCGAAGTGACATGATCGTTGGCAATGTCTATGGCGTCAACCGGTGCCTTTTCACGTACGTCGACTCCACACTTCTTTGCGTGATCTAGCAGTATTTCGTCAAAACGCGGTCGCTCTACTTGGTAAGAAAATGGAAATCTTTCGTTGGTTTCTTTGAAATGCCATGACCAAAGAGAGTTATCTGTACCCCATAACATGGTCGCACCAGCTTTCTTGGTGAACCCTTCTGACTCGATAGCTTGTAGAACGCCCAATGGCTCTAAAAGAGCGAGGGTATTGGGTAAGAGCGATTCACCGATATGTTCACGTGGGAAACTAGCTGCCTCGTAGAGGACCACATGAAATCCCAACATGGCCAGCCGGATGGCGGTTGTACTTCCTGCGGGACCACCACCCACAATCGTGATAGTAGGGGTCAGAAGACTCCCCCTGCTTACTTAATCGGCCAGAGAGGCTGTTGTCGCAGACTCTTCCAATGAAGATATATCTTCCACAGGCTTGTTAGTCTTCGGATCGACCTCGAATGGACTCTTCAGGTCTAGCTCTTTCGCCATCTCACGGACAGCCGGAATGACTTCCTGACCCATCAAGCGCAGACTGCGCATGGAATCTTCGTGACTCATGGCCCCATCGCCATCCCAGAAAAAGATGGAACCAGGACGGAGTGTTTCGAGCACATGTCTAACCCGTGGAATGACAGTGTCAGGTGTGCCTGAAATAATGCTGTACTTCTCGGTTTGATCGATGTAAGTGTCTCTCGGCTTGGGTGGCTCTACAGGTTTCTTCTCTTCTTCCTTTGCCTCTTTGTGTTGATCCGCACGACCTCTGGAGGCTGCGGCAGCAAAACTCTTAATCGTTGGCAAGAGATTGTTTCTTTGCGTGAGTCCTGGCAAATTCTGAATAAATGGCCTCACAGTTCCTTGATTACCTTCTAGAAATGGATTACTTGGTCCTTGGACAAACTTTCGGCCTGCCTCATCTGCCAGTTTTTCGGTTTCGTCGACATGAACTTTGAAAAGATAACCACGATGTTGCGTTCCGGTTTCGTAGCCTTCTTCCTTAGCCACTTCCGTATAGTATTCATAGGATTGCTTCGTGGGTTCGAGCTCTGTCGCTAGCATCACGTAGGGATACCGTTGCCTTGCGGCCCACGCAACTGTATTGCGGCTCATTACGCCCGGGATCCAGATCGGCGGATGTGGGTCCTGATAAGGTCTTGACCAAGGATTGACGTATCTAAATTGGTAATGTTCACCTTCCCATCTGAAGGGTCCTGGTCTTGTCCATGCGTCTATTATGAAGTCATGTGCCTCCTGGAACCGTTCCCAGTTATAAGGAGCCACTGCATTGTGTGCGACACTTTCTCGTCCAGTGCCTCGAACCCAACCCGTGACCAATCTTCCGCGACTGATCATGTCGATTTCTGCGAGTTCCTCCGCGAGGAAGAGAGGATCGTCCCAAATAGGTAGGATATTTCCAAGTAGCACGATCTTCGCGCGTTTAGTAATCCTTGCCAGAATCGCTGCCTCAAGATTCATGACACCACCCATGCAAAACGGTGTTGAATGATGCTCATTTAGCATCAGACCATCGAAACCCATTTCTTCGGCGAAGATTTTTTCGTCTAGATAACGGTTATAGAGGTGTGCACCTAGCTTCGGGTTATAGGACGCATTGGACATGGTTAAATCGGTGATTGAACGTCCCGTAGCGCCGAAGTAGCCGGAATTAGGGTCTTGGTATGGTCGCTCAGTGAAATATCCAACGAACATGATTGAGTCCTTTCTACTGTTTAGATATTGAGATTGATGTGCTCAGAGATGAGTGTTTCCACTTTTTCAGGCCATTCGAGCTCTAAAAGATGTCCTGCATTGGGTAGAACGTGAAGATTAGAATTCGGCAGTTGCTTGAGATATTGCTCTGCCACTGACCTTGGCACGACCTTATCGGACGCTCCCCAGATCAGTAGTGTGTTTGTTTTTAGGTTTGCGAGCATTGGTTCAAGTCGTCGATTGAAGAAATACGGCTTCCACGCTACTCGGGCAGTCATTTCTCTTGAGTGATCCCAAACATCTCGAATTGCTTGAGAGGGTTCTTCGCCGAACTGTTCGATAAAGGTCGCTTCGTCAACGAAACTCTCTTTGACGTACTGCCGATGCGAAAACATCATTTGATCCAGGATTTCACCTTCCCTTGGGAAGAGTCCAGGTGCACCGATTAAGGTCAAAGAATCTAGGATTTGTGAATTCATAACTGCCAATTCGGCGGCGACGTAGCCACCAAAACCGAACCCAATCAAATGGACTTGTGGTGTGTCTAACTGGTTTATGAAATGTCCGCAGAGAATCGAGATATCTCTCACGTCTCTTGCCCATAGCGGGCGTTCTGACGCACCCCATCCTGGCATGTCAGGTACGATCAGACGATAGGACTGTGCAAGAAGTTCGTGGAGGCGTATGGCTCCAACACTGCCCCAACTGTGGTGAAGGCAGACAACAGTAGGACCATTCCCTGCTTCTAAATAGGAAATCGTACCTGTCTCAAGTTTTAGGGATTTTTCGACAAATAAATCCGATTCGCTCACGTCATCTCCTACGACCTTATTTAGAGTTTAACCTGTGAAGCCGACCAGAATCCAAAATCCAATTTGCTGAATTTCAAATGAACGTAATTACTCAACATCACATTACTGAGAGTATTGCATCAGCGCTCCAGTATATCTCCTACTACCACCCTGAAGACTTTATCAGTGCGATGGTTGAAGCGTACGACAAGGAAGAATCGGAAGCAGCCAAGAACGCTCTAAAACAGGTATTGATCAATTCCAGAATGTGTGCACTAGGTAAACGACCGATCTGCCAGGATACGGGGATCGTGATCGTGTTCGCAGAAGTGGGCATGGACGTTAAGTTTGAAGGCGACGGCGACTTCGAGTCTTGGATAAACGAAGGTGTAAAGAAGGCATATTTGGATGTGGCTAATCCTCTACGTGGATCTGTACTCGTGGACCCAGATGGTGCACGTAAAAATACCGGTCATAATGCACCAGCGGTAATACACACCAAAATCGTGGCGGGTGAGGAGATTAAGTTTGAAGTTGCGGCTAAGGGTGGAGGCTCGGAGGCAAAAGCTAAGTTCACCGTCTTGAATCCGTCCGATTCTGTCGTGGATTGGGTTCTTGATATGGTCCCGACTATGGGTTCGGGCTGGTGTCCGCCAGGTATCCTGGGGATCGGAATCGGCGGTACACCTGAGAAGGCGATGGTGCTCGCGAAGGAAGCCATGATGGAGCCAATCAACATAAAAGAATTGCAAGAACGCGGTGCTTCTAATCGATCCGAGGAATTGAGGCTGGAAATCTACGACCGAGTCAATAATCTCGGCATTGGTGCTCAAGGTCTAGGCGGATTAACTACCGTCTTGGATGTAAAGGTGAAGGATTTCCCAACGCACGCTGCGAATAAGCCGGTTGCGGTGATCCCAAACTGTACTGCCACTAGACATATTGATTTCACGCTTGATGGGTCTGGACCAGCAGAATTCACGCCTCCGAATCTTGATTTGTGGCCTGAAATAGCAATGGACACCGGCGAGTCCATGCGATCGGTGAACGTAGATAACATTACAAAGCATGACCTATCGACGTGGCAAGCAGGAGAGACCTTATTGTTGTCTGGCAGTATCCTGACGGGAAGAGATGCAGCACACAACAGAATCAGCCAGATGGTAGCAAATGGCGAAGAATTGCCTGTCGATTTCACAAATCGATTCATCTACTACGTTGGACCGGTAGATCCAGTTGGGAACGAAGTAGTGGGTCCTGCGGGGCCAACTACCGCCACAAGAATGGATAAGTTCACGAGAACGATGTTGAGGGATGTAGGGATCATAGGAATGATTGGCAAAGCAGAAAGAGGCGACGAAGCTATCGAGGTTATTAGAGAGTACGGTGCTGTCTCCCTAATCGCTGTAGGTGGCGCTGCGTACCTGGTATCTCAGGCTATTAAAAGTGCGAAGTTACTTGCCTTTGAAGATTTAAAAATGGAAGGAATCTACGAGTTCGTCGTAGAGGACATGCCCGTCGTTGTGGCTGTCGATGCAGAGGGTAATTCTGTCCATAAGACTGGTCCAATAAAGTGGCAAAACTTGGCTGTAGAGGCCGCGTAACTAGCGCGCTAATTCCGCTAGATTTACATATTCTGCCAGAGACTCTGGATTCGCTAGCGCGGTCGTATTTTTGACTTCGCGGCCATGGATGGCTTCACGCACGGCGATTTCCGCGAGTTTTCCAGACCGGGTTATAGGAATATCGTTTACCGCGATGATCTTTGAAGGTACGTGGCGTGGACTTGCGTGAGCGCGGATTCGTTGCTTGATTTCCGTTTTGACTTCAGAAGTCAATGGAAATCCATCCTGCATGACGACAAACAGAATCACGCGAGTGTCATCTCGCCATTCCTGACCAACGCAAACAGCATCTTTTACGCTCTGGATTCCCTCAATCTGACGATAGATTTCTGCGGTACCAATTCGCACTCCTCCTGGATTTAATACAGCGTCTGATCTGCCGTGTATTAAATACCCTCCTGTTTCTGAATCAATTTCCGCAAAATCACCGTGATTCCAAATGTTGCCATACGTGGAAAAGTACGCTTCGGTATATCGCTCGTTGTTCTCATCCTCCCAAAAGTAAAGTGGCTTGCTAGGAAATGTCGATTTACAGACCAATTCGCCGCGTTGATCTTTCACGGGTTTCCCCTCGCTATCAAGGACATCCACTGCCATCCCTAGACCGGGACCTTGAATTTGTCCCTCGTAGACCGGTGAGAGAGGATTACCTAAGACAAAGCACGAGATCAGGTCGGTACCCCCCGAAATAGAGGCAAGCCAAACGTCTTCCTTCACAGATTTGTAGACGTATCTATAGGATTCATGGGACAAGGGTGAGCCCGTAGAGAGGATTGATCTCAAAGAGCTAAGGTCGTACTTCTGACTTGGTACTACTTTGAACTTTTCGAGGCTTGAGATGTACTTAGCTCCTACGCCAAAAACAGAGATCTGTTCCTTTTCAATATACCGTAGCATGGAATGTGGTTTGGGATGGAACGGAGCACCGTCGAATAGGATTACTTTGCATCCAGTTGCAAGTGCAGACACCAACCAGTTCCACATCATCCATCCTGTAGTGGTGAAGAAAAAGAGCGTATCTTTTCTTGTCAAATCAACATGTAAACGGTGTTCCTTAAGATGTTGAAGTAAGGTCCCTCCTGCACCATGAACGATGCACTTAGGTTTACCAGTTGTGCCCGATGAGTACATAATGTAGAGTGGATGGTCAAAGGGAAACTGACAAAACTCAAAATCCTCTGCGGTGGTTTCATCAATTCGATCAAAGTCGTCTGGATGGTCAGGATCAAACCAGATGGTATGCTGAATGCTCGGAATATTGTTGGCAACTTGCCTGACGTTATCTTCAACGTCGAAAATCCGTCCGTTATATTGATAGGACTTAACAGCTATGAGTACTTTGGGTTCGATTTGTCCAAAACGGTCTAGTGCTCCTTCTACACCAAAATCAGGAGAACACGAGGACCACACTGCGCCGATACTCGTCGTCCCTAACATCGCCACGACAGTTTCAATGGTGTTGGGGAGCCAGGAGACAACTCGGTCCCCCGCTTCGATACCAATGGATCTGAGATAACAAGCAAACTTCGATGCTCGTTCATACAAGTCCTGATACGAACACTCACGTCGTTCTTTCTTTTCGTTGACCGCGATCAGAGCAGTGGCATTATCCCGAAACTTCAGCAGATTTTCTGCAAAATTCAAGCTTGCTTCTGGGAACCATTGACTATCGATGAAGTCAACTGGATTCGAGAGGGTATTGCTTCCTATATTTCCTTCCACACCACAAAATTGCCAAACCTCTTTCCAAAATTCTTCGTTATGTTCTATGCTCCATTCATGGATTGAGTCATAGTCAAGGTCCGACAATCTCAGGTTACAGGCGAATTTGTAAAGTTGACTGTTTTTGACTTTTAAGTCGGATGGTTTCCAAAGAGGTTTGGTAGGCATGAATGGGTTGAACTACATCGAGGTTGTTGAAGCTTAAATCATGGATAAAGTCGAAGCAGACGTAAATTTCTTCCACCACCTACACGAAGTAGTAGCACAGAATCGAGATAAGAAGTGCTTGTTGCTTGATGATGGCAGTTATTGGACATACGAGCAACTATTCCAATGTACTTTTCACTTCGCAGGTTTTCTCAGAAGTCAAGGAATCCAAGTTAATGACCGAGTGGTAGTTCAATGTGAGAAGTGCCCTGAAGCGTTAGCGCTTTACCTCGCATGCCTTCAAATGGGAACGATCTATGTGCCGGTGAATACAAGCGCTACAGCGACAGAAATTCAGTATGTCGTGGAAGACACCGAACCGAAAGTTCTCGTGCTGAAAGATGAACCAAGCTCCTTGACCAACTATGGAATTGATTGTTTTGTACTGAGTTCATCGGAATGCGAGTTTGTCTCCCAGGTACGTAGTCACAGCGCATATTCCGAAATTATGATTCGATCTGACGCTGACATAGCGGCCATTCTCTACACGTCTGGTACAACAGGTCGTGCCAAAGGCGCGATGCTCAGTCATCGAAACCTGAGATCTAACGCAGAAACGCTACTTAAGACTTGGGGGTGGGAACGCACTGATGTCTTGCTCCATGCCTTGCCTATCTACCATGTGCATGGATTATTTGTTGCCATTCACTGCGTGTTGCTCTCTGGAACATCCATGTGGTTTTTTCGCACATTCGATCTGGAGCAGATTATTCGGAGAATGCCACATGCAACGGTACTCATGGGAGTACCGACGTACTACATTAGGCTTCTCAAAGAGCAAGGTTTTAGTCACAAAGCGTTTAAAGCAATGCGACTTTTTATCTCTGGATCGGCTCCTCTCTCTGAACAAACCTTCAATTCATTTTTTGATCGTACTGATAAGAGAATCTTGGAAAGATACGGAATGACAGAGACTGGGATGATCACATCAAATCCACTCAAAGGCGAGAGGGTTGCAGGCTCTGTGGGATTCCCATTGGATGGTGTGGCTGTTCGAATCGTCGACAAAGAAGGGAATCAATCTTCGTCTGATTGGGTGGGAGAGATTGAGGTTAAAGGACCTAACGTGTTCGCGGGATATTGGCGGATGCCTGAGAAGACTCGAGAGGAGTTTACTACCGACAGTTATTTCAAGACCGGAGATATGGGATATAAGAACGACGAAGGGCGAGTCTTTATTGTCGGTAGAGAAAAGGACCTAGTCATATCAGGTGGATTAAATGTGTATCCAGCAGAAATAGAGACACTCATTGATGAGATGGAAGGTGTAGAGGAGAATGCGATTATTGGCGTACCTCATCCTGACTTCGGGGAAGGGGTGGTAGTCGTAGTCGTTTCTGAGGAGCCAATCACCCTGGACGCAGTACGTGATTTTCTCAGAGAGAAGGTTGCTTCCTATAAACACCCAAAAGCCGTGATCTCTGTAGGCGACTTACCTAAGAATGCAATGGGCAAGGTACAGAAAAACCTACTCCGACAGAGCTATTCTTCATTGTTCGAGGAAAACTAGCGATTGCATTATTGCTTCGGGCGGCAGTACCCAATCACCTCGCTCCATTTTGCTGAGGTAGGCGACCTCCACACCAATTCGCTGGACGATCTGCCGAAGGGAAAATCGCCGGTCCTGTGAATACGGTGTTTCGCGTTGTTCGCGGATGTACCTGCAAAATATCATTTGTCATATATTCCACACATTTCAGATTTCCACGATTCGGCGACGGGTAGGTAAATGACAGCGCGAGGTGACTTCGCTGAGACGTTGGTTAAACAGATGGCAGATAAGACAGCATCAGTAGCACACGTTTCAGTGTTGAATAGGCATGTCTAAAGTTTGTGTTATGTGATAGCCTGAACACTAATCCGGTAAGTACCCTTCTTTGCCGGGAGATGCTGATTAAACCCCATCTAGAACATGAAACTGAACGTGTCACGAGAGCAATGCCTTATTTAGGTTGTAAAGGTGACGACACACGAGAGGAGCAAGACCTGATTTAGTGGGTTTCACTTTTAAGAAGGAATTGGACGAAACCCAGAGGATAATTACAGTTAAAAAAAACAAGCAGGCTAAGCATGACTGGAACTAATCAAATAGGGGATACGTCAATCGTGGGGGCGCAAAAGGAGATTCAAATAGTACCCTTTTCCGTTCATCCACCAGAAGACCGAGTCACGCTTTCTACCCATATAGAAACACGCCCAAAGAATGGAGAGACTAGGCCATGACTATTCGCGAAGCAGCCATTGAAGTCTTACGATCCGCGGGAATGCCCCTTCAAGTAAATGAGATCGCTAGAAGGATTATCGATGAGGGTCTGTGGAAATCCAGAAGCAAGACTCCAGAGGCCTCGGTTGGCGCTCATATTTACTCAGACATCAAGAGAAATGGGGATAAATCAGCATTCGTGAAAGTATCGTCCAAGACCTTTGCTCTTCAGAATATCTCGGTAATTGAGGGCTTCACCTTTGCCGATTGTGCTCAAAAGGTACTTGAGGAGTTTGGCGGTAAGAAACCCATGCACTACAGGAAAATCACTGAGAAAGCTCTTAGGAAAGGATGGCTAGTTTCCAGTGGAAAGACTCCTGAGGCAACCATGTATGCTCAGGTGATCAGCGAAATCAAGAGCCAGCAAAAACGTGGCGACCTTCCCCGGTTTGTTCAACATGGTCGAGGCTATGTGGGCTTAAGTCAATGGATGGGTGACGGTCTAGCGTTTCAAATCGAGCATCACAACCAGCAAGTCCGAGAGGCTCTACGTGACCGTCTGCTAGCCATGAAACCTGGTGAGTTTGAGGGACTCATCTCGCAGTTACTGGCGGAGATGGGCTTTGAGAAGGTCGAGGTGACCAAGCTCAGCGGCGACGGAGGTATCGACGTCCGTGGCACCTTGGTTGTCGGTGATGTGGTCCGTATCAAAATGGCCGTCCAGGTCAAGAAATGGAAGCTCAGAAACAATATCCAGGCTCCGGTCGTGCAGCAAGTGCGCGGTAGCTTGGGAGCACACGAGCAGGGCCTGATAATCACTACCAGTGATTTCAGTCCAGGCGCTAAACAGGAAGCGGAACAAGCAGACAAGACTCCTATTGCACTGATGAATGGGGAACAGCTCGTGATACTTCTGATGGAACACGTCATTGGCGTTCATCGCTCATCGCCTGATTTGTTTGAGATTGACGAAGAATTCGGAGCAGAGATCCAATGACGGTACGGAGTGTTTTCAAAACAAAAAAATGAGAAAAGGAAGAGCTGATTCTTAACAGAGCAGAACGATCCCTGAGGCTGGACGGGATCTGTAGACCAGTAAGGTATTGGACCCGACGCTTCGATCGGACGCTTTATCGTCTGTTATTGAAACTTGATTCTGGTGAATAGGGACTTGAAAAAGAGCTAATTCAATTGAGTCAATATAAAGGTCAAAGAGCTTTGGAGCGAGCGGATTTAAGGTTTGTCAAATACGAGAGTCATGCATTCGATCCTAGAGTGGTAGCCTTTTCGTTGAATTTCTACGAGTTTGATGCACAGTATTGTTTACTGGTCGATCAATTGCCTGATGTGGAGTTGAACAAGCTACGTTAGTGTGTATAGGTGTCCTCTGCGAATCAGGCACAAGAACTTGGTTTGACCTAAGACAGATATTTCTTCGGGGGTTGAGGATTGCTCGTAGGATCGTTGTCATATCGCGAAATGGTCTCTATGATCCTTCGCGAGGCCAGTGGTTGCAAATCTCTCTCTAACCTATCAGCGATTTCACTACCGTATACGGATTCACCTCCAACATAAATGGTGAAAATCTTTAGGTACTTGGCTTTCTTGGACTGGTCATTGATAGTGTCTTTCGTCCAACGATAGAGTGCTGTATTGATTTCTCCTCGAACCTCAGATTCCGCACAGTAATCTGAGAACGCATCGTACTGACACACCATCTCTGCACGGTGGTTTGAAAGAGTGTTTTTCAGACGTGTTAGTTCACCATCCTCTTGTTGTCTCTGAATCAAGCCTGAGTAATGATCTGAAAGCGTTAATCGAAGTTGAAACTTCAATTCGTCCGAAGTTTGAGAATCTGCAGTCTCTTTTTGGTCTGACATTTGCAGTTAGAGTGGCTTTAGCACTTCGTCCATGCTACATCTAAACGTAGGAAGCTCATAGCCGCGGTTTCATCGCTTGATTTACTTTTGCTAAAAACATCGGCAGAACAGAATTCTTGCTTATGAGCAGTTGATATGAAAATCCAGCGCTAGTTCATACCAAGAACCAACTCGCGAAACCGTTCTAGTACTTACCTTCCAACTTCGTGTGATCCCACGTCACATATCTGCTCGGCTTGAATTTCAATTGAATCCTCTTACCTGCTGTTGAGGCGACTGAGCTTCTCAATCGTTCTAGTTGCTCACTATTAAGATCTCGCCCTTTGGAATTGATTTTCACCAGTGTGTCGACAACGCTCTTCTGGTCAGAGTTCAATTCAGTTTCCGCATAGACAACCACACCACGAAGTTCGTTATACGCTTGTCCTGATTCAATTAGGAGACTAGCTTTCGGGTCTCTCTGCCAATTCAGTACTTTTTGGCTCTTCACAAAAGTCGTGCAAATTAGCGAGCCGTCGTCATCGACTGCAAACCACATTGGCATCGGGTGAGGGTATCCGTTTTTGCCATTCGATACGATGATCAAGGTGTGGGCATTTGCAATGTATTCGTCACGCTCCTCATCAGTCATTTCGATGAGTTTTCTTCGAGAGGGCATCTATGTTCCTATTTAGATTTACAAACAGTCTGAGGGTTTTGGTGTGCCGCTGATTTTAGCGACGCATCCGGATGTGGGTGGCGGAAACAATCGACTGAGAGTAATACTGTTTCCTAGTTCCCGTCCTAGGTGATTCTGTATCAATTTCACGAGAGGTCTCATAGAAGGACTTCTTCCGCTTACCACCCAGTAGCACCTCACACATTCAATAATGTTCCAATGATCCTCGGTGAGTTCTACATCCAATTGTCTGGCGACATTCTTTGCCACCTGCACATCCCAAGTACCAGAGACTAGATAGCCGTCACAATCAAATCTGACTACTTCCATGAAATTGATTTTTCATGCTGGGTCAGTAGTTGTACTAAGTGCGACATGTCGCACTTAGTCATTTCTTCTGTATCCTTGACTGATCTCTCATTTGCATGTTCAGCCAATATATATGAGTTCACTTGGTCAATGGGGTGTGCAACATAACAACCATCTTCTAGAAAAACTATTTCATCTCCAGTTGAAATATAGCTTTTACATTTTTTCCATCCGGAATTTGAAAATATTAAATGGATCATCAGAAACAAAAAATTTGATCAGTTGAATTAAGTAAATAAGAAATAAACGAGTCCGGCTTTATTTCTACAAATTCCGGTAACGGTAAAAATATTTTTTCATTTTTATTAATACTAGCTTTGCTAACATAAATAGGTATTTCGTCCATTAGCCGTAAACCGTCCAAGGATTTTTGGAAATCGGTGGGTCTTTCTGATTCCGATCCGGCTAACAGGTGATGTACACCTTCATCAATGAAAACAATTGTTGTTTTTTGATCGAAGACAGTTGAAGTCAAGGCTATATCTAAATATTCTGCCGAAGTTGGAGACGGATAGTTTGTGAAACAATACAAGACGGATTGAGCGCTCATGGAACCGTTACTATGCGATCACACACCAGTGTAGCTTCAATCAATTGACCCAAACCGCTGATGCAGAAGCCTTCTGCAACATTATCACTTTGTTTTAGTTCGCTAATACCTCGCCGCTGTGCAGCAGAGATACAGAGGGTGAGATCCAAGTCGTACTCTCTTTGCAAGGACTGCCAAGATTCCTGACATCTATCTGACGAATTTACTGATTCGATGTGTTTATTACCGATTAGTACTGCATCTTGATAGAAAAAGACTCGATGAACAGAATGTCCTTCTTTAAGGCAAGCAGACACTATATCCAACGCGGTGTGGCAGGAATATGAACTAAAAGGTGAGCCCAGCACCAGAAATCCGAAATTCATACAGTATCTGGTTCTGTGGGCTTTGTATATTCAATCAAGAACTGAGAAGGGTACCGAATGAGAACACCTTATCGACATTGAGGAATACGCAGGGCCTCTTTGTCATTGTTAGTAAGAAATCTTGAACTAACTCAACTTTTTCAAAAAAGAATCTGCAACTAAATAACAAATATGTCGTATCAAGTATTTCTAAGTCTTAGCAATTTGAAAAATGTAGAAAACAAAATATGAAACAATTTTAGAGATTACTAGGTTAGGATTAAAATAAATTTAATGGACACCTACTTGTTTTAAATAGACGAATTTGAATTTGGAGCTAAACAATAATTTCGCGTCAATCAATAATTCTAACTCAAAGCAGAACTATAAGTGTGGCGGAGAGGCAGGGATTCGAACCCTGGGAGGCGTTAACCTCGCTGGTTTTCAAGACCAGTGCTTTCGACCACTCAGCCACCTCTCCGGAAGGAAACCATTTTAAAACTTGATTGGTTTGGGTCACGTACTACTGCCTATAACCGATCTGTAATCAATTGCCTGTCGAACGCGTGTTGAACATCAAATATTACAACCTCATCTGAGATACCAAATCGACGTATTTGTTCCACACCGAGACGTTTAAATGCAGTGTGAGCCACAGCCACAACGATTGCATCGTATGCACCTTCTTGAGGCTTCTTTACGTGTTGGATTGATTCCTCTAGATCATGTTTGCTCAAGTCAGCAAGAGGATCAAAGCAATCCACTGAAGCTCCTAATTCATTCAGAGCTTCAGCCACTTCAATGGCTTTACTGTTGCGTACATCCGGAATGTCTTCTTTAAACGTCAGTCCCATTACTAGAACGCGACACTTTCCTATTAGTTTGTCTCGCGTCTGAAGTGATTCAGAAATTCGATTTGCGATGTGCTGGGGAATGCTGTTGTTCCTCATTCTGCCAGCGAGAATCACCTCCGCGGCATACCCACTTTGCTTCGCTCTATACGTGAGGTAGTAGGGATCAACACCGATGCAATGTCCACCTACGAGTCCTGGGCGAAAGGGTAAAAAGTTCCATTTCGTGGCTGCTGCGTTCAGTATGTCGCCAGAATCAAGTCCAATTTGGTGAAATAACTGAGCAAACTCATTGACTACGGCAATATTCACGTCTCGTTGTACATTCTCGATCACTTTTGCGGCTTCAGCAACTTTAATTGTTGGAGTCCGGTAAACGCCGGCTTTAACGATGTGCTCGTACAGCTCTGCGACAAATTCTGTGACCTCTGGAGTTGAGCCGCTAACTAACTTCACGACGTTGTCTAGACGGTGTTGCGAGTCCCCTGGATTGATTCGTTCTGGGCTATATCCAACGAAGAACTCGACGTTTAGCCTTAATTTGGACTCTTTCTCGATTATCGGCGCACAAACATCCTCGGTAACACCCGGATATACCGTCGATTCAAAAACAACGACCGTGCCAGGTTGAATGTGTCGACCAATGGCGGTACTTGCCTCCTTTAGGGCTCTCAGGTCAGGATTGTTTTCCTTGGTGATAGGTGTCGGCACTGTGACCAAAACAACGTCGCAATACCTGATTGATTCACTGTCTGCATAGAGATACAGATAATCATTTTCAGTAATGAAGCTAGCTGAGGAGATGGTACCCGAACGGTCTTCACCTCGTTGTAGCGCAGTAATCCTCTCTGTGTCGCTGTCAATGCCGTAAACAACAAAGTGCTCGGTAAAGGCTATGGCAAGAGGTAGCCCTACATAACCTAGTCCGATAACACCAACGACTGTATCCCCGTCGAGAGCGGGGAAGTTACTTTCCATCAGAGTACGGTGTGTACTCTGGGTTCGGATCTAGCTACTTGGATCAACTATGCGTTTAGCCCACTTGTAGTCTGCTTTTCCACTAGGGCTTCGAAACACTTCATCCACAAACACGAAATCCTTCGGTAGCTTGTACCTAGCGATGTGTTTTTCGCATTCTTCTCGAAGACTATCCAAATCTTTAGATCGACCTTCGCGCAGTTGAACGATTGCGACTACTTCGCTTCCCCAACGCTCTGATTTTCTACCTGCAACTACTGAATCGAATACGTCTGGATGATGCTTAAGTGCCTGTTCGACTTCTTCCGCAAAGATCTTTTCGCCACCGGAGTTAATGGTTACGGACTCTCTACCATGAAGTTCCAAAGAGCCATCCGCGAGTAATCGGACTTTATCGCCGGGGACGGAGTATCGCACACCCTTAACGGTCGGAAACGTGTCTTCAGTTTTATTCTGATCGTCTAGATAACCTAACGGGATATTACCACCGCGTGCCCACCAACCAAGTCCTTCATGGCCTGCATCGAGAATTTCTGAACGATCTTCGGACAGCACCACATTCAGATCGGAGAGATTGAAGCTACCCGTTGAAACACCATTTTTCTTGCTGCTGACGTGCGTGCCTTGTCCTCCGGTTTCAGAGGATCCAGCAGTATCAATGATGTTTAAGTTAGGAAGATGGTTGATTAGATCTTCTTTAGTTGTCGAAGTCATGATCGCACCACCGGTGATCACGTTTCTCAAGCATGAGAGGTCTCTAGTAGAGTTTTCCAAAGCATCTGCCAGAGGTCGTCCGAACGCGTCGCCGACCAACATAAGATTTTCAACTCGTTCCTTCTCGATAACGTCGAGTACCGATTCGGCATCGAACTTCCGCACGTTATCCTGAATTACATTCGTTCCGCCTGAGTTAAACGTTTGTAGAGAGTTCCATGTACCTGCCCCATGCATAAAAGGTGGTGCTGGCATAGACACCCGTACGCTACGATTGGCCCGTGCCACAAATTCCTCAACTGAATCCAGAATCTCACCGTTCGATCGTCTCCCGCCCAATGCTGCGATCAAGATATCGTGCTGACGCCACAATACCCCTTTGGGCATACCAGTGGTGCCGCCTGTGTAAAGGATGTATAGGTCGTCTGGATCTAACTCAACATCTGGTTTTGTTGCAGAACAAGATGCGATTGAGTTCTCGTACTCGATCGCATCAGGGATGATTTCGCCTTCTTCATCGTGCACTTGGATGAACAATCGAATCGACGGCACTTTATCTCGAATCGACTGCACGCGATCGGCGAGAGAGGTGTGGAAAACCAACACTTTGGTGTTTGCATTGTTCAGAAGGTAGATGAGTTCTTCGTCAACGTAGCGATAGTTGATATTGAACGGTGCAACGCGCGCCTTAAACGCACCAAGCATACCTTCAAGATATTCGTTGCAGTTGTACATGTACAGACCAAGATGGTCCTGGCCTGATTTCCAATTTTCGAGCGATGAACGAGGATTGTGACAACCGAACCCATGGGAGATGAGTAGGTTTGCCAATTGCCGAGTCCTCTGCTCGAATTCCCCATATGTAAAACGCTTATCTCGAAAAACTATTGCTTCCCGAGTTGGATAAGCCTGACTTATTGCCTCATTGATTTGGGCTAGATTGAGTTCCACGAAAGTTCCCTTGTTCTTATGTAGATTTAGCGGTTAGCCGGTCAATTTCTTAATTCGGTCTGACGTGAGTATTTTGGTTTGATTGTGCTTTGCAGGTTCTTGATAAATTCCTCGTCATCAGTTCTACCAACTTTTCTGACTTCGGAATAGAAGTACCGGATCAACCAAACACTGACCAATACCATTATCGCACTAATGAATATCGCATGTTGTATCGTCCACCATTCTGCGATTAAGGCAATTGGCACCATCCCGATCGGCATCAATCCGTGAATCATCCAGTTGATTGCCATGATTCGTCCACGAATGTATTGAGGTACTACCAATTGCAACATGCTCATATTCATTGAACCCATGACGGATCCAAAAAGACCTGTAAACAGGCTGAAGAACATCGCTAGATAGAAATTAGTCGACATGCTGAAGAAGATCAACGCGATCGCCCAGCAATAGCCCGAGTAGACCAATATCCGACCTTTGGCTCGCGTGTCACCGATTTGCGCGAGCGTAAGCGATCCTGCTAATGCGCCAAGTCCTGTAGCCGTGACGAGAAATCCTAACTGTTCTGGACCGCCATGAATCACTTCTGAATTGAAGACTGGTAGCAGAAAAGAAGCAGCGAATCCAAAGGTCATCGGGATAAGACCCATCAGCAGTATTCCCATAATCAGTCGATCATGCAGGATGTAACGCAGCCCCTCAGTAATATCGGATAAAACAGGTTGTGCATCGGCGTTTGCAACTGGTTTGCCTTCATAACGGAGAAGCGCGGTACCAATCACTGAAAGGAAGTAAAGTCCAGTAATTACAAAGAAGACAATACCTACTCCCTGTCGGGAAGCCGTGTCACCTGCCGCTAAAAAGCCTATGAGTAATCCGGCAATTGCAGGCCCCATAATTCTGGATAGATTGAACGTTGCACTCGACAACGCCATGGCATTGACCACCACTTTTCGACCTACGATTTCAGGAATGATCGTGCTCCGAGCAGGCATACTGAGAGACAGCACAGTGCCATTGAACAGTCCAAAATAGATGAAGTGCATGAATGTGACCTGATCCGTGAAGATGATCCAGGCAAGTGCGCCGGTCAGAACTGTGTTGAGTGCTTGCGAGATGAGCATGATCGGTTTCTTGCGCATCCGATCCGCAAGTACACCACCGAGTAGAGAAAAGACCACAGAAGGTGCCATAAACGACAACATTACCATGCTCAGCGCAATGGCTGAATCGGTCATCTCATAGGTTAACCAGCCGCGCGCAACAATCTGCATTTGCATGGCAAACGAAGCAGTTAAGCTGGAGATCCAGAGGAATCGGAAGTCCCGAAAGGCAAATGCCCTAGTGATTTGCATGCGGCTAAGCGAGCGGCGCGATGGCGTAGATTTGTCGCCTGATTTGTCGCCTGTTAGATTCGATTTGGACAGCCATCATGAATTCTTCAGCGATTAATCTTAAAGTAGTTGAATATTGTGACCCGTAGCAAACAGGGCATCAGTCTTAAAATTTCGGTGTGAGTTTAGTAGAAGACCAAGCATCGATTCAGGGGATTTTGACCTTCTGGTTTGGTGAGAACCCAGAAGACCTGACCCGGATAGAAAAGCAGTCCAAACTTTGGTATAGAGGCGGAGCGAAATTAGACCAGGAGATTGAGCAGCGGTTCGGAAATGATCTACAGAATGCCATCCTGGAGACAACTTTACATTGGGCCGAGAATCCAAAGGGAGGACTAGCGTTAGTCGTCCTTCTTGATCAGTTTTCTCGACACATTTATAGACGAACGCCTCGCGCGTTCGCGCAAGACCCACTAGCGCGAGCGATCGCAATGCGTTGTATGGCGGCTACTTTCGACGACGAATTGAGTATTGCTGAAAGATTGGTTCTGTATCACCCACTGCATCACAGTGAATCACTTACCGACCAGGAATTCCTCATAGACCGCGTTAAATCAATGCGCAAGTCTTGCAGTCCTAATTGGAAGGGATATATCGATATTTCTCTGAGTTACTTTGAAGAGCACAAGAACATCATTGCACGCTTTGGTAGATTTCCACATCGTAACGAGATTCTTGGCCGTGAATCTACGGAAGAGGAACTGGAATTCCTAAAAAATGCTCCGCATTACGGCCAATAGAGAGCTATGAATGACCATGAAGGTCATCCAAATTCTGCCGCGGCTTGAAGGTGGAGGAGTCGAGCGAGGTACTCTGGAAGTAGCGAATTATCTAGTAGATCACAATGTCGACAGTATCGTGGTCTCTCAAGGCGGAAGGCTGGTTTCGCAGCTATTGGACGAAGGCTCTACACATTTATTAATGCGAGTTGGCGATAAATCAATTCAATCTTTGAGGAGTATTCATCGACTGCGTCGATTGTTCCAAGAACTGAAACCAGATATCGTTCACCCTAGATCGCGCTTGCCTGCTTGGTTGGCTTATCTGGCCAACAAGGGTGTACCCGAGAAATTCAGGCCACGGTTCCTAACAAGTGTGCATGGGTTGCATTCTGTGAGTAGATATAGCTCCATCGTCGGTAAAGGGGAGCTAGTTGAAGCAGTCTCAATGACCGCGCGGCGGTACGTCGAAACCAATTACAAAGAAGTGGACACGAACAAGATCCGTGTAATCCATCGAGGTATTGATCCTTCTGTTTTTTACCTTGGATACAGACCTTCTCGAGAATGGATTGAGACGTTTGAATCCAATCTTTGTCAGAAGGGTAGACCGACGATCATGTTACCCGGTCGTGTCAGTCGACTGAAGGGGCATAAGTTTTTTCTGGACGTTGTCAAGACGCTTTACGACAAAGGTACCAAGGTTAACGCCTTAATTGTGGGTGATCCAGAAAAACGGAATACAGGCTACATGAGTGCATTGCAGGCTGAAGTAGAGAAATCTGATCAACTTCGTCAGTCGGTAAAGTTTCTACCTCATCGCTCAGATTTACGAGACATCATGGCTTTTTGCGACTTGGTCGTCAATTTTTCAAACAAGCCCGAATCCTTTGGTCGTGTAGTGCTGGAAAGTCTTTCGCTAGGAACACCAGTGGTGGGTTTTGACTACGGAGGTGTAGGAGAGTTACTAACGAGTTTATACCCGCAAGGGAAAGTCGCACCCAATCAACTTGAACAGACGGTTAATACGATTCAGGCATGTCTGGACTCGCAAACTGAGATTGCGTCGCATGATTTTCATCTCGACAGTATGTGTCGAAAAACACTAGCCTTTTATGAGGAAGCTTCGCAGTGACCGAACTGCTTCTGATTGGAATCTTTTTCGGTACGTTATGGTTTTCGTTTCAATATGGATGGTGGCGTGCAACCGTTCCGTTCAGATACCCTCGAATTTTGATGTATCACATGGTTGCGAACCATAAGCCTCGAGCGCGTTTTAACAAGCTGCGTGTTGAACCCAACGAATTTGAAAAACAGATTCGATGGTTATCCCAAAATGGCTGGAAGTTCAGATTTGTCTCAGAATTGCCGGTATCTGAGAACGAAAAAAGTGTCGTACTCACGTTCGATGATGGCTATCGAGACAACTTTCTAACTGCCGATCCAGTGCTCGCTAAATATCATGCAAAAGCAACGTTGTTTCTTACGGAAGGTCGGCACGATGTTGGCTGGTCATCCAAGAAAAAAGCACACCACGATGATGAGGAACTCCAGCTAGAAGCGAAACTCTTAGATGAAGATGTACGAAGCATGATCTCGTCCGGCAGATGGGAAATAGGTTCGCACGGCCTTACACACGAAAATTTGCGTACTTCTGATTCAAAAACACGAGCTGCAGAAATTCGTGAATCGAAGTCTCTGCTGGAGAATAAATTTGGAGTTTCGGTCGAGAGTTTTGCGTACCCCTTTGGAATATACGGTAGAGAAGACGTTGATTTAGTTGAAGAGAGTGGTTATCGATTCGGACTAACAACTGAGCAGGGCATTTCAATGAATCTCACAGAACCTGACTCTTACGTTCTAAAACGGATTAAAGTTTCCGGTGCTGGAGGCATGTATTCATTCACTCTCAGAATTCGTACAGGTAAATGTAGGTTTCGCGATTGAAATTAGCAATCAAATTCCATTGGATCTTGAGCAAGAAGGTATTTGCTGTTGTCGCACTACTGTTGGCGTCTTTCGGTCTTGGTGATAGCACCGGTTCTCGGTCGTTTGTCCAGACTAGCTATTTCGATATACGGATGAGTTTCGTGCATGCCGGTTCACTGGAATCGACACTGAGCATTCAAGATGGCCTATACGAATTCTCCGGTCAAATGCGGACTAGCAAGTTCATTGAGCACTTCTTTAAATGGCAAGGGTCGTTTGCAGCTGTCGGCGAGATAGTGGACGGCGTACCGGTGAGTCAAAATTATCTGGTGATCTCCGATAACAAGACTAAACACATCAAGAAGATAGTCCTCAAGAATGACGATACAACTACAGTACTGCGAACAGGTAGTGAGAAGAAGAAAATCGAAGCACCGATTGGTCTAGATCTCATATCCGCGCTTTTACTGTTAGATGATTGTGAAGATGAGATCAAGGTTCACGACGGTGAGGAAGCGTATCACCTATTTCTTGACGCTGAGAAAACCCGAGAAACCAAACTGAGACTAGGAGACGACTACTACTCAGGCGATGCTGTAGTTTGTACTTACCAATTCGAGTACAAAAGGAATGTCGTCCGTAGATTCAATATTTGGCTGGCTAGCGTTGAAGATGAAATGCAGCCTGTGAGAATCCAGTTACGGTTTCCATTTCGTCCCAGTGTCGTCATGAGCATGAGGACTGACAAACGTCAATCGGAATTGACGACCAACTGATTTCCTGGTGATCTCTGGTTAAATCTAGGTATAGGGTACTCCTAGAGCTTCTGTGTAGATCGCGTAGATTGACTGTGACGCGGTAATGAATAAGCGATTGCGCTTTACTCCACCAAAACACAGATTTGCAGCGCATTCAGGAACGTGGATCTTGCCAATTAATTCACCGTCTTCAGTAATGCAGTATGCACCATCATCCTCCGGTTTTCCCCAGCCTGAGCTCGCCCACACGTTGCCGTCAACGTCGCATCGGATGCCGTCTGAGCTCGAGGTTTGCATATCAAAGAACATTCTTTCGCGAGTAAGTGATTTACCCTCAACGACATTGAAGGCGAGAATATGCCTAGGATGACCTGGTTTATGGGATGCGCCTGTATCGACGACATACAAGGTCTGATAATCCGGCGAGAAACACAGTCCGTTAGGTTTTTCGAGAGACTCGTTTACAACAGTGGCTTCCAGCGTTTCGCCGTCGACTCGATAGACTCTCGTAGGTAGTTCAAAGGGTGCCTTATGGCCTTCGTAGTTCATAAGGATGCCGTAACCAGGGTCAGTGAACCAGATTCCACCATCTGGGTGGACAACAATGTCGTTCGGCGCATTCAGTTGCTTGCCATCGAACGAGTCCATGATGACCGAAATAGTGCCGTCGTGTTCTGTCCTAGTGACGCGCCGTGCTCCATGTTCACACGAAACCAACCGACCTTGCCGATCACGGGTGTGCCCATTGCTATTGTTAGCAGGAGATCTGAATACAGTGGTTTCCGCGGTTCTTTCGTCCCAGCGAAGTATTCGGTCATTTGGAATATCGCTACAAAGGAAATAGCCTCCGTCACCAAACCAGACCGGTCCTTCCGTCCACCGAGCACCGGTGTATAACCGCTCCAGCGCTGAACTTCCAAGTACGTACTTGGCAAATTTCCTATCGAGTATCTCAACCGCAGGGTCTCTGTATCGATAAGGTGTCTTCCAATCTCTGGGAAAGTTAAATTGATTCGGCATGAATTTACTCTAGCTATTTGGATTTGCTTCTTGTTCACCTAAGTCACGGTCATAGACCAAGATGAATCGTGTTCGTTTGGTACCTTTGGGTTTAATGATCACCTCAACCTGCATCTTATTCTCCTGCTTTAACTTGAAGCGTTGGGAAACTGTTCTAGATGTAGAGGAATATCGTTCAGTCAGCAGGTTATCTCTCCACTTAGTGACTCGGCCGTGTTCGTTTCCTATCCGAAATGTCTTTACGTCTATTTCATTGCAGGTCAGGTCGACTTTGTTTCCGTAGTGCTTGATTTCTGCGATTGAGCAGTTGAGAATCAAAGGCGGATTGATGGTCTTTGAGGGGGTGACTACAGATTGCTGTGGAGTAGGGAGGATGATTCCAACATTGATATCGACTCTATTTGCTCTTCTCCCAATCGAGGTAACCCTCGGTTGTAGTTTCTGCGTCTCCTCAGTATTGAGGAGCCATTTACCAGTTAAATCTTGTGCTAGCGGCGAATAGGTAAATCCGAGGATTAAGCAAAGAAGAAGTGTCTGAAAAACGACGATTACCTGAGAGTGTTTGGTTCTGTCTTGAGTCATAGTCCTGCCGCTACCAAGTCCTGCATTCTTACTAGTCCTTTGGGTTTGTCCTCTTCGAGAATCACCAACGAAGTAATTTTGGCCTCTTCCATTAATCTCAGGCACTCGATCGCTTT
>MPMU01000024.1 GCA_002238665.1 Gammaproteobacteria bacterium bin55
ATCGTGTTCATCACAGCTCGGACCACAGGACAGCAGACAGGTATGGATACTCTGTCCATTCTCGCAAAACAAAATGAGGAATTGACTTATACAAACATCATCGCCAAGGAAAGAATCTGCTTCACGGAAGGTATGCCTTGTGAACCTGAAGGGTGTGAATATGCGAGAGGTCACTTCGATCGGGTGCGCGAAGCAACAGAAATTCTGCTTAAACGAAAAACAATGGACCGAGGCACCATTGAAGCTGTTGCACGCACCGCAAAGGTCTGTCCATTCGAGTTGTCGTTAGACGCTGCCGAATGGGCGGATGCCGTGGTTTGCGATTACAACTATGTTTTTGATCCGTTCGTAGCGCTTGCTCGTATTCACACATTCTTCTTTGCCAATAACGTTCTCTTGATTGACGAGGCTCATCGTCTCGGTGAGCGGGTGAAAGAAATGCTCTGCTGTGAGTTACTGCAACAAACAGTTGAGAGTGCACTACAAAACGTATCGGACGCTCAACTCTCTGATCAACTGCTTGAACTTTCTGCATTTATCGCCGGTATCGGAGATCAATCTCTATTCAATGAAGAGGAGACCGAAGTCCAGTTTGATTTAGATACGTTTTGGACGTACCTTATTGAACTCAGAGAGACAGCCACGCATCCTCGAAATCGAGCCGATTTCCAGACCGACGAGATGAGAGACTTTTTCTTTGTGATTCATCAGTTTCTCACCGCTAAGGACCGTTATTCAAGAGATGCCTATTTCTGGCTAATAGCTCGAGATGAAGATCACTACAAATTGCAACTTCGTTGCATAGATCCAAGTTCTTGGATCGCAGAAAACGTCAGCGCATATCGCGCCTCAGTTCGGATCTCAGCAACTTTGTCACCACCCAGTCTGTATAACGAGATTCATGGGCTTGAAAGCGACGTAGCAATAAGCCAATCCTCATCCCTGCACCGGCGATTAGGTGTGTTTGTCGTTCCTAATGTTTCAACCTACTACAAAGACCGCAATGAGACTGCTGGTTCCATAGTCAACATCATTAAGGAAGTCAGATCTACCTGCACTGGGAACTGGCTAGTCGCATTTCCTTCGTTTGTCTACCTTGACTTGATTGAGCGGCATTTTCAAGGGGATCCGCTCATTCGTGCTCAAAGTAGGGATATGTCGTTGGATGAACGATCAGATTTTCTCGAATGGCTCAATGAAGAAGAGCAAAGAATTGGACTGGTTGTAACCGGTGGTGTATTTACTGAATCGATTGACTATGACTCCGAAACTCTCATGGGAGTGATCGTGGTCGGTCCGGCTTTGCCTCCAAAATCAGTCGAACTGGAGAAGATCAAAAATCACTCAGAAAATGGATTTGAGTTTGCGTATCGTTTGCCTTCAATGGCGCGTGTGGTGCAGGCTGCCGGACGTGTCGTAAGAGGTACAGATGATCGCGGTGTGGTAATACTGATCGATCCGAGATTTACGAGAGAAGGACATTCCCAATACTTTCCAACTCACTGGACGCCGGAAATAGTCTTGGCGAGAGACCTACAAGCCAGAGTTTCACATTTCTGGGAGACGACGACAAGGTTCAGTAGCACGAATTAGGTTAAGAGCCGAGTTGCTGTCGCCGTGGTACTTAACGTAATCTGACCACGCCGTCGAAAGTTTTCACCCGCATTGCCAGGAGGTGTTCTAGAAGTTTGCCAGGAGTTCAGTCCATCGTACCAGGTGACCAATAGCATCGTACCCCGTTCTTGTGACCGATCTCCTTGACAAAAGAGTGCTTGTGGGATTGCTTGATATTCATCTGTGTTTTCAAATGACTTCCAAGCCTCCTTGGAAAGGTCCGCAATTTCCTCTACATCTTTGTGGTTTACCGCGAATCTTCTAAACACATACAAGCCTTCTTTGGTCCGTTGCTCATCCGTGGTTGGTCTCGCAGTTGGCACAAGCAGGAGCGTGGCTACCGAGTCGACGGAATCAAGTGAGTTCAGTCGCTCATTCACGTCGCTGACGGCACCGTAGGTCACAACAATCAATTCGTTTGAACCTAAACCGAAGAGACCGAAGAATTTTCCCCATAGGGAAATATCTTCGTTGTCTATTAACGAATCCAGGTCAGGAAGCATTGACTGGAAATTGCCGTCTTTGCATCTAACGGTTGAAAATGCGTATGTGGTCATATGAGTATCGCTGTGCAGTATCGGAAAAGTCGCTATACCAAGATTATCCTAGATTAGAACCAGAATATCCCAATTTCAAGTTGCTCTCTGAGGAAAGGAATCAATCTGGCTTTCTCTTAGGACGTTTGAAAATTTCAGCGCGGCATTCTGCCATCCATATTCTTGAACACTTGCTTGGCAACCCTGCCGATCGACTTTCAATGCTCGGACTACAGCATCTTCCAGTGAGTGAGACAAAGCGCCATTGATCCCTTCTTTGACCAGATCCTTTGGCCCGGTAACCGGATATGCCGCAACGGGTGTACCACATGCCATCGCCTCTACTAGGACAAGCCCGAAGGTATCAGTCGTTGACGGGAACACAAAGCAATCTGCTTGTGCATACTCCGTTACTAATGGCTCACCTCGCAAGTACCCCTTGAATATGGCGTTTGGGAATTGCCTTTCCAGGGTTGCGCGATGAGGACCGTCGCCGACAACGATTTTCTCTGCATCCAGATTAAGTTCCAGAAATTGCTCAACTTGCTTTTCCTTACTGACTCGTCCCACGAAGAGAAGTACAGGTCTTTGCCTAGGTAATAGCTCCTGAGGGTGGAAAACATCTAAATCTACGCCACCTCCTACGACACTCAACTCAGTAAGACCAATTTGTTGAAGATCTCGGCTATGTCCTTCTGATTGAACGATTCTGGCATTCGCAAACTTATGAAACCAGCGTAGGTATGCATTGCCTAAAGAGATTGGAATACCGTAAAGGGCTTTGGCATAGTCGGGAAGTTTCGTGTGCAGAGCTGTTGTATACGGCAATCCATGCTTCTTGCAAAAGCTCCTCGCTGCTAGTCCCAAGGGACCTTCTGCCGGAATGTGGATGTAATCAGGCCTGAGGCTCACTAGTTTCTTGCCGAGTTGCCACGGGTTGCAGACGATGCCTACCTCGCTATAACCTGGGAGTTGTATTACCCGAAACTCGCCTGGGTGTATGACCGTGGCGCGAATTCCCAAAGTCTCGAGTTGCTTGATCAGCTGCAATAGGAGCGTGACTACTCCATTAGTTTGCGGTAGCCAAGCATCGGAAACGAGCACGAGGTGCTTTTGTTCGCTCATCTCTCCCTTTTGAGGTGTTTAGGGATACTACAGACGTGAAGAGCTCTCTAGAGACATATCCGAGATACCCAATCCCACGATAAGCGTACTAGATTCGTTGATTAGCACTCCGTTCTTCAAAACTGATTACTTGATTCGTCAGCCAACTCAAACCTAGAACGAACTACACAGACGAATGTGCCTGTCTATTCGCCAACTGCCCGACTGGTTGGGAATGTGATCACCTGAGAATCGTGCTCTTGCCAACGATAGATTTCAAGTTGTCCTGTCTCATCCTCGATCAATGCACTGCAGGATTCCACCCAATCACCACAGTTGTAATACTTGGTGCCGTTAATGTCACTTATTTCAGGTTTATGGATGTGCCCACAGACAATTCCTTGGAAACCGCGTTGGTTACACTCCTGCGCGACCAATTTCTCAAACTTGCCAAGAAAATTAACGACTCGTTTGACTCTACTTTTTGCCCAATCTGAAAGCGACCAGTATTCGTAACCGTATCGACTACGCCACTTATTCAACCAGTGATTGATACTGAACAAGAATCGATACCCGAGGTCACCCACCATTGCGAGCCATCGAGAGGATTTAGACACAAAGTCAAACTGATCGCCATGGATCACCAGTAACTTCTGACCTGCTTTGGTAGTGTATTCCGCCTCATCGGTCAACTTGAAACTACCTAACTCCAATCCAGAATATCTTCTCAAGAACTCATCGTGGTTACCGGTGACGTAGGTAACTTTCGTCCCCAGCATCGACATGTGGACAATCTCTTGAATGACATCCGTATGTGATTGTGGCCAATGGAAATTGGATTTGCCTCTCCATCCATCCACAATATCGCCGACTAGGAATAGTTCGTCGCAAGTATGTGATTGCAAGAAATCCAGCAACTTTTCAGCACTTGCAAGCTCTGTACCCAGGTGGACATCGGATACGAATATGGTCGGGACGTGTTTTCTGTTGTACATCCTGTAGTTAGACTGTAGTTTTGAAGGTTCGGCATCCGATACAGAAGATGCTCGGACGATGAACGCAATTCTATAGGTCAATTATGAGCAAATTTTGACACATTACATGAACTGGATGATGACTATGGACGAGCGCTGAAGGATGAGTCCATACAGTGTTAACAACCGAACATTCGGTGGATTAGATCACCTATAAGTGATGCGACAGGATTGGGCTCTTAAACTGTTTTTCGCATAACCTGCATGCTAATTGTTGATAGAGGAAAAAATTCGTGAATGGTGCAGACCGATTAATAAGCTCTTTAATTTCCTGTGGTGTTGACACATGCTTTGCTAATCCTGGAACCTCAGAGATGCACATGGTTCAAGCCATCGATAGGTCTGAAGATTTCCACGCGATTCTGTGTCTGTTTGAGGGAGTCTGCACTGGCGCGGCTGATGGCTTCGGACGCATGCGCGGTAGACCGGCAAGTACTCTATTGCATTTAGGTGCTGGCTTAGGAAATGGCATTGCAAACCTCCATAACTGTCGTCGGGCAGCTACACCACTATTAAATATCGTAGGTGATCATGCCATTCATCACGTAGCATACGACGCGCCATTGACCT
Source organism: Gammaproteobacteria bacterium bin55 (assembly GCA_002238665.1). GTDB lineage: Bacteria > Pseudomonadota > Gammaproteobacteria > Pseudomonadales > Azotimanducaceae > Bin55. The sequence goes on from MPMU01000024.1 coordinate 4,859, forward strand.
CAGACATTGAAGCGGTCGCGAAGCCTGTTTCTTCCTGGATTAGAACAAGCCGATCCTCCACAAGCATGGATCTTGATGTGTGGGATGCTGTTCAGTCGACGCTGAGCAACCATCCGGACTCGTTAGGCAATATTTCTACTCTAATCGTGCCTGCAGACTGTGCCTGGAGTGAGAGCACAGAACGGTCCTTGCCTCCGATTACGCAGAATCTGGTTGCGGCAGATCCAGCTAAAGTAGAGCAGGTTGCTCAGGTCATTGATTCAGACACGATGATTCTCGTTGACGGCAATGGCTTAACAGAGGAAGGGGTAAAGTCTGCGGGTCGCATAGCCAAGAAGACGGGGTGTCGAGTGTTTACACCTACATTTCCCGCTCGAGTCGAATCCGGTCCAGATCTTCCCTTGATCCACCGATTGCCTTATTTTCCTGAGCAGATCATTGAACTCTTGCAGCCGGTTCAAAAGCTTGTTCTTTGTGGCGGTGCCGCACCCGTAAGTTTCTTCGCATATCCGAGCTTACCAAGTCATTTGGTACCTGATCATTGTGCAGTACTTCAATTAGCGCATCGACACGAAGATGTTGCTACCACATTGCAAAACCTAGCGGATTCGCTTGGTGCGAAAGACTATGACCCAGCTAATGGAACTCGACCTGAAGTGCCTACTAGTGGAGAAACTTCAGTGCGCAGTGTGGCAACTATGTTGGCTACCAGGATACCTGACGATGCAATCATCACAGGTGATTCCGGTGGAGGAGGTGCGGCGTTCCCACTTATGCAGAGAGCAGTTGGTCACACATGGCTGAATCTCACAGGTGGATCCATCGGCGATGGAGGCCCAGTAGGAGTAGGCGCTGCTGTGGCATGTCCTGATCGGCCAGTATTCGCACTCCTAGGAGATGGTGGCGCAATGTACACGAACCAGTTCTTATGGACTGCGGCGCGGGAGAATCTCAATTTAACGACGGTTATCTTCTCAAATCAGCAATACAACATATTGGAAGTCGAGTACCTTCGCACGGGCGTTAATGAGATAGGGAAGAGAGCCGCAAGCCTATTTGACCTATCAAATCCTCAATTGGATTGGGTAAAGCTTGCAGAAGCACAGGGAGTTCCCGCGATGCGTGCAAGCACCTGTGAACAGTTTATTGACGGTTTGGACGCGTCTAACTCAACCGACGGTCCATTTCTCATTGAGGCTATGGTTTAGAACAGCGGCCCAAATAACTGAATCGTTCGGTCACACAACCAGAAAACGGCGATTCCAGCAGTTGCACTTAGCGGTAATTGTTTGCACCAAATGGGGATTGGTCGTAGCCAGTTCTTAGAGCAATAAACTGCGGTAAAGATGATGGCTATGAACGCAATTTGTGCGATTTCTATGCCGAGATTGAAGAGCAGTAGAGCTGGTATCAGGTCGTCTTGTGGTAAGCCAGATTCGGATAGTGCGGTCGCGAATCCTGCGCCATGGATCAATCCAAATGCAAAGATCACCCACCACGATTGATGAATGGAAATACGTTCTGGATCACTGTAAGTTGCGACGAACGCCAAGTAGAAAATGGATAGAGCAATCACTGTCTCTATCGGAACGGAAGCTACAGGCAACCAGCCAAGCACGCCTAGGATCAAAGTAATACTGTGAGCCACGGTAAAAGCCGTGACCGCTTTGATTAAATTGATGAGTCTCGGTACAAGGTACATTAGACAAACCAGGAATAACAGGTGGTCGAACCCGAGCATCAGGTGTTCCACGCCAACCCATAGATAGCTGAGTGTTGGTAGTTCAGCATGTCCTTCAATCACTGTGAACGGGCTTTCTGGTCTCAGTAGCGTCGAGTAGATGTGCGAAGAGAATTCGACTCTAAGGTATACATCCGTCAGCGTTTTGGCCAGTCCGACAATCCCGATTTCTCGGTTGACCAATGTCGAACTACATTCAATGGTGAATTTATCTGTGATGAAGTTGCTCGAAAGCACGGAGGTTTTGTCTGAGGTCAACCTACAATCAGATGGAAAGGCTGGAAACAGACTTAATGTACGCGAATTCCGTGTAGGTTGTTTCCATGTCACCTGATACTCAGATTCAGTGGTTGAAATGAGTTGGAGATAACCAGGTCTCAGTTCATGCGCTGAGACCAAGGGTTGTAGAACGAGGACGAAAAAGGAAAAACCAAATATCCGAATTACTGAGTTGTGCATTTAGGCCCAGTATGGGTTAGTTTCACTTTTTTGAAGCTGATTAATGGCAACTTTAAATGTCATTATCAAGCAGTCCAACCTCAACGGCACTGAGGTCGAATACCTTGTTTTTACTAGGCGGAAAAATCCTTTGGGGATCACCATCAGAATAATGCTTGGGATCCTTCAGTGATGAGGTGGAGACCTGCGTTACAAATGCCCAAAAAGAATGGGAATTATGTACCTAGTATCTGTGTAAAAACTCAATTAAACTGCAATTTTCCTTGAATTGATTGACTTTACAGGGAAAGCAAGCTACCATATGGCACCTGAAGATGGGACCTATTCGGTGCTTTATTGCGAATTTCGACCGAATTTGCTCAATCTTCGCCTTCTTAGATGCTGACCGAAGGTGGCCAGTTGGCGGGCGCTATCAACTGGGTGATTGGCGTCAGTGGCAACACCACCTCAAGACCGGCAAGAAGCTCTACAACCGCTTCTCTCGAGTGAGTCAGTGTCGGTCGCGATCGCATGACATCAAGCAGTATCTGGCTTGGAGTAAACCGTTATCCAAACGGATGTCGGCGACCGTACAACAATTACAGGAAGCGGGTGCTTCATCGAAACGCGTTGAGAAGATCTGAGGCTTGATTGAGCATGCCACGACACTACAAGATCAGGTCCGACGGCATCTTCTCGAACATGAGAAGATCCCCCAGGATGAGAAGATATTCTCGGTGTATGAACCGCATACCCGTTGGATCAATAAGGGTAAAGCCAAAGGCGCGGAGCTGGGTGTACCACTCTCGATCATGGAGGAGTCCAGTGGCTACATTGTGGCTTGGCGACTCCACTGGGAAGGGGGTGATACCGAAGCTGCGGTACCGCTGGTTGAAGATGCCAAAGCACGTTTTCCGGCGTTGAGACAGTGCAGTTTTGATCGGGGTTACCACAGTCCGGAGAATCAAAAGAAGATGGGTGAATTACTCGAGCGGGTAGTCTTACCGGTCAAAGGGCGTGGTAGCCAGGAATCGAGAGCCTATGAAGCCACCGAGGCCTTTGTCCAAGCGCGTCGTCAACACCCGGCGGTGGAATCGGCGATTCATGCGCTGGAATGTCACGGTCTGAGTCGTATACGTAATCGTGGCGCGGAGTGGTTTGAGAGAACCGTGGCGCTCAGCATCCTGGCGGCCAACTGTCATTGACTCGGTCGAATGTTACAAGAAGCTGAGCGAGCCCGTCGAGTCCGAGGCAAACGCTATAAACAAGCCGCTTAACAACGACTTTTTACACCACTTTTTGCTCATTTCTGGGCGGAGCTATACCCAAGGTTCGCCCAAACGCCTCAAATCATCTAAAAGTCGCCACAAACTGACCGAAATTTGACGCCCTGGCAGTCGTAATCAGCTTAACTCGACATCCCTGTCTGACCCACATTCACCGAATGCACCTCATTCATGGCAAAATTTAGCAAATCGAAAGTTCTTACAGAGACACTATCTATTCGTTTTGGGTTTTGGACCACTTTTTTTAGAATTTTCGTATCCGTCAATTAAGACCAACAGAGGTAGAGATGATTAAAGCTCGATTGAAAAAAACCATAGTTTACGTGGCTAGTTTTTTCCTTGTTTTCTCATTCGTAGCCATCGCGGATGATGGTAACGAACATGGCTGTATACCGATTGTGGGAGGTTACTATGACGAACCTGGTTTTTGTCCTGTGAGGAAGGAATGTCATTACGAACCACGTGTTTCTTGGTGTATGCTCAGTCCGGGAAACCCGCAATCCATTCAATTTTGGGTAAAGGTGTGCCTCTATTACGATATAGAAGGGAATGTTAAACGTATCGAAAGTTTTGGTTATCCACCCTGCTAGCAGTATGTCATGATTCAGACTTTGAGGCGAAAAAAATGGTTGAATAGTTTGTGCACGGTGGCCGTTTTGGTCACTGTGGTGATTTTCAGTTTTGTGATTTTTGCTGATGAAATTCCACCAGTAGATGGAAGTGAAGAGAGCAAATGGGATTTTGACCTAGTACTTGAGAAACTGAATATACCAAATGAGAGCATGCAAAATCTATTGGCTGGTACATATGCCACTGTAGAGGAGCATTATGCGCTTGTCGCGGCTGCTGCAAAACTCTCTAAGTTGAATAGCAGGGAGATACGCGGGTTGGATCCTAGATTCGGAGATGAAGTTTCTGAGGTTGAGTTGCTAGATTTTCTATTGGAGTTCGGGAGAAATCAACTGGCTCTTATGACACCAGATCAACGGAGAAAGCTGAAGCAAGATCATAAACTCAAGCAGCGTGACCACATTGAGGAAGTAACCGCCTATGGATTTAGCTTTGGTCACATATCTGAAGATCCAGCAGAATTTAGTGTAAGTGACATTAGTTATATGAGGCACATTCGTGAACGAGCGAACAGACTATACCGAGAGGAAAGGTACGACGTCGCATATCCACTCTTACTCGACTTAGCTAAGAGAGGATTTCGAGATGCTCAATCGCGACTTGCATACATATTGTTCTATGGTTTGGGTGATGTTCCTAAAAGTAATATGAGAGCGTTAGGCTGGTTAGGTGCGGCGAGCGCTCCGCCAGCCGAGCCTGGTTTTAGGGTGCTTTTCAAAAAGTACATGCGACAAGTACCAGAAGATGTTCTTCCTAAAGTAGAAGCTGTGGTAAACGGTTACCGCGAGCAATTCGGTCATTCTGAGTATCAAGTCTGTTCGACTGATCATAAATGGACTTTGCATTTTGGATCGAGCATTGTCAAACGAACCCATTGTCGATTTCGGCTCGAGGCGATTGCTGATGCTTGTTGGCCTCATGAGTGTTGGGCACATAAAGTGAATACTGAGCCTGGGAAGTTCATGGGATTGCAGCCTATTGAAGAAAAATTAGAGGAACTACTGCACATGGAACGAATTGAAGAGCTCCTCTGAGTAGCGTGCCAAGACTGATAGGGACCTCAATTTATACGGCTCAAGACTAGGTGAATTGCATAAGTCCTTGATTGTATTCAGACCATACGAGATCGAATCAGTTATCTGAATAGGATTCGTCGTGTTCGATTGCATTGCTCGTCAGGTATGCTAAACTTCTGATTTGCTAGCTTCCAGCGCAACCTCATTGGTCTCACTCGGCGGGATCAACCACGAGACAAAAGGGGCTTCAGTCCTTGAGGTGTCATCGTCCATCCTGCTCTGGGCAGGTCGCCGAGGGACCGGGTCTGGAGTGTGGAGTGATTGATGACATCGCACTATACTCTGAAATGCCAGATCCGCTCTCGCATGCGGAAGACTGGCGAATCCTATTCTGCGGCTCGACAACATTGCCGAGCCGCAAAGGATTCTTTCGCGAACAAACAATACTTTGAAAATCCTCGGACAGCGGTACCGCTGGTTAAAGATGCTCAAGCACGTTTTCCAGCGTTGAGACAGTGCAGTTTTGAACGGGGTTACCACAGTCCGGAGAATCAAAAGAAGCTGGGTGAATTACTTGAGTGGGTAGTCTTACCGGTCAAAGGGCGTGGTAGCCAGGAATCAAGAGCTTATGAAGCCACCGAGGCCTTTGTTGAAGCGCGTCGTCAACACCCGGCGGTGGAATCGGCGATTCATGCGCTGGAATGCCACGGTCTGAGTCGTATACGCAATCGTGGCGCGGAGCGGTTTGAGAGAACCGTGGCGCTCAGCATCCTGGCGGCCAACTGTCATCGACTCGGTCGATTGTTGCAAGAAGCTGGTCGAGCCCGTCGAGCCCGTCGCAAACGCTACAAACAAGCCGCTTAACAGCGACTTTTTACACAACTTTTTTCTCATTTCTGGGCGAAGCTATACCCAACGTCCGCACAAACGCCTCAAATCAGCTAAATGTCGCTATGAAACGACCGAAATTTAACGACCCGGCAGTCGAAATCAGCTTAACTCGACACCCATGCCTGACCCAAATTCACCGAATGCACCTCGTTCATGGCAAAATTGAGCCAATCGAGAGTTTTTACACAGACACTAGGTATATAACTCCCAAAAGAATAACAGGTTGGAAGTACCATAGTTTTAGCCCAACCTGACTAGAGCAAGACGAAAAGGAACAAAAGCTAGTTGCAGGAAGTCATATATCTATTCAAGCAGTAGGTGGACTATTCGATCTTTCGATAGAAAGGGGCATATGGCAACTCTCGTCGTAAGGCATTCACGATTCCAAATTAGACTTACTCTTGTACCTTGTAGCGTCCTAAGGAATACTGATGCCTGAAGAGTTGGTGTCCATCGGAATCGGATTTATTGACTTCATCGTCAATTCAACGCTGTTACTCGCTCCAATGCTCTTGCTGGGATTGTTTCTGGCAGGGGTTCTGCATGTGTTCATAGCACGTAATCTCATCCAGCGCTGGTTCAAAAAAGAAGGCTTTGGTGCAATCGCCGCAAGTGCTGCCGTAGGTGTTCCGATACCTTTATGTAGTTGCTCGGTCGTGCCAGTCGTATCAGAGATGAAACAGAAAGGCGCGTCTAAATCAGCGTGCATGTCATTCCTGATTACGGCACCTGAAACAGGTGCTGATTCGATTCTGGTCACGAACGCATTCTTTGGGTGGATCCCGGCACTAGCCAGACCAATTATCAGTTATGTAACCGCAGTCATTGCTGGACTTTCGTTCCTGGGTCTGACTCGAAAAGAACGGTCGGAAGGAGATTCAGTCGAAGCTGAAGTGACTCCTGTCACGATTAAAGATTGTGCTTCTGAGGATAACTGCGACGATTGTTGCGATGACCACCAACCACTCATGCAGGGTCAAGAAGATTGCTACGTATCGCCTTCTATTCTCAAGCGGATCACATTCGATAAGTGGCTGGGGAGGACTTCCGGCCAAACTTCTGAGGAAGCATTGCAGGATGTGAAAGTAGCTGGGTCAGAAGAGGACACCAATCAGAGTAGTGAGGTCAAGCTCTCAGATGTGATTAAGCATGTGTTTAAGTACGGCTTCGTCGAAGTAGGGGATGACATCTTCTTTGCTCTTTGTGTAGGCATTGGTCTCGGCGCGCTGCTATTCATGGTGTTGCCTTCAGATTTAATGGCAAACGAATACGCTCGATGGGCTTCCTATCCGATTATGTTGTTAATCAGTGTTCCTATCTACATCTGTGCTTCTGCAAGCACTCCTATCGCTGCAGCGCTCGTAGCGAAAGGGTTTAGTCCGGGTGCGGCCCTTATCTTTTTAATGGCTGGACCTGCAACCAATATGGGTACAGTAGCGATGATCGTCAGTCAATTCGGATCTAAGTTTGCTTCCATCTACGTTGCCGGAGTCGCAATAGTCACAGTCGTATTGGGTATTGCAATCGATGTCTTTCTACTCTATGCAGGTCTAGGTATCACCGTCAATCTATTGCCGACTGATTCGCACTCCATCCAGATTATTCAAATCGTTAGCGCAGTTGTACTGATCGCTTTAATGGGTTGGAGATTTAGAGCAGGTGCTTTCCGTCAAGGGTACAAGGATTTCGTCCAACACATTCGTCCACAAAATCTATTGATTCGGGGACGATAGCATCATTGATAAACGATTGAAAACCGTTCAAAAATCACGGATTTAGTGTGGTTTCCTCAATGTCCACGGTATAACGAGTAGATATTTCCTTGAGTCTGTCTAGATAAGCTTGCTCGCGTAGTATGGCTTCGTAGTCAAGTTTGACTCGATTGCGAACCGACTCAAATTCTGCAACGCGAGACGGTGTGCGATCCAATATCTTAACCAGGTGTAGACCGTAAGTTGAATCGATTGGTCCGGACCAATTGTCTAGCTCGACGTTATTCAGTTCCGATCGAAATCTATTGCCGAACGTGTTCACAACCTGTTGATCTGAAACACTTTTGAATTCTCTAGGAGTGGGAATGGGGTCACCAAGATCGAACCAATTATCATCGTTGACCGACTCTGCAATTACCTCAATTGCTTCTCTTGAATGTTCGTCGTTCGCGTTGTTGAAGTAGATATGTCGGAATGACGTTGTTTGACCAAGGGTGTAGAGGGTTGTATTGGCCTTGTAGAACTCATTTAACTGAGCTTCGGTAACCGGTTCACTGGTCCCTGGTTCCTCTGACAGGAACTGGTACTTCTGGATCAATCGCCTTCGAATGATCGTGTCGTTTTGATCGAGACCAAGCGCCAGCGCCTCTCGTACCTGCATTTCCTCTTGAACGAATGCATCTATCAAGTTGGCGAGCTCATCATCGTTTGGTAGTCGACCTTGTTCAAGCAACCACTGTTGCTGAATCCTATGAATCTCAGCCTCTGTAACAATGATCAGTCGGTCTTGATCTTCGTTGCCAATGTACCAAGAAATCGTGAACACAAGAACGCCTAAGAGGCAACAGATCACAAAGGGATCTTTGAGCTTGGAAATATAGGTGGAACTTGAGGACTGGGTTGTTGCGGGACTCTTCATACAGCAACTCTACAGGGTCATTCAAGTAGCAGGCGTATGAAAGGTATAGCTGTAATCGTCAGAGACGATTACAGCTAACCAATTTATCTTGTGGTGAGTTGGTGTCGCTAGAAGCTCAGAGATAGACGCATGTTGGCTACCTCGTCAGATTCTGTATCTCTTTCCATGATGCCAACAGCCATATCCAGACTAAATGGCAACACCGTATCGCCTAAGCGGTCCAAGCGGATACCTACTAGCTTGGTTTGCTGGTAGACATCGGAAAGATCTGCATCCAAAAACGGAGTTAAGACAAAACCTTTTTGAGGTAAACGGATACCATACCCGATTCGAGTATTGACGTTAAATTCGTTGATGGCTGTAATTTGAGGGGTATAGGGGGTAATTCTTCGAGCAAGGAATCTCGAATCCTGACCGCCTTCAGTACTCTGCAAGGTCTCATATCGACCCCAACTTGGTTCGATTGCCATCGAGAATCCTGTACCATCCTGGGCCGGATTTAGTGACGCCCGAACACTAAACCGATTCTCTTCAACCGTGTCTACGGAGTGCATCGCAAGTGCTCGCCCTTGGGCTTCCAGGCTTAGACGATCATTTGTTAAGCGTACTCCACCTGCAACTTCAACACCTGTGCCTTGATCCAAAATACCCATGTCTTGTCTGAGGTTGACGCTGGTATACGGAGATATTTGTCCTAACTGGCCTAATTGCGCGGTAAATGAACTTTCTAGCCCAGCGCGTAGACGACTGACAAATGGCTGAGTAATCGTATTACCCGATGCCTCCTGAGCAGGTGCTACGGTTGCCGCAGAATAGTCACTGTGGACAGCCAGTGCGACATTACCAAATTCCGTAAATGAATGCCTCCCAGAAACATTGAACTGTTGCAATTCCACTCCGGCGTCGTGGTTCAAATTCTCTGTGCCAGACCTTTGATTTGATGCAAGATGACTGGCTCGCCACAACTGACTACCAATACCCAGCTCTTTGTTTTCAGGTAGATTGGTGAGTGGTTTGGATAAGTTCTGCGCAATCAACGATTCTGTCTCTGAGGATCTGTTTCGTGTATTCCCGATTACCAAAGGTGTGTCCTTGCTGACAAGAGGAGTTCGCGAAGACAGCAACAAGCCATCCATGTCTCGTAGCAGGGGGCGTGGATCAACCTCTTCTGATCCCTTGAAGTCTTGGACCGTAATCGCAATATACTGCGATGTGCTCTCGCCACGCAAATCTGTAGCGGTAACGTGAACAACCGTGCGCCCTTCAGATTCTGCGTTCAAGGCTAAACGTTCATCGCCAGACGCAGATACGATATCTGGGTCCGAAGGGTATGCCGTATAGATCAAAGGACCGTTTTCAGGATCCTCGAAGTACTCGTCTAGGTCGAGCTCGGTTAATGGCTGATCGCTCGTGAGTGCTATTTCCCGCAGAGGTTTTCGCACCTGAGGAGGATGGTTAGAGACGACGTATCTTGCTTCTTCACCCAAGCTATCGAATGGAGCTCGAGCTGCAACTCGCATAGAACTGAAATCGACGTCGTTAGCCTCACGCGTCTTCACGGGAAGAATGGCCGGTTTACCCTCGCCGTCTGCGTCCAGTGCACTTAAGTGGACGGTATAAACCTGATTGGGTAGAAGCCCTTCAAACTTAATGGTCCGATCTGCAGGGTCTAGTTGAAACTCCGTGGTCAGATTGGTATTGGAATCTGAGAACTCACCAATAGAACTGATTGTTGCGTTGTAACCGACAGCATTTTCCACCGCTGACCATGCAACTTCGATTTCAGTACTACCGATATCCAGGGTACGAAGGTTCGATGGAGTGCCGATGTCGGTATTAGCGGTCTTAATAGCTTTGGTCGTGCTGACGACGGAATTGAAATTCCCTTCAGCGGATACGGTGACGAGTATTTCCTCGTTCGGACTTAGTCCGTTGAGTTTGAATTTGGTTTCCTGAATGGATGCTACGGAAAGGACCCGACCGACGCCTGTGCCTTCTCGTGCGACGACGTGATACGTAGAGGCACCTGGCACTGCATCCCACTCAAGACTGACCGAGTCTGTAGTGGCCTCAAAGCTCAACGGCAACGGATGTTGTGAAGATACCACAAGCCCAACTGCTAGAGCCCCAAGGACCCCTATGGTTTGTAGTCTTCTTTTGACCAAACTCCAGTTAAACACTTTCATCTTAAGTGACCTTCGCACACCTTCCCAGAGTCGTTCCATAACAACATTCAATACTCTTTGAACTTGGTGCAACAACCCTGTACAGTATCTGCAAGGAAAATCCATTATTGTCTTTCGGATTATAGTAACGAAAGACCTCAATATGTCAGTAAATCAATGGTTGTCACGCCTAAAGGAAATTAGAGCGAATTTACCGTAGTAGATTGTCCTCAAGCTTGACTTCTAACATCCTTTAAAAACAGCATGTTAGCAAGTTTTTCGAGGATTTTCAGAGCACAATGATTCTCCTTGTTATTTCCCAGATTGAAAGATCGCGAACTGGAAGAGTTCAACAACTCAATGTCCGTACTTGGTTTTTTCTGCACTAATTCTGCAATCAATATGGATTTTGCGAAGCTCAAAACGTCTATACTCTGAATCCCCAAATCGTCCACAGCTTAGCTGGAGTTGAGCTCACAAGCTGAGCCTGTTTGACTGTACAGTCTTAAAAGGAGAATTAGTGTGCTAGATCGTTTCAAAGTTCCAGAGGAAATTGAAGTACGAGTGCCTCAGGAAGCGATTCGCGAAGCGACGGAAGGCATTTTCATGTCATTCGATATGCCAGAAGCAGATGCCAAAGCTGCGGCCGATGTGCTGATTTATGCAGATGTTCGAGGTATTGATTCCCACGGCGTCTCCAACATGATGCGCGCATACGTGGCAGGTTTTCGAGCAGGTCAGATCAATCCCAAAGCGACATTAACTCGAACGGTCGATCACGTCTCTGCGATTTCTTATGACTGCGACCGGGGACTTGGACTTGCGCAGAGCAAAGAAATGATGCTTGCTGCATGCGAACGTGCTCGTGAGACGGGTGTCGCGGTGGTCACAGCTTTCAACGGTCGGCACTATGGACCCAGTGCCTATTACGCCCACGTAGGTCTCAACGAAGACATGGTTGGTATCTCTATGACTGCCGGCGGGTTGCTAGTCCCCCCAACGCAAGGCGCTGAACGATTACTTGGACTCAATCCTCTCGGTGTCGGTTGTCCTTCCAATAACGAAGTGCCTTTCATATTCGATGCCTCTATGAGTTCAGTCGCTGGCAACAAGATTGAACTATTGCGGCGTGTAGGTGGCGAAGTACTACCCGGTTGGATTTCAGACTCGGAAGGTGCACCGATCATGGCAGAAACTCAAGTTCCTGCGGACTTTATGATGTTGCCACTCGGTGGAACCAGAGAAATTGGTTCACACAAAGGATTTGGATTAGCTCTGATGATCGAGGTATTGTGTGGCGTTCTTACCGGAACAGGTGGCGGACCTCACCGACGTAAAGGAGTGACGCACTATTTCATGGCATACGACATATCAAAGTTCACCGACCTAGAAACATTTAAGAACGACATGGATGAGTATCTGAGGTCTATTCTGGACTGCAAACCAGCACCTGGTGAGTCACGTGTTGTTTACCCCGGCATACCGGAACATGAAGCGGAAATTGATCGATTGGCAAATGGGATTCCCTACCACCCTGAAGTGTTGGACTGGTATAAGAAGGTTTCTGCTGAACAGGGAGTCACGCACAATCTCCCATAATCTGAGGGTTGGTTCGAGTGAAGATTGATCCGAATAAGGGATTGAGCTTGCAACGAATCGCAATACTACAATTGCGAACTCAAAATTTGCTAAGACAGGAATAAGCATGGCAATTAAAGAAGGCGAAAAACTACCAGAGGCGAATCTATTTGTCTTGTCGGAAGGTCGGCCGACCCAACTTTCGGTGAATGATTTGACTGCAGGAAAAAAGACCGTTATCTTTGCGGTCCCTGGTGCTTTCACACCGACATGTTCAGAACAACATCTCCCTGGATACGTTCGAAATCTGAGTGAACTAAAGGCGAAAGGTGTCGACGAGGTTGTTTGCGTATCCGTGAACGACCCATTTGTGATGGATGCTTGGGGTAAAGATCGAAATGCCGAAGGCATCGTTATGGCTAGCGACGGCAATGGTGAATTTGCTGAGTCTCTTGGACTCGTAATGGACGGTAGCGGCTTTGGTCTGGGTAAACGATCGCAACGGTATGCGATGATTGTCGACGACGGAGTTGTTTCAAAGCTTGCGGTTGAAAGTGCAGGTGGATTCGACGTCAGCAAAGCCGAGTCTATTCTCGAAGCTCTATAAATCACGTAGGTGGTAGTCGACGGACTGCCACCTCAAAATCTCTGATTCAGTTAAGGTAAAGGGGAAGTCATGTCACTCAAGATTTACGGGTTTTCGAGAAGTCGGGCGTTTCGTTCGATATGGATGGCTGAAGAAATCAAAGCTGCCAAAGGCCAAGACTTTGAACACGATGGACGGTTCTTCGGGGACGGTGAGTTGAAAAACACGCTGTTGCAACTCAATCCAATGGGTCAAGTACCTGTCATCGACGACGATGGATTTGTCTTGGCTGAATCAATGGCAATCAATTGCTATCTCGCCAAGAAGTATGGAGTATTAGCGCCAACATCTTTGGAGCAAGAAGCAAAAGCTTTGCAGTGGAGTTTTTGGGTGATGACTGCGGTTGAAACCGCAGCGCTCGACTATCTCAACTATGCGTTTGGCATCATGGGTGCGGAAATCGACGAAGAAAAAGCGGCCGAAGTTGCTCAGAAATTCGAACGTCCGTTCGGTGTACTCGAGAATCATCTAAAAAATTCTCCGTACTTGGTGGGTGATGAGTTTACGGTGGCAGATCTCAACGTCGCCGGCGTTTTCATGTGGGTTGCGTCGGGTGAAGGCAATCTAGATGCATATCCGATGATATCGAAGTGGCTCCAAAGTTGCCTTGGTAGACAAGCCGCGCTTGATGCGCGCTCTTCTGAGTAGATTGCTAGTGAGCTGAGGTTGCCAACCTCACTTGGAGTTGACCCGGCCTAAACGGGTTGATCTGCCAGCGCGCGTAATAGTCTCAGTTGACCAATACGCGTTGGAGTGATCGAATCGTTCTGATCCAGGGTGGGGAGTCGGTTTCGGCCAATTCCAGTTCTTCGCTAGCCGCCTTGGCAGCCGTGCTGCTTTCGTAAAGTGAATCCATAACCAAGGTCACGTACTCAGTTCCTTGTACCAAGACCCGGTATTGTCGAAATTCGTGCTGGGGATTGCTATCAAGGAATTTCTGTAGGTTTTTCTGACTTGCAAACGAAGCAACTTGGATTATCCAATCTCCAGGATTCCCAAATAAGACTTGCTTAGCCGTGATTCCAGTCGACATTGGTTCGTATTCAACCGCTGGTTGAGTGTCTGGAAGAGGTACGGACTCTTCAAGTTCGGTTTCTTCCGTTGTGTTGTCGTTATAGGTGCTTGTTGTTACAGGACTATCCGATACCGCCAATGTGGATTGTGGTTCTGAATTTCCCGCCGATTCTGACTGGTCGAAATCACTAACGGTACTGGATGTGGCTGGCGCAACACCTGTGAGGGAGACGAACGCAGGAGAAGATGTGTTTGTTTCAATGTCTGTAGTGTCTAAATCTTGCGTGTCTGGTTCATCGTACTGCACCGATTCAGTTTTGTCGCTCTGCTCAACTGATACACTAGAGGTTTCTACAGCAACATCACTTGTAGGCGCGTCTATGGATGTTGAAGATTCGCTTACGGGTAGCTCTATAGGTGTACGAGCTACCTCGATAGGATCCTCTACTGGTTTAGAAGCTAAGCTGATAGGCGAATCTAAGGCTGTAGTAGACTCGCTAACAGGGGTGACGGAAACAATAGGAGCTTCGGTTTCTAGATTCTCTTCTGAATCTTCAGTAATACCAGGTGCGGGTCTAGATTTGGAGGTAGTCGCGATTCTTGGTCGATCTCCTACTAACTCAATTAGCTCGAGCTCAGTTTCAGCGCATATCCATTCCTCGGGATCGGCTACACCTGCACATATCCAGGTTTCGGGTGCTTCAAGTGGTGTTGGTTCGTCGGCCAGGTCTACGTCCGAGTTGTTTCGAGACCCACAGCCCACGAGTAGAGCGGAGATAAAAAATGATGCGATTAAGGCGCGTGTCATGAAAAAAACTGAACTTCCTTAGGTGGACACGATCAAACTGAACAAACAATATTCGAGACTTTTGACAGTTTTTCAGCGAAAAGTGTTTGTTCTTGAGACTTTAAATCTTACGATTGATTCAGAATTAACTTTTTTAGACAATTGTCAAGCGACTCAAACTTAGTCAGTCATGTATCGCAACCTAAACAGTTTCCCACATATCCTTAGACTGGATATTGCCGGCCAACCTATCGGCTGGATAGATTGGAAAGCCGCTGTGTGCTTGTACGCACGGGGTATCGTGGGTTGGACGCTGGGTGAAATGGTCATCTCGGTACGGGGAGGAGTCTGTGCACGCACTGGTGAAAGGTCTCAAGTTGACGTTAGTAGCATTATTGCTTGCCGTGGGCAATTGGAGAACCAGAAGCAGGAAAGTATTCCACCTTTAAGTAATGTCGCGTTGTTTGAGCGGGATGAAGGTACCTGCTTGTATTGTGGTGTGGTTTTTCCTAAACGCGATTTAACTCGTGATCATGTCGTTCCAAGGTCAAGGGGTGGTAAAGACACTTGGGAAAACTGTGTCACCTCCTGTAAGAGATGTAATCATCACAAAGGTAATCGACTATTGAAAGATGTACCCGGCATGGAATTACTGGCTTTACCTTATGCACCAAATCATGCTGAATATCTCGCATTGGTGAACAATCGTCGAATCTTGGGAGATCAGAAGGACTTCCTTGAGACTCGATTTAGTCGAAACTACCCGCGTCCGCTCTTGGCAGGGTAGTCTAGTGTTTAGAGACCAACAAGGTCGGTGTCAAGGAACGGCAATAACCTTCTTCCCAGGCAGTTCATTGACCTTCTTGCACGAGCTGATACATGGATAATCAGCCGCATAAATAACTATATATTTTAACAGTTATAATCAAAACCCAAGTTGATTCACCTGAAAAAAACTACTTCCTGAGTACCCACGTCATTTGAGGTATCGTTTGTGTCTTTTGCGGCATTCTGAGCAGTCGTTTTCGAGGTATTTCGTCCGAATCAGACGGTTTGAGACTGTCGCTCCAGATTTGCGCATTCGTCGCAACGCGGCTAAGATCATCCAGACAGACTTTGATTAGGTAACCCCGATGGCGGAAGCATTCAACACCCTGGCGGCTGCCAGGAAACTGCAGGAGACCGGCTGCGACCAAGCGCTGGCAAGAGGAGATGGCAAGCCAGATTAACGGTGCCGTCTCGGGTACCGTAGCCACCAAGGCCGACATTGAACGCGTAGAGACTCGCATGGAGTTGCTGAAAACCCAGCTGACTAACCGAATATGGATTGCACTCGGCACCTTCGCAGTGCTCATAAAGGCACTGGACTACCTGCTCCCAGCGATCGGCGGTTAGCTCGTCTGCGCTCGCTGCGCTGAGGAATTCCTCGGAAATTCTGCTCGAACCGGGTCAGTCCTTACGCAATGCATGTCACGCCCTGATCACATGCCCCTGCGATCAAAATCAGCTCAAATCGACACATATGCCCTAGGCAAATTCGCCGAATTCATTGCAATATTGAGCAAATGGATGACTTTCACTCAGACTCAAGAGTAACTGACGAAGCGGAGGATGAAAGGGTAAGATGCCCATTGGTTTCATACGTTTTGCAAACTCTAGGTTGATGTCCTACTTAGAGCTCAACTGCTGCGCGTGCAACCAAGTGAGCGATGCACCCGGTTACTTTCTTACCCGTTTCGATATCCAAGAATTCGTTTGGTCCATGAGCATTTGAGTGAGGTCCCAGGACACCGGTGACGACAAAATTACAGTCAGGAAACGTTTTACCAAGCATGGTCATAAAAGGAATGGTCCCACCGGTTCCCATTTTCAGCATAGGTTGACCAAAAGTCTGTTGAGACGCGGTCTGAAGAGCTTCTTCTAACCACGCGGGATTAACAGGAGAGCACCAGCCGGACTCGGCAGCATCGATGTCGAAACTTACCGATGCGTCGTAAGGAGGATGATTTTCGAGAATGTGCTTGAGTTTCTCGGCAGCTACTTTGGCATCCACCAAAGGTGCCGTTCGGATTGCTATCTTTGCAGAAGTAAATGGGCGCAGAGTATTACCGGCGTATTTTGGGTCTGGCGCACCACCAAGCCCTGTAACTGCCATGGATGCTTCCCAAGAGTTTCGAGTCACTAGCTGTACCAAGTCTTCTGAAGCAGGGTTGGTTTTACCCGACCACGGGTATCTCTCCAATACAGTATTACCAATTGCGGCCACAAGATTGTTGGATTGTTGTTCTACCCATGCAGGAATCGCGCAGTTGACGTAAGGTAGCATTTCACCGGAATGCACATCTTCAATTCGACTCAATAGTTCCCGAAGTATTCGAAAACTTGAAGGTACGATCCCGCCAGCACCACCGGAATGAACACCTTCAGTCAATACGTCAACTGTGAGTGTGCCGCTAATCAGTCCTCGAAGTGAGGTGGTCAGCCATAACTGATCGTAGTTACCACATTCTGCATCCAAGCAAATCAGCAGGTCGGGTTTACCGATGTCGGACTTTAGCGCTTCTAAGTAGAACGGCAGGTCAAAACTTCCACTCTCTTCGCATCCTTCAATAAGTATCAGACAACGAGGATGTGGTAAATCCTGTGTCTCGACAGCGGATATAGCGGCGAGGCATCCAAATAAGGCATAGCCGTCGTCGGCTCCGCCTCTCCCATATAACCGACCATTCTCCAAAACTGGTTTCCAAGGTCCTAGATTTTCACGCCAGCCGACGAATTCTGGTTGCTTGTCATAATGTCCGTAGAGGAGGATATTGCCCTGTGTGTCGTCAGTCGCGGCGACATCTACGAGAAGTAGAGGAGTACGTCCTTCAAGTTGGACGATTCGATGGGTGAGATTCTTGATCCCAAAGATAGGAATACGGCTCTCAAGAAGCTGGATTGCTTCGTCCATGTATCCGTGTGCTTCCCAGTCATCATCGAATGCAGGAGACTTATTCGGAATCTCAATGTACTTCGAGAGTGTAGGAACAATCTCCGATTCCCATAACGTGTCAATGTGGTTTTGTATTTGTGGACTAATCATGATTCAAACTTCAGCGTCAGGAAAAGTTGCCGAGTAGGCATATTTATACCGATGACATTCGTGTATTCGGTATCCAATACATTCTCACCTCGGATGGCAAGTGTCGTGAAATTGTTGATTCGCTTCTGGACGCTTGCTCGGAGCAGGGAGTACGAGTCTAATGTCTCTGGGGTCGCAGGAAACGTTGAGAAATCTTTGTCCTTCTGGGAGCCATTGTGTTCTATACCGAATTGAACTGTGTAACCGTGCCAAGTTGTCGATCTATAGAAAAGTGATCCAAGTTGGCGTGGTCGTCGGATTTCACGTAGGTCCTCTTCGGTACTTTCAATGAGCGAAAGATTGCTACGAACCACTCCCCAATCAAGATTGAAATTCATCACCAGTTCAATACCATGTCTTTGGCTTTCACCGTCGATATTTTGGGAAGTGAAAGCGAAGCGTTCAGGATCGAACACATAACCATCGATCTCATTTTGTAGTTGAGAGTAGAACGCCGCAATTCGAATCTCTCCCGCTTGATGCTTCTTAATCCAGCCTACTTCTGCCTGAGAGACCTGCTCAGACTTGAGATTTGGATTCCCTATGAAAGTATCTGGCGTATACCCGAATCGATCAATGAAGGAGGGATGGCTATAACCCGTACCGGCTGAAAAGTAGAGTTTATGTGACGCTATTGTGTGATTCACGAGAACATTCCAACCTCTTGATTGCTTGAATTGTTCATTGTCGTCGAACCGTTGAGCAAAACGTAGTTCAGTAGCCTGAAGTCGTACCACTAATTCTCCTCCCAAGCTTTGACTATTGATCGACTGTTTCTGATTTGGGTCACCAAACAACGAAGCTTGGCCACTTTGGTTGAACGACTTGGCCTGGAACTCATAGAACATACTCAGTTTGAGACTTTCTTGTAGGTCAAAGCGGTTTACAAACGTGAGACGATGATCGAGATATTCGTAGCTATTTGTTGCGTTCCCATTGACCAAGTTGGTCGACTTTGAGGATAAACCAGAAATCTGTACTGAGGGTTCCCATCTCGCATTATCGACCCACGTCATTGTGCTTCCGAAC
The DNA here is from genome assembly GCA_002238665.1 of Gammaproteobacteria bacterium bin55. Classification (GTDB taxonomy): domain Bacteria; phylum Pseudomonadota; class Gammaproteobacteria; order Pseudomonadales; family Azotimanducaceae; genus Bin55. The sequence goes on from MPMU01000024.1 coordinate 23,835, forward strand.
GACAATCTTTCGATATCCGACTCGTAATCTCCGTTGCCCAGAAACGGGTCATAGTCTGACTGTGTGCGATTGAACCGAACACTTGATCGGTATTCGAGAGTCTCTAGTGATTGGCCACCTGAAAGATTAACAGCGCGTTGTTCAAATCCATCCTTCTCGTCACCGAAATCCGATAGGTTATACCCATCGGCACCCGTAACCGAGACACCAAGTGCCACAAAGTCATCTGGCTTTACTCGATCAACGAATCCGTGAATGTCTGTGTAGCCAGCAGAACCAGTCGATAGCTTTAGTGCGGCGCCGCTGTCCTTCGGCCGAGTGTCAAAAGCGATAACGCCAGCCATTGCATCGCTACCCCAAACCGAGCTCAATGGACCATTGAGTGATTCAATACGCTTGATTCCAACTGAATTTAACACACCGAAATTGAATCCACCATCCAGTTCATTTAAGGTCACACCATCTATCATGATCTTTGTGTGGTTTGCCTCTGCGCCTCGTACGCGTAATTGCGACAGTGTACCGTAACCGCCTGAGCGTGAACTTGCTACATTAGGCAGTAAGGCAAAAATGTCGATCAACTGTGAGTGGTCTGCGAAATCACTAGCTTCGATCACATTGGCGCGCAAATCCGTCACGTCGATTCTGCTCGCCGTGATTGAAATTTCCTCTAGCTCTTCTTCCGTTTCGGCATAAAGTGACGTGCCAAGATACATGACAGCGCATAGCGTGAATGTTTGCCAAGCTACTAATCGACAAGCTGATCTTTGAATAGAGGCTGGTTTACGGGTAAAGCTGGGGTACAAGTCAGTTTTCTAGTTCAGATACATTCAAAGGAGAGGTAAAACTTGATAGGCCCGATGGACCCATGATGTCAAAATCTGCGAAGAAGCTTAGTGAGAAAAGCGACCGAGCTGTGCCAACGGCGAATCAATTTGGATACAAGCGTAATCGTCAGTTTGCGTATGTGTACTCCGATTAGAATGAATCGGTCCGAAACCAACTCACAAGACTGTTGATGCCATGAGAATACAACAGCTATTTCGGACTATTCAGGGACAAGGAGATGTATAGACGTGGTTGCAGAATCTACCCAGGAACTTCGATCAGATCAGGAAATCGCATCGTCAATCAATCCACTACCTATTGCTGAGATTGTTGCAGAAAAGCTCAATATTCCCGATAACGCCTTAACGACTTACGGCAAGTTCAAAGCAAAAATTGATCCCCGTGAACTTGATTCATCTAGCAATGAGGCACCTGGCAAGTTAGTGCTGGTGACGGGTGTTTCTCCAACACCAGCAGGTGAAGGCAAGACCACTACCACCGTAGGTCTCGCAGATTCTCTGAATCATATAGGGGTCCGGTCCATAGCTGCCTTAAGAGAGCCTTCGTTAGGACCGTGTTTTGGCATGAAAGGCGGTGCTCACGGAGGCGGTTTCGCTCAAGTGACTCCAATGGACGACATCAATCTTCACTTCAATGGCGACATTCATGCGGTGACTTCCGCTCACAACTTGCTGGCCTCGCTAATTGACAACCATCTGTATTGGGGTAACCAATTAGACATCGATCCGGAGAGTATTTCATGGACTCGTTCGTTAGATCTAAACGACCGCGTACTTCGATCCATGGACTTGAGAATTCGTAGAAATCTAAGTCGCACGGGTGGATTCAACATCACAGCTGCCTCCGAAATCATGGCGATTCTGTGCCTGGCGGAAGATCTAGATGATTTGGAACGTCGCTTGGGAAATATTGTCATCGGATTCAAACGAGACCTGCAACCGGTTCGTTGTAGAGATTTGGAGATCGAGGGAGCTCTAGCGGTATTGCTCAAAGATGCGATCCATCCCAATCTGGTTCAGACCTTAGAGCACAATCCAGTATTAGTGCACGGTGGACCTTTTGCAAATATCGCACATGGTTGTAACTCCATTATTGCGACAAGAACGGCGATGCAGTTATCCGACGTGGTAGTTACCGAGGCTGGTTTTGGTGCGGATTTAGGTGCTGAGAAATTTCTCAATATCAAGTGCCGTCTAGCAGGACTCAATCCATCTTTGATAGTTATCGTCTGCACGGTTCGCTCGTTGAAGTTTCAAGGCGGTGTTGGTATTTCTGATATTCAGGAACCTAATGTCGGAGCGGTTAAAGCAGGATTGACCAACTTGCTTCGACATATCGAAAATATGCTGGCATTCGGCGTGCCTGCAGTAGTGGCATTGAATCGTTTCAGTCATGATTCAGAAGGGGAACACGAAGCGATCGTGTCCGCTGTAAAAAATGTGGGATCTGACTGTTTTGTCTGCAATCATTGGGAGGAAGGTGGACTAGGAGCGCTTGAATTAGCAGAGTTCGTCGGTAATCTGAGTAGCGAAGTGCCGGATCTGAGATTCTGCTACGACCTAGAGGATACGCTGTTCGACAAGATTAGTCATGTGGCGACCAAGATTTACCGAGCGCAGGGCGTAGAGTTTTCTGAGACAGCAACACAGAAACTATCTCACTACCAAGACGTCGGATATGGCGACTTACCAGTCTGTATTGCGAAGACCCAATACAGCTTCTCTGCAAATCCAGAAGCGCTTGGTGCACCGACAGACCACATTCTGCCAGTAAGAGATGTAAGTCTGAGTGCAGGTGCGGGTTTCGTTGTTGCTCTAAGTGGTAGCATCATGACCATGCCTGGGCTACCACGGCGACCGTCGGCTATGGATATCAGACTAAACGAGAACCACCAAATAGTTGGCCTGTTTTAAGAATATGTGCCGTGCAGCAGAAAGGCTATTCCTTTCTTCTCCAGGTAGTGCCATTACGACTATCCTCAATCACGATGTTCATTGCCACTAGTTGATCTCGAATTTCATCGGCACGGCTGAAGTCTTTGTTGGCTCGAGCTTCTTTACGTAAGGAGATAAGTTCGTCGATCTTTGCAGTATCCAACGAATCGTCTGTTTGAAAATATTCAGATGAAGATTTCGAGAGTACTCCAAGCAACTCAGATCCTCTTACCAAATTTCGATGAAGATCTCTGACTTTTTGCTGGTCGGATTCTCGATTAATCGCTCGCGCCAATCCGTGCATGGCCGAAAGCGCTCTCGGTGTATTAAGGTCATCTGCAAGCGCAGTTAGAACTTCCTCTGGGTAGTCTGCCAAACGGTTAGACGGATCATTGATCTGATCCTCAACGCTTGAAGACTTCTCAGCCTTTCGTCGAGCTAGATAAAGAGTCTCCAGACTGCTTTTCGCTTGTTCAAGAAGCCTCTCCTCGAACAATAGACTCTGTCGATAATGGCCACTCAATAACGCATAGCGAATGACCTCGCCATCGTAGTCCTCGAGTAATTCATTGATGGTGACGATATTTCCTACGCTTTTTGCCATTTTCTCACCAGCAAAATTCAGCATACCGTTATGCATCCAATAACGCACGTAGGATGCGTCACCTAAGCAAGATCCTTGTGCCAGTTCATTCTCGTGATGCGGAAACAGTAGGTCTGAACCTCCACCATGAATGTCAATCGTCGGTCCTAAGTGCGATCGAATCATCGCCGAGCACTCAATGTGCCATCCAGGTCTTCCTCTACCCCAGGGACTTTCCCACCCTGGTAGATCGGGTGTAGACGGTTTCCACAACACAAAATCTTTGGGATCTTTCTTGTAAGGTGCTACTTCAACCCGTGCACCGTCCAGCATATCCTCCAGGGTCCGATTGGACAATCGACCGTATTCTTTGAAGGCCGGAACGTGGAAGAGCACATGCTGTTCAGCCTCGTACGCAAATCCACCCTCAATCAACGAATCAATGAGCTCAATAATCTGCGGGATGTGGTCGGTCGCGTAAGTCTCCAGATCTGGAGGTAGAACACCTAGCGCTGAGACATCTTCCCGATAGTACTGCGCGAATTTCTTGGTAATAGCAAAAATCGATTCACCGGTCTCCGTCGCTTTTTTATTGATTTTGTCGTCTATGTCGGTGATATTGGCTACATACTTGACGCGTGGATAGCAAACACGCAAAAAACGCACAAGAACATCAAAAACTACGGTTGGAACCGCGTTGCCTATATGCGCTCGATCATATACAGTCGGTCCACAGACATAGATGCTGATTTCCTCCTCATTAAGAGGCTCAAAGAGTCGCTTGCTACGAGACTTAGAGTCGTGGAGCCAAATATCCATCGTGAGAACTGGAATCGTGAGTGAGTTTTAGGTGTTGTCGCATAAGTATCGTTACCGACTAATGTAGAACTCGTAAAGCTCGAATAGCCACTAGTAATCTACGGCCGGTACTTAGAGTTGGTGTTGGAGTTTAAGTTGCGGTGTAATCTTCAAGAAATCGATACGTTGCGCGCAGTGCCATGGCTTCGCCTCCGCTAGGACGGGCAGGTCGCGTTCGTTCATTCCAAGCATTGATATCGAAGTGTATCCAAGGAGTTTCACCCACAAAATGTTGGAGGAAAAGCGCGGCGGTTATAGCTCCTGCGGTATTCATAGATGAAATGTTGCACAGATCGGCGACTGGACTATTAAGTGAAGCGCGGTAGCCTCGATGCAAGGGTAGTCTCGCGATAGGGTCGAGGCAATTCTGACCAATCTGTTCCAATTCACCAGCAATCTTGTCATCGGTGCAAAACATCGCTGAGACGTCAGGTCCGACCGCTGTTCGAGCTGCACCAGTCAGAGTTGCAAAATCAATCATCAGCTCTGGCTTTTCTTCGGTCGCGAGCGTCAAGGCGTCACATAGAATCAATCTGCCTTCTGCATCTGTGTTTCCAACCTCTACGCGTGAACCTTTGTAGGTTTCTATCACGTCGCCAGGCCGATAAGCGTTACCTGCAACTGCGTTCTCGACTGCAGGGATGAGAAGCCTTAATCGAACAGGTAGATTGCGTGCCATGATCAATTTAGTGAGGCCTAGAGCAATCGAGGCTCCACCCATATCTTTCTTCATCGACCGCATACCAGCTGCAGGTTTCAGGTCTAGTCCACCTGAATCGAAACAGACACCTTTACCTAAGACAGTGATCTTTCTTGCGTTGGGGTCTCCCCAAGTCAAATCCAGTAGGCGAGGCTTCGTGGTGCTGGCCTTGCCTACTGTGTAGATGGTGCGATAACCTTTTTCGAGAAGCTCGTCTCCTGTGGTAACCTGAACATTTGCGTGGTATTGTGCACCAACTTCACAAAAAGCCTCCTCTAGATCTCCAGGCAACATAAGGTTTGCCGGTTTCGAAATAAGAGTTCGCGCCAAGTTAATAGCGTCAATCTCATCGGCCACAAGCGACACAGTATCAGGAATATGCAGACTGATTTTCCGGCTTTTTACATAACCTAGTGCGGCTTTATATTGGTAAGCACCGAGACCCCAACCCAAGCAAAGTTCGTATAGATTCTCTAGATTTGGATCTGCTAATCGATAGGAACCAACCGGTAACAGCTTTGGAAGTGACCCGATACTCTCTATCGTTTGTTTTTCTCCAATGCCTACGACGATTCGACTGGGATTTCCTTTATCGTCCGGCAAGGTAACAAATTGATTTGCTAGCGCATGGAAGCGCGCCGTAGCAATCCATTGTTGCGTTACTTCAGATTGTTGTTCACGCCAGCTATCGAAGCCGCTTAAGGATATTAGCTCAAGTGGCTGCGCGTCAGGATTCGGTTCAAAGCTCAACATGGTGCGACTAGATTTTGGTCTGAACTAGGTATTTTTGCAGATTGCTGTGGTCTAAATTAAAACAGTTACGAAGCCGTGCAATTCAATTCAGTCATTAGTAAATTTACGTACAGTTTGTTTGTACTTGTGTAAACAAGGCTCAGAACCTCAAAATTATCTAAAAGTACCCCTGTGCGGCAAATGTCACCCAAGGCTCTTGTCGCCCAACTCCAAAACCAGATCGAATCGATTCTTTCAACCAGTCGCGGAAATTGTCGTGCTTGTCGAGGGACTTAATTTGATCGAATGCCTTGTATAAGGGGCGTGGATCGTACTCTACCTGCCTGTGTTCAAACATGCCATCAGTTAGAACGCCATAACATGCAAGCAGGTGACCACATCTATTCTGACCCACGCTACCAGGGTTAATGAATTCTCGATTTTCAATTTTTCGTCGAAACTGTACGTGTGAATGGCCGAAGAGCGTTATCGGACAATCTACTCCTCGTGCGACTGACTTAAGCAATTCGTCGGATGCTGAAGGCAGAACATGTCGAATTTTTCCGTGAACGTAACCATGTTGTAGACATATGTCGATACCATCGACATGAAATTGCCCGCCAGACTCGTAGTCTCGTATGTAGTCAAAATAGCTTTGATCAATGTTCTTGTAGATAGCTTCGTAAAGAATGCGCCAAGGTTCCGGCCTGCCTTGTAGCAACTCCGGATTCAACGCCATCTCATCGTGATTACCTCGAATGAAAACCCCAGATTGAGTTTTCAACAGATCTATCGTTTCTTGGACTTGTGGGCACGGATATGCAGTGTCGCCAAGGAACAAGGTTTGGTCTATGCCAGCTTCATTGTCAAGTACGGCGCGCAGTGCTTCGGCGTTACCGTGAATATCCGCGATGACGAGTACTTTCATCTACTGCTGAGTACTACGGAGATCCGAGTGAATGTGCTTTTCTACCTACGTATCGTTCGTCGTAGTGGGACAAACGTAATTAGCACAAGGATCATTATTCTTCTGAACTGCGCTTCTTATAAACGCCTCGTCTGCGAGGTGCTCGTGGTGCTGGTGGATTGCCACGTTTCCAGCCCCTTGAACCTTTAAAACTTTGTCGAACATAAGTCTTATCTGCCTCTACAAGGCTTTCCGACTCGGTGAGTTCGCTAGCTTGCAATGCACGGAGCAATCGATGACGCCAACGCCATATCGTCGTACGGCTTGCCTGCACTTCACCGGATGCGAGTAGTTCGTTGATGGAGCGATAGCCTTTCGCCATTGCGGCTAGGAAAACCTCCCATTGATCACGGTTCTTGATGCCACTCAAGGCTGTACCGGTCAGTGGGGTATAGGTTCTTCCACAACCATTTTCATCACGGACGATACATCGATAGCGTTGTTGGCCACGTGCATCTTGACCGAACTTTATTGAGTGTGTGCAACCACAATGCGGGCAGGTTCGTGCTGTTCCACCTTTTTGATTATCTACCTCGAGATTCCATTGTCCGTCAGATTGTCTTCCGACTTCGCGCAGGGATTTTTCGAGTTCCAGCAACTGGGCATCGGTTAAACCCGAAGAACCAATCGTCTCGAGGAGTTTCTTTAAGGATTCGTTCAATGCTGGTCCAATTCGTCTGTAGCAACTGAAAAAGTACTAGAAATCCTTAGGTGAAGGGGAGAATAGCTCACAATCCGCATTCTGAGTAAGGAAGGTCTTAGCCACACGTCAAAATGGTTGCTTGAATTCGTCATTTTGACCTCAATCGACATCGGTCGTTGCGTATCCATTAAATGCTACTCTCAACACGTATAGATATGGCTTTGATTGCTTTTAGTCGGCTATGTTTTTAATTCGAGAAGTTAGTCAGAACACTCTAAAACGAGTGCGACCTGCCTCAGTCGTCTTTAGGGTTGAATTACCGTGTACTCATTTTCCACAATTTTGACTGAAGTTAGATCTTCACATTCTCCCTTGAACACTGAAATTGATCTTTGTTGCTCTCGATAGACGATAGTCCAATCGCATACACTTGAATAAATTCTGCGTACATCCCGCGATCGAGCCTTGGTTCATATGAGTCGACACATCGAATCT
>MPMU01000167.1 GCA_002238665.1 Gammaproteobacteria bacterium bin55
AGTCTTTAGATCAATGAGTTTGCTGACTAGGTTGTCGCTTGTATTGATATTTGCAACCGGCATACCGCTCGCACTATCCGAGATGATCAAGTTGTATTACAACTACTCTTTTTGGGTCAAGATGTCAGCGTTGGCACTAGCTCTGATTTTCACGTTTGCCATCAGGAATCCTCTCGCACGCAAAGACAATCTACCGCAAGTCGGTGCAATTTTTGTTGGATTGATTTCATTCTCATTGTGGTTCACTGTAGCGGCGGCAGGTCGATGGATAGGTTTTTCAAGTTAAGGGTTTGAGTGATTCGGCAAACCTTACCTGAGTTGAAAGCTCGATCTTCAACAATTTCACCTCCCCTCTCTTTAACGACATAACTTCCGTTCCATGTCGTTGAAATACTGTTCTTCCTGTGGTTCGTTACTGAACTTTATGGTGCCTGTTGGAGATCAGCTTCCTAGAGGCGTCTGTCCATCTTGCGAAAAAATCCATTACGAGAATCCAAAGGTTGTAACTGGTTGCCTTGTAGAGTCGGATTCGAAGGTGTTGTTATGCAGACGAGCCATTGAACCTAGGATCGGTTTTTGGACGTTCCCGGCTGGCTATCTAGAGATGAACGAGTCAACACAAGCTGGTGCTATCAGAGAGACGAAGGAAGAAGCAGGTGCAGATGTTCAAATCGAGCAACTGTACGCATTGTTTGACCTTCCCTACATATCTCAGATCTACATGTTCTACAAAGCGAGTCTTCAGAGTTTTTCCTTCACGGCTTCTTCCGAAACAACCGAGGCGAGATTTTTCTCCGAAGAAGAAATTCCTTGGGATCAACTAGCGTTCAAGGTCGTTACAGAGACGTTGAACTGGTTCTTTGAAGATAGGAAAACAAGTGATTTTGCCATGCACACTATGGTGATAGACCATCCGACACTCAAAAAACTGAGTGCTCCCTCCTCCACCTAGGAGTCAACCAACCGCTTTCCGGGCATTTCGGAAAAGCCTCATCCAAGCACCTGCTTCCCGGTCCCGGTCTTTAGGCCGCATCCATGTGCACTGAAGCTGCCTGAAAACACGTTCCGGGTGGGGCATCATGATCAGCGCATTTCCACCCTCCGATATAAGCCCGGCAATTCCCGCTGGTGAACCATTGGGATTCCAAGGGTAAGTATCCATCTGGCTTCCGTTCTGGTCCACATATTGAGCCGCAACCAATCGATGTGCCTGTACCTTTGCCAATCGCTCTTCTGAATTAAATTGCGCACATCCTTCGCCATGTGCCACAGGGACCGGGATGATGGAGCCAGACATACCTTCTAACCATGGGCTACGGGCGTTTGAGACTAATGTCTGGACTGTTCTTCCTTCAAATTGATCGGACTTATTCCGCACAAATCGAGGCCAATGCTCTGCGCCTGGAATCAGTTCAGTGAGTTGAGACAACATTTGGCAACCGTTACAAATACCTAGTGTCAGAACCTGACTATGAAAGAACGATTCAAACTCATCTCGCACTCGAGTATTGTGAAGTATTGACTTC
>MPMU01000168.1 GCA_002238665.1 Gammaproteobacteria bacterium bin55
TGTCTTTAGATCAATGAGTTTGCTGACTAGGTTGTCGCTTGTATTGATTTTTGCAACAGGCATACCGCTCGCACTATCCGAAATGATCAAGTTGTATTACAACTACTCTTTTTGGGTCAAGATGTCGGCGTTAGCACTAGCTTTAATTTTCACATTTGCCATCAGGAATCCTCTCGCACGCAAAGACAATCTACCACAAGTCGGTGCAATCTTTGTTGGATTGATTTCATTCTCACTTTGGTTCACTGTAGCGGCAGCAGGTCGATGGATAGGTTTTTCAAGTTAAGGGTTTGAGTGATTCGGCAAACCTTACCTGCGTTGAAATCTCTGTCGTTAACAATTTCACCTCCACTCTCTTTAGCGTCATAACTTCCGTTCCATGTCGTTGAAATACTGTTCTTCCTGTGGTTCATTACTGACCTTTATGGTGCCTGTGGGAGATCAGCTTCCTAGAGGTGTCTGTCCATCTTGCGAGAAAATCCATTACGAGAATCCAAAGGTTGTAACTGGTTGCCTTGTAGAGTCGGAGTCGAAAGTGTTGTTATGCAGACGAGCCATTGAACCTAGGATCGGTTTTTGGACGTTCCCGGCTGGCTATCTAGAGATGAACGAGTCAACACAAGCTGGTGCTATCAGAGAGACGAAGGAAGAAGCAGGTGCAGATGTTCAAATCGAGCAACTGTACGCTTTGTTTGATCTTCCCTACATGTCTCAGATCTACATGTTCTATAAAGCGAGTCTTCAGAGTTTTTCCTTCACGGCTTCTTCCGAAACAACCGAGGCAAGATTCTTTAGTGAAGGAGAAATTCCTTGGGATCAACTAGCGTTCAAGGTCGTTACAGAGACGTTGAACTGGTTCTTTGAAGATAGGAAAACAAGCGATTTTGCCATGCACACCATGGTGATAAACCATCCGACACTCAAAAAACTGAGTGCTCCCTCCTCCACCTAGGAGTCAACCAACCGCTTTACGGGCATTTTGGAAAAGTCTCATCCACGCCCCTGCTTCTCGATTGCGGTCCTTAGGTCGCATCCATGTGCACTGAAGTTGCCTGAAAACACGTTCTGGGTGGGGCATCATGATCAGCGCATTTCCACCCTCTGATATAAGCCCGGCAATTCCCGCTGGTGAGCCATTGGGATTCCAGGGGTAAGTATCCATCTGGCTTCCGTTCTGGTCCACATATTGAGCCGCAACCAATCCATGTGCCTGTACCTGTGCCAATTGCTCTTCTGAACTAAATTGCACACGTCCTTCGCCATGTGCCACAGGCACCGGGATGATGGAGCCAGACATACCTTCTAACCATGGACTACGGGCGTTTGAGACTAATGTTTGGACTGTTCTACCCTCAAATTGATCGGACCTATTCCGCACAAATCGAGGCCAATGCTCTGTGCCTGGAATCAGTTCAGTGAGTTGAGACAACATTTGGCAACCGTTACAAATACCTAGTGTCAGAACCTGACTATGAAAGAACGATTCAAACTCATCTCGCACTCGAGTATTGTGAAGTATTGACTTC
>MPMU01000025.1 GCA_002238665.1 Gammaproteobacteria bacterium bin55
GGAACGCTGGAACGAACATCACGCTGACGTTCGCTGAAGCGATCAAGAAGGACAACAGCAATGCCGACTTCGGCAACTCGGATCTATCTTCAATCCTTACTCTGCGGCAGACGAATAGCAGCGGCACTGCCATTGGCTACGCCGCGACCATCAACAGCGGCAAGACCATCATCACGCTGAACCCGACCTCGAACCTACCTGAAGGTGTAATCTACGTGGCGATCTCCAACGCCTACTACGATGCGGCGGGCAACCAGGGCAGCGCGGCCAGCGCTACTTTCACGGTCGACTCGACCGCGCCCTCGGCGCCGACCTTTAGCCCGCTGAACAACGCGACGGTGACCAACGCGGGAACGAACATCACGTTGACGTTCGCTGAGGCGATCAAGAAGGACAACAACAATGCCGACTTCGGCAACTCGGATCTGGCATCGATCCTGACCCTGCGGCAGACGAATAGCAGCGGTACTGCCATTGGCTTCGCTGCGAGCATCAACACCGGCAAGACCATCATCACGCTGAACCCGACCTCTAACCTACCCGAGGGTACGATCTACGTGGCGATCTCCAACGGCTATTACGACGCGGCGGGTAACCAGGGCAGCGCAGCTAACGCCACCTTCACGGTCGACTCGACCGCGCCCTCGGCGCCGACCTTTAGCCCGTTGAACAACGCGACGGTGACGAACGCGGGAACGAACATCATGCTGACGTTCGCTGAGGCGATCAAGAAGGACAACAGCAATGCCGACTTCGGCAACTCGGATCTGTCCTCGATCCTGACCCTACGGCAAACAAATAGCAGCGGCACGACCATTGGCTACGCGGCGAGCATCAACACCGGCAAGACCGTCATCACGCTGAACCCGACCGCGAACCTGCCTGAAGGTACGATCTACGTGGCGATCTCCAACGCCTACTACGATGCGGCGGGCAACCAGGGCAGCGCGGCCAGCGCCACCTTCACGGTCGACACGACCGCGCCGTCGCCGACATTCAGCCCGCAGAACAGCGCGACGGTGACAAACGCGGGGACGAACATCACGTTGACCTTCGCCGAGGCGGTCCAGAGTAGCGCTGCCGGAGCGGACTTTACCGTGTCCACCCTGCGGAACGTCCTGACGCTTAAGAAGACGAATTCCAGCGGTGACAATATCGCCTACGCGGCGAGCATCAACAGCGGCAAGACCATCATCACGTTGAACCCGACCTCAAACCTTGACGACGGAATGGTGTATGTGGCGATCTCCAACGGCTATTACGACGCGGCAGGTAACCAAGGCAGTGCGGCCAACGCCACCTTCACGGTCGACTCGACGGGGGTGGCAGCGCCGACCTTCAGCCCGCTGAACAACGCGATGGTGACGAACGCGGGAACGAACATCACGTTGACGTTCGCTGAGGCGATCAAGAAGGACAACAGCAATGCCGACTTCGGCAACTCGGATCTGGCCTCGATCCTGACCCTACGGCAAACGAATAGCAGCGGCACGGCCATTGGCTACGCGGCGAGCATCAATAGCGGCAAAACCATCATCACGCTGAACCCGACCGCGAACCTGCCTCAAGGTGCGATCTACGTGGCGATCTCCAACGCCTACTACGATGCGGCGGGCAACCAGGGTAGCGCGGCCAGCGCCACCTTCACGGTCGACACGACCGCGCCTTCGCCGACATTCAGCCCGCTGAACAGCGCGACGGTGACGAATGCGGGGACGAACATCACACTGACGTTTGCTGAGGCGATCAAGAAGGACAACAGCAACGCAGACTTCGCCGACGCGGACCTGTCCTCGATCCTGACCCTACGTCAGACGAATAGCAGCGGTACGGCCATTGGCTACGCGGCGAGCATCAACACCGGCAAGACCATCATTACGCTGAACCCGACATCGAACCTGCCGGAAGGTACGATCTACGTGGCGATCTCCAATGCCTACTACGACGCGGCGGGCAATCAAGGCAGCGCGGCCAGCGCTACCTTCACGGTCGACTCGACCGGTCCTTCGGCGCCGACCTTCAGCCCGCTGAACAGCGCGTCAGTCACGAACGCGGCCACGAACATCACGTTGCAGTTTGCTGAGGCGGTGAAGAAGGATGGCTCGAACACGGACTTCACGAGCGAGTCGGAGTTGAAAGCCGTACTGACGCTGAAGGAGACCAACGCCAGCGGAAACAACATCCCATATTCTGCGAGCATCAACAGCGCGAAGACGGCGATCACGATCGTCCCAACTTCGAACCTAGACGGCGGAGCGGTGTATGTTGCAATCACGAACGACTACTGGGATGCTGCAGGCAACCGTGGCATTGCGACCAACGCCATATTCACGGTTGTGCCTGCGGCGCCGACGGGACTGACGATTGCTACAGGTGACGCACAGCTGGATCTGAGCTGGACACCACCGGCAGGTACGGTGACCGGTTACGACGTGCACTACACCGCTTCCTCCACCGTAGCTATCAATGCAGCGGTCGGCTCGAACGTAGCGACCGGCTGGGTTGATGCCGGTCACACCGGCACTACTGCCTCGGATGTGATTTCTAACCTGACCAACACCACACAGTACCGAGTAAGGGTGCGGTCGGTGAACAGTGCCGGCTCAAGCGCTTGGGTAACGGCCACCGGCACGCCGGAGTCGTCCACAGTCGACGTATCGCTTAAGGCATCGCCGAACGTGGTAACCGAGGGTACCAGCGTGACGGTGACGGCCACTCTAACCTCCACACTGCAGACTGCCGTGACGATCCCGGTGACGATCAGGTCCGGGACGGCAGAATCGGGTGACCACGGGTCGTTGTCCTCCATCACCGTAAACGCCGGTTCGACCACCGGTACAGGTACGATCACTACAAACGACGACGATGATACCGACGACGAAATATTCACGATACTGCTCGGTTCCAACCTCCCCTCAGGGGTAAACCGGGGTAGCCCCTCTTCGGTTCGGGTTACGATCAAGGACAACGATCGCGCTACGCCCCTTGACACCACCGTGAAGCTACTGGTGTCCCGCCCCACGGTGAAGGAAGGCGATGAGGTGCAATTATTTCTGCGTTTCTCGCGGCCCCTGCCAAAACCGGTGACGCTGGATAACGGCGCTGTGTTGACGAACGACATCTTAGTTCGGGTGCAAGGGATAACCACTGAAGAAGGTGATACTGAAAGGGACGGCTTGCAACTGATCCGGGTTCCCGAGGGTGCGACCACGGCGACGCACACCATACAGACTTACCGGGACAGTGACGTGGAAGATGAGACATTCACCTTATCGATTGTAGATGAGGATCAGTATGACTATATGAGGCCTTGGCTGACGGCAGTTAGCCCCTCCTCGGTGACGATCACTATCGAGGACAACGGTCCAGTGCTAGTCACGCTGGGGATGAAAGCCCAAAACGGTAGCAATACACGCCAGGTGGAGGAAGGCTCGTCGGCTGATGTGCGCATTTATTTCTCCGCGCCTACGCCGTGGCAGAGATGGGAGGAGAAGATCATTCCGCTGGTGGTGACTCTGGGCACGGCCGAGGCTGGGGATGTGCAGGCAAGTACGCGCCAAATACGGGTCGGTGGGGGTTCGACTGGGAGCAGTCATTTTGTGAGCACTAAAATCGACACCGACACCGATGACGATACATTCATAGTGTCCCTGGGCAACCTCCCCGAGGGTCTGTCGTCGGGTACCCCCTCCTCGCTGACGATCACGATCAAGGACGTGACTGACTATGTGCGGCCGGGGTATGCAGGCTCCAGTGCGGCGCTGAGAGGGCTGGACATCAGTGCTAGCACGGACGGTTCTACGTTTAACGGGCTGACCCTGTCTCCGGTATTCATCGACTCTATTAAGCATTACACCGCCACCGTGCCGTACGGGATGACCCGCGTGCGGGTCACGCCTGAGCTCGAACAACCAGACGCGGAGGTACGGGTTGGATCGACCGGTGGTTCGTTCACCGAAGTGCAGGCCGGCGAGCCGGGTCCGGTTGTTGAACTTGACGTAGGTGTTAACACCATTGAGATCGCGACTGCAGGTAGCACTTACACGGTGACTGTAACGCGCCAACCGCACCACACCTCCCCTGTATTTTTAGGCGGATTTACAGGTAGCAATCATGTACTTGTCGGTGCCGGCGCACTTGGCGTTCTGGCTGAGAACCACGCCGCAGGCGCGGTGGTGGGCAAGCTGGCAACCACCGACGCGGATGGCGACGATCTGATATTCTCGCTCACTGGTCTGATCAAAGACCACGAGGCGTTCGAGATCAGCACCGACGGCACGCTACGCGTCGCCGACGGCGTCGTGCTGAACTACGAGCGCCAATCCTCTTACACATTTACCGTCGAGGTCAGCGACGGGGAGGACGCAAACGGTAAACCTGAAGCATTACCCACAGCTGACGACGCAATTGAAGTGACCGTCTCGGTACAGAACGTAGAAGAACCACCCGGACCACCCACAAACGTAACGATCGCGAGTGCTGGTCCGCAAAGCATCGAAGTGAACTGGACAACGCCTTCGGACACCGGCGCAAGGTTGGACGGCTACGCCGTGCAGTATCGGAATTCCGGAGAGACCGAATGGGTGGATCACACCCACGCCGGAACGGGCACCGCCTCGACAATCGTAGGACTTGCCTCGCGCAGCGAATACGACGTGCGAGTGCGTGTGGTAGGCGACGGGCAAAGTGAATGGGTCGAGAGCGCGGGGCGTACCACGATATTTGCTCCCACGGTATCAGGCACATTACCCAATCTGACGTTTGTCGCAGGTTCACCGGATATTGAGGTGGACGCATCGTTCGCGATCGTTGGCGAGGACCTGAAATACGAATTTGCTTCAAGTGACGCAGCCGTGGCGTCGTTCGGCGGCTTCACCACGGTAGTTGCTCAAGAAGGTGGGACGGCATTCTTGCGCGCTGAGTCCGAGGGCAATGCCAGCATCACGGTGACTGCCATCAACGAGGGTGGCACAGCAAGTGTGACGTTTGCGGTTGCCGTCAAAGCAGTCTCCGAAGAGGAGGAAGAAGCGCTTGGGCGCTCGCTTGACGGGCTCACTCGCTCTCTGCTGTCCGGTCCCACTGGTGTGATAGGCTCACGCTTAGCGGCATCGGGCACTGCAGCGCCGGCCTTGCCTAGGCTTGAGAATATCGACGCCGTGGCAACCATTGCTGGACTGCTGGGCCTACCCTCCACATCCATCTCTGCGGGAAGCGGATTGACGGTACCGGGCACACGTATGGCAGGTCCCTCACTTGAGTTTGCCCAGAGGGGCGTACCCCACGACGGGCTCTCACAGTCCTACGGGCGCGTCGGGTTGGGCGGTAACTTATGGAACCGCTCATTCGCGTACTCTCTAGCGCTTGATGCACCAGAGGGCGACCATGGGCGTACCGGCCAGCAATCACACCGTAGCGATCTAGAACCTAGTAATATGACAGTGCCGCGCACCAAGCAAACAGATGATGGCGAGCAAGCACCTAGCAGTTACACAGGACAGGGTCCCCTTTCAGGTTGGACAGTGTGGGGTCTAGGCGACATGCAGAGATTCAGTGGCAATGTGGGCGACTCCCGCTTCGACGGCGAATGGCGTACAGCGTATCTGGGTGCTGACCGGCGTTTAGGTGAACGCTGGCTGGGCGGCGTGGCATTGTCACAAGGGCGCGGCGAAGCAACCTACGGTTTTGGCAGACATACCGCGGGCGAAGGACGGCTTGTGATTGAACTGACGGCGCTGTACCCCTACGCCCAGGTCATTCTATCCAACGGTGCAGAGCTGTGGGCTACGCTCGGCGTAGGTACAGGTGCGGCGTTGAGCGTTAAAACGCACGACTACGATGCCGTTCAGCAGGGCGGATTGTCCATGCGCCTAGCGGCGGTGGGATTGCGCCACACGATTGGAAACTGGTCCGTCGTGAAGCTCAACGTGCTGGCCGACATTGGCACGACAACGCTCGCGGTTGATGGGCAGAAGGCACTAGCCGGACTCAATTCGACTGCACATCGCGCTCGTGTAGGAATTGAAGCTGCCGGATCGGGACGTTTCTCGCCGTACGTCAGACTAAATGGTCGCTATGATGGTGGCGGCGAAATGAACGAGGCGGGTTATGAGGGCGAGACCGGACTCAGATATGCAGGCAAGTACATAGACCTGGATCTGCGCGGGCGCTGGTTAGCGCTCTTAGGCGACAATGCTTACAGAGAATCGGGTGCCGCAGCGACGCTCACGATCAAGGCAGCAGCCGACGGTACAGGGCTGACCGCGAAGCTTATGCCGGATTGGGGCCGATCCGGGACCACGGACTTCGTGTGGGCGCAGGGAGCGACCCCAGGCCTGAACTTTGGCCAGGTGTCGGCGGGCGCGGATCCGGCGCTGAGCTTTAACACTGAATTCGGCTATGGCATCGACTCGTTGTGGCTACGTGGACGCATCACACCTACGCTCGGTTATAGGAGCACGGGAACGGGCGCGGATGTGCTTCGGATCGGCGTGAGCTACGCCGGCAACCCGAAGTGGCACCACCAAGAACTCACCATCGGATTCGGGCTACAGCGACAACAGACCCTCGACGGTACTTGGGGTGCGGAACTGCGCACCGAGTTACGCTGGTGAGCATGGTGTTGCGTTACACGGTCAAGCGTTCCAGTGCGATAGCACCGGAGCTGTTGAGCGATGTGTTTTATTTACAACTGGTGGTCTGCGGCGATCGCTTGAGGAAGTTCTCACAAGGAGGGAAGAAGGAGATGGACGAACACGCATGATAGCGCTGACATTGTGACCTTAAAGGTAGCGATGCTGATCCGACGAATGTTGATCAGGGAAGAGGTGGAAGGTTCAATGGCGCTGGCGGCCGTGGCTGGCCAGCGCTTCTCTTTTGCATCTGAACGAGTTTCTCGTCGAAGATCCCTGTGGACCTGCGTAAGCCCGTGGCTCTGACTGTGTGGCAAGGAGTTGAGGATCGGCCTTGATCATATAGTTCGTAGCGATGCTGAAGCATGCATTCACGGTTGTCGTGTGTAGTATTTGAAATGAATGTAAAGTCTCACTCAATGCTCGCTAATGTGATTGCATGGTATCGATGTCCGTCTTTGTGAAGACCCCACAACCTAGCAAACTTCGTCGCGAACATGTCGCGCCTCTCTTTGCTGCACCGATTCTTATTTTGATTGTCGCTGTATGTCCGGTAGTCTCCAGCAATGTCTCACTTGTGGATATCTATGGTTGGAATAAGTGGAATAAAAATACTCAAATCTCACACTTGCTTCGTTAGCACCCGATTAGGGATCATCTGACATCTCGATTCCTTTTAGTCCTGATTATCGTTCTCTTCTCATGCTGATTGACGCTCTACACTCGCCAAACAAAATCCTATACTTCCTACGGCTGATTTTTCCAACCAAGTATTGACCATGAAGGACGCCTCGCTGAAGTATCACCCCGTCGCCCGCCTGATTCACTGGCTGATGGCAACCGGATTTCTCTTCATGTGGATTTGCGGCTACTCCATGACGGAACTCGTCGAGGATGATTCCGCGTTACAGGAGTTCCTGTTTGACCTCCACATTTCCGTAGGCGTGACCCTGCTCGTCTTGCTAATCGTGCGAATTACCTTCCGCATAGTGATTGCTCCACCGCCGATGCCTTCACTTATCCAAGGGTGGGAGCGCATTGGTGCGCATCTTGGCCATGCCGCGCTCTATATTCTGCCCGCGCTGGTCATCACAGCCGGATGGGTGGAGACTAACTTCGGTGGACATACAGTGAAGTGGTTCGGCATGGGGATGCCCGCGATCTTTCCCGAGGTTGACGAATTCTGGCAGGACCTGTCTCAGGAGGTGCACATGATTCTGGCCTATACCATGCTGGTTATGGCTGTGGTCCATGTCGCCGCTGCATACAAGCACCGTTGGATTGACGGGCACGACGTGCTCTATCGGATGACGTAAACCTACTCCGGTGGGCTTAGTTTAGAGTGTTGCTAGCTCAAGGAGCTCATTGGCAAGGCGATAAACAAACTACCCCTTACTGTCGTCGATAGGACTTTGCTCCTCGCCCGAATATCCGATGGTAAGCAGTAACTCCACAACGAGAATATTCCGCACGTAGGAACTATTTGAATGTACCCCGTCAATGGTACCGAACTCGTCGTTCCAAACGAGGGAGCGCCACTCCAAACCCAGGCAAATCCTCCCGTCAAAACGAGCACGGGTACCGTGGTCAGTTACAGTCACCGTAGTAGAATCCTGGTGTACGACCAATTCAACTCGGATCGTGGTATAGCTCATCATGGTCAGTAGCGAACGGTTTGGACATAATCAGACTCACACGCGCTTTGTCGGTGGCACGGTTCAGCAATCTTGTAACCCTCAATACCGGTGGCAAATCGTTACCTGCAACTTACGGGTTACTACCACATGGAATCAGGCAGACCATCAATGTCCATTCCCATAGACTTTCCAGTCAGACAATTCATACCATGTCAAAATCCCGGGTACTTCTGCCAAATCGGCTGTTTCAACTCTTCGTTGTCACTGTCTTCGCCGATATCCCATTCTTTGAATGCGTATAGGTCTTCCGCCAGCTCGGTAATGACCTCACGTAGTTCCAGCGGCTCCAGCCACTCGGCGGGTATCGCTGACACCCCGAGCTTTGCTCCCAGCAGATTGCCGGTGATTGCTCCTGTCGAGTCCGAGTCGCCATCATGGTTAACTGCCAGGATGACACCATGTTCGAAACTGCTTGCTACCAAAGAACAATAAATAGAAATCGCCAGTGCTTCCTCAGCGACCCAGCCCCCACCCAACCGGGCAATCGCTTCTGGATGTGGCAAACCAGAACCAACTAACGACTCAGCCTTCTCAATAAATTGCAGTGTTTCCTCATGGTTGGGTTCCTCCCGAAGGATGGCTTTCGAAACCTGTAATGCATCAGCCAGCGAAGCACCGTCAGTCAGGGCAAGAATCAACACCGCCAAAACGCCTGCAGTCAGCGAGCCAGTGGGATGGCCATGGGTCAGCGCGGCCAATTCTGTGCCCAGTCCAAATGCATCTTCGGGTGATTCGTTCTGGGACAGTCGCCAACTGAACAGTCCTACTGGCGCAACCCGCATAACACCGCCGCATCCTTTGCTGTCATTTACTGCTGGCTCCCCAAGTGAATCCATTTCCTGTAGTGCGGAGATACACGTATTCCCGGGTGCGCGACAACTGCGTAGCTGACGATGTTGGAAGAGCCAACCTGTCTCATCGACATCGATGTCGATGTTTGGCCGTTCGCCTTGAGTTTTCAGCCAGCGCAAATACGCATGGGCGGTCACCACACTATAGGTGGAAATACCTTTAAGACAACCACTCACCCAGGCTCGGATCAACCCCTCAGCGGTGAACAGGGTCATCTGGGTGTCGTCAGTGATATTCCCTAGACCACCAAAAGCTGTTGAGTACTGAGTGATGCCCTTCTCGCCGAAACAATCGAGAATCTCATCCCGAGACATGAACTCAACCGGGGCACCTAGGGCATCGCCAACCGCACCTCCTAGCATGCAACCTAGAAAGCGCTCCTGAACTGTGTGTATTTGCTGACGCTTAGTTGGCCAGACATGGTCTACCATTTCGTTTGTCTCTCCTAATTTTGTCGGTTTTGCGGCAGGATCAGTGACCCATCACCAGACATTGCTATCCAAGACCACGTATTGCTCGCTCTAGTTCGAGCAAATCAGGTGTGGTGAAACCCGAGGATTTGATTGTCGCTGAGTTTCATCTCGATTGTCGTTTTCCATTCTGACTTAACTGGTAGAAAAACTGCAAACGCCTGACTGGCATTTTGACCCAACCAAAATTAATCAGTGCCTACTGGAAGATCGCATCTGTTCCTGGCCATATATCAAGGAAAAGTACCGCCTAGGAACGAAATTCAGCGGAGAAAAGTTCCGGCTATCCGTGGACTGATTATGTGTGGAGGTTCAACCAACAAGAGCAGAGAAACAGACAACTACCCAGCTAACTACTGCCGCGGTCGACAAGAACATGAGAACTCCCCACTTCACAAGGTCAAGTTCCAGTTTGCTATTCTCTGACCTTAAAACTGCACCCAAGTTTTCGATTTTGTTGTTGAGTTCGTTCTTAAGATTGACGAATTTATTTTCGATTTTCTTTTCGAGCAGATTAATGTCAACCTTCGTTGCCGTAGTTCCCTTAAAGACGTCATTTATACCGTTGGCTATTTCTTCCGCTACATGCGAGTCACAACCAGCAGCCTGCAATCTCTTAGTAAATGTTAAGGTATCAAATTCTTCTGTCATTACTGTTTTTTTACTTGTCAAAATTCTCGACTCTATGCGTTTTTGTTGTTACCACTTCACATTAAGGATTTCAAACTCAAATTCTACACTAAATTGTTCCTAATCTACCTGCCGATTTGGAAAGTCCAGTCACTGAATCGTGTAACCAATGCGCCGGCGTTGGTCCTTTCATTGTGTATCGAGTATTTTTGATGCTGTGAAGATCCGTCTGAGTTGAAGATTGCGTGACGAGGTTCTTGTGGATCTCTTTAGTGCGCTGAACAAACTAAGGAAATATGGTTGGGTGAGGTCATCAAGCTAGTTGCACCAATAGAAAACGAAGCTCACGCACTCTTACTCCCATTCAATGGTGGCCGGCGGTTTGCTGGAAATGTCGTAGACGACTCGCGACACGTTGGGTACTTCATTGATAATTCGACTCGATACTTTGGCAAGAAGGTCTCTCGGTAAGGCGGACCAATCTGCAGTCATGAAGTCTGTAGTCGAAACACTACGTAGTGAAATTACGTACTCATAAGCTCGTGCATCCCCTAAGACAGCTACTGACCTTACAGGTAGAAAAACTGCAAAGGCCTGACTGACCTTTTCGACCCAACCAAAATTATTCAGTTCCTCTAGAAAGATCGCGTCAGCTTCGCGCAATACGTCGATGTATTTCCTTCTTACCTCTCCCAGAATGCGAACAGAGAGACCAGGTCCTGGAAAAGGATGTCGATGAACCAGTGATTCCGGTAAACCAAGTTCAAGTCCAACTTCTCGAACTTCATCTTTAAATAACTCTCTTAACGGTTCGAGTAGTTTTAAATTCAACCTCTCTGGCAAACCGCCAACATTGTGGTGGCTCTTAATGACATCTGCCTTTCCGAATTTCGTGGCTGCTGATTCGACGACATCTGGATAGATAGTCCCCTGTGCTAACCATGCAACGGCATCGAGACTCCTAGCCGCTTCCTCAAACACATCAATAAAAGTCCTACCCACAGATTTTCGCTTCTCTTCCGGGTCGACAATGCCCTCGAGATTTCTTAAAAATCGTGTGGATGCGTCTATTACCTTTAGATTGATAGGAAGAGCATTGGAAGGTCCAAATTGCTCGGTGATCTCAGCGATCTCGTTCTTTCTCATTAGGCCGTTATCGACCAAAATGCACGTTAGTTGCTCTCCGATAGCGCGGGATACTAACGCGGCTACCACGCTGGAATCGACACCACCTGATAGTCCTAAAATAACGTTTTCAGAACCTACCTGAGCCCTTATGTTTTGTATTGATTCCTCAATGATGTGTTCAGGAGTCCAAGTTGCATCACAACCACAAATTTTCTGAACGAAGTGGGCGATGATTTCTCTTCCACGCTTAGTGTGTGTGACTTCAGGGTGAAACTGCACACCCCAAATCAAGCGATCATTACTCGTGATAGCTGCATTTGCGCAATCATCGGAAAAACCTATTCTCTCGAATCCCGGGGGTAGCTGTTCTACCCTATCCCCATGACTCATCCAGACATCAAGCAAGGATTCGTCGAAGTCCATGAACCCAACGCTTTGATCCAAGTGTATTGTGGCAGGTCCAAACTCTCTCTTCGAACTTGACCGTACTTCGCCATTGAGCTGTTTTACAAGGGCATGCATTCCGTAACAAATACCTAGGACTGGCTTCCCAAGGTCCAGAATAACCTGCGGAACTCGAGGCGTATACGCCTCGGTAACCGATTCTGGTCCACCAGACAGGATGAATCCATTTGGGTCAAACTCTCGAATGAATGAATCCGGTATATCAAACGGATGGATTTCGCAATAGACGCCGGCTTCTCGTACCCGTCGTGCGATTAATTGCGTCGTCTGCGATCCAAAATCTACGATTAGGATCCGATCTGATTCAGAATGCACTCGGCTAAGAGGATTGAGGTTCTGAGCTCTCAGGAAACACGGTAGTTAGGTGCTTCCTTGGTAATGGTCACGTCGTGTACGTGACTCTCTGCAAGACTGGCGTTCGACACAGTCAAGAACTCACTGTTGTTTCTGAGGTCGGTTATGCTACTGCTTCCGGTATATCCCATCGCAGCGCGTAGGCCACCCACTAATTGATGAACGATAGGTCGTACAGGTCCCCGATAGGGCACGCGTCCTTCGATACCCTCCGGAACCAATTTCCCACCTTCATTGAAATCGTTTTGGAAATACCGATCACGGGACCCTGGATGTTCCTGCATAGCGGCTTGGGACCCCATACCTCGATAAGACTTGTACGCTCGACCTTGATAAAGCTCAACTTCTCCAGGAGCTTCATCCGTCCCAGCAAATAGCGAACCCAACATGACACTTTCTGCACCAGCTGCGATCGCTTTTGCGATGTCGCCAGAATACCTGATTCCGCCATCCGCGATCACAGGTACATCTTCATTGGCCAATTCATTCACGACATCGTCCACGGCTGTGATCTGCGGCACTCCAATACCAGCGACTATGCGCGTCGTGCAAATGCTTCCAGGTCCCATGCCGATTTTTATGCAATCTGCACCCGCATCGACTAATGCTCGAGCACCATCGGCCGTTGCCACATTACCTGCAATAATGTCCATATTTGGATATTTCTGCCTTATCCAACTGACTCTATCCAGCACATTCTTGGAATGACCGTGCGCGGTATCCACGACCACCACATCTACTCCTGCGTCGATCAGTTCATCCACCCTCTCGAAATCGTCGTAGCTGGTACCCACTGAACCACCCACGCGGAGTGATCCATTTTTGTCCTTTGAAGCCATCGGGAAATCACTAGCTTTCTGAATGTCCTTTACCGTGACCATTCCTGCTAACTTGCCATCGCCGTTCGTGAGTAACACCTTTTCAATACGATGAGTCTGTAGTAACTCAATGAATGTCTCGAATGAGGCAGACAAGGGTGCGGTAATGAGATTTTGCTTTTGCGTCATAACATCAGACACTTTCAAATCCATATTCGTCTCAAATCGAATGTCGCGACTTGTGACGATACCAACGAGTTCATCTTGATTGACCACTGGCACGCCAGAAATACTGTTTTCCCGCATCAGTCGGATCAGATTGGCGACTGTCGCTGAAGGTCCTATCGTGATCGGATCGCGTATGATTCCAGCTTCGAATTTCTTGACTTTTTGAACTTCATCCGCTTGATCTTGAATACTTAGATTGCGATGAACTATACCGATACCACCTTCCTGCGCAATGGCGATTGCTAATCGAGCATTGGTGACTGTATCCATAGCAGCCGCCACGAGTGGAATATTGAGGGTGATTTCCTTCGTAAGTCTCGTGGTTAACGAAACCTCGGAAGGCAAGACTTCGGAGTATGCAGGCTTAAGTAAGACATCATCAAAAGTCAGCGCGTTCGCTGTGATTCTTTGCTTATTCAACAAAGTACTGCTCCGTTCGGAGCGTTAGATTTTAGGTTCGAGTGAATTTCAAGCTGGGTTATTAACAGAGAGTGTCTTCTCAGACCATACAAAGTTCTACCCAACTCTTATATTTAGACCATACAACAAGACCGAGAAAGAATGCGAGTCATTGGTACCAACGAACGAACTCATACTGTCAGTGAAGTACATCGAGAGGTGAATGGTGTTCTTAAGGAGAGATTCAGGGGACTGTTCATCGAAGGTGAAGTGAAAGACTTCACAGACCAGTATCGACACTGGTATTTCTCTTTAGTTGAGTCTGACGGCCGAAAGATAAAAGCATCTTTGAAGTGTGTCATGTGGGCTTCTGACGTGGCAAAACTGCGAGAACGATTCAAGAATGGCGATGTAGTACGCATATTCGCCGATCTGACCGTTTATGAGACGAGAGGGACATTTCAAGCACGTGTAGTCCATATGGAGCTTGCAGGTGAAGGTGCATTGGAACGAGCAAGAGAAGAGCTTAGAGAGAAACTCGAAAAAGAAGGTCTACTTAGAGAGGAGTTGAAAAAGCCCCTACCGATGTTCCCGCGGCACATCGCGATCATTACCTCTAGAGATTCAGCCGCTAGGCGAGATGTCGTGATCAATATTCGTAGACGATTTCCTCCTGTGCATCTTTCCTTGATTCACTCAGGTGTAGGGTCAGAAGCTGCAGGAGAGATCGCGGCTGCACTCGGTAGAGTCCAAAGAATGACAAAAACTCCAGACTTGGTAATTGTCGCAAGAGGTGGTGGATCCCTACAAGATCTAAACGCATTCAACAGCGAAACCGTGGCTCGAGCTATTGTGAAATCCACCATCCCCGTGGTATCCGCAATCGGGCACGAACCTGATATAACCATAGCTGACTACGTTGCTGACAAACGTGCATCGACACCTTCCAGTGCAGCAGAGCTCACGACACCACATTGGGCAAGCATCAGTGAAATGTTCAAGGGTATTCGGAGTGATCTCGATGGTTTGATGCAGTCCTCGACTGAATCAAAGCAAGAACGCGTGAATCAGTTGAAGGCTCGATTCCCAGATTTCTCTAGTCGATTCAATGGATTCTCCATGCAAATTGATCACCAGTACTCCGCTCTGAATCAATCTAAAGACATTATTTTTCAAACACTTAAAAATGACTTGGAAGTTACGATCTTAAAGTTACAGACCGCCAGGAATAGTCCCGTTCGACTGCTCGAAACACGCGGCAGGGAACTGGAGAATCTACAAAAGCGCTTACGCCATCCCAAGTACCAATTAACAGAAATCGCTGAAAAACTCAAGCAAAGGACGACTGCACTCAATATTGCAATCCAGCAAAAAATAGGTGTTTTGAGTAGTACATTTCAAAGACTGCGAGTGACTTCACCTGAAAAGAAAGTAGGAAGTCTCCGCGCCAGGATTTCACGTATAGACACCCAGATGGATTCAACGTTTAATATGCAACTTCGTCGCCGCCAAGAGAGATTTGAATCGGTCGTTGGACAGTTGGATGCAATCAGTCCTCTTCAGACTATAAAACGAGGATACTCCGTGGTCTCAAAACCAGATGGGACGATATGGGGACAACCTATTCACTCAGTCAAGGAGTTACGAGCTGGTGAAAAATTGGTTGCTAGAGTCGAAGACGGTAAAGTAGATTTAACTGTGGATGGTACTACGGAAGAACCATTACCAAGTGTTAGCGATTCCAAGGAGGACATTTGATTAACACACCTACCCCTCGAAGAAACAAAATACGCCTTGCAACACTATCCTTTTCGATACTCGGGTACTTGATGGGCATGAACGTTTCGGCACAATCTTTGAACGGAGCTATCGGTGAAGTGGTTATCGTGCCGGTGCAACAGTCCGTTAAGCAAGTCAGCTTCAATCAGAAACCTCAATTGATTGTTGCAGAACACGCGATTATCGGCATCCCCCTAGACATTGATATCGGAAGCTATGTTGTGGTTATGACGCACGAGGACAACAGTACTACTGAATGGAGTCTAGAAGTAGGAACGAAACAGTATCCGGAGGAACGGATCACAATCGAAGACACCACACAAGTGACTCCGCCTGAAGAGACGCTCGAGCGGATTCGACGAGAATCTGCTACGATGAGACAGGTTTACGGCTTGTTCTCAAATCAGCCAGACATTAAAAGCAAAATCATCTTACCAGTCGAGGGAAGAATTTCAGGAGTCTTTGGGTCCCGGCGCTTCTTCAATGATCAACCACGAAATCCTCACTCGGGTCTAGACGTAGCAGTGCCTACCGGAACGCCTATCCATGCACCAGCAGATGCAGAGGTTGCACTCACAGGTGATTTTTACTTTAACGGCAACACTGTGATGCTAGATCATGGCGGAGGATTTGTTTCCATGATGTGCCACCTTGATCGAATCGATGTCTCTCAGGGCGATAAAGTAATGCTAGGAGATCCGATTGGGACAGTTGGTACCACCGGTAGGTCTACAGGACCGCATCTGCATTGGTCAGTCAGCCTAAGTGCAGACCGCGTAGATCCGCAAGTGTTTATGGATCGAGTTAATGCTTTATTCGGTGGCGAATGAGCCTTTCGCGTTTTTTCTTCTGACGAGGAGACAATTCGTTCCGCCGTCCTTTATACGGATTGTCCGTGGTTTTGAACTTAAGCATGATGGGTAAACCATCAAGGTTGAGGTATTCTCGAAACGAATTCTTTAAATACCGCTTGTATTGAGCGTCTAGTCGACTGGTCTGATTTCCATGAATCATGATTGAAGGCGGATGCGAGCCCACCTTATTCGCATATCTCAGCTTGATTTGCCTGCCATTCACCGCTGGAGGTGGGTGTGCTTCTATAACTCGCTGTAGCACATCATTAATCTCAGGAGTGCCAAACTCGAACTTCCCGTTTTCATAAATCTGATTGATCAAAGGAAATAGCTTGTCAACTCCAGCACCTGTCAGTGCAGAGACATGCTTCACTGTAATCCAATCGGCGAACTTGAGCTTATGGCTCAGACTCGCTCTAAACTGCTCTCGTTTGTAGCGGTCTAGTGTGTCCCACTTGTTTGCAACAAGAATCAATCCTGTACCAGATTCAGCTGCATACTGAAGGATGTGAAGGTCCTGATCGACGACACCTTCGGCCGCATCAATGACAAGCAAGGCTACCTGAGCTCGATCCATAGCTTTGAAAGCATGGAGAATCGAAAACTTCTCTAATACGTCACTCACACGTCCTTTTCTACGGATACCTGCCGTATCGATCAGCACGTAATCCCCCTCTGGTCGCTTTAGAGGCACGTCAATGGCATCCCTTGTAGTGCCAATTTCATCGAACACAATACATCGTTTGTCCTCAACGATGGTATTGATCAATGTCGATTTGCCTACGTTGGAGCGTCCTACCAACGCGACCTTAATTCCTTCATGACTGGACTCGATTTCCGCAGAATTTGGAAGTTCATCGTTTATGGCGCGAACTAATCTTGGAATACCTCTGCCATTTAGAGCTGAAATCTCGACAGCTAAGCCAAAGCCAAGGCGATTCAACTCAATGCCTAGTGACTCATCTGCGTTAGCATCAACCTTGTTGAGAACCACTAGGACGTTCTTACCAGAAACATGAAGCTGCTTAGCCATATCTTCTTCGATACTGCTAAAACCCGACTCGCCGTCAATCACTAACAAGACAAGGTTTGCTTCGTTTATAGCTAGGTCTACCTGCTCATCGATTAAAGGCGCTAGTGCAGATTCCTCGCCTACTCCACCCACATCAATGACGGTTGCAGTCAGTCCCTGGAGCGTTGCCTTTCCATAACGACGATCTCGAGTCAGTCCAGGTCGATCGTGGACGAGTGCTTCTCTTCGCCCGCAGAATCGATTGAAGAGTGTGGATTTGCCTACGTTGGTTCGCCCAACTAAGGCGATGACGTTCATGATGTCAGCTTGATTTCAAATGCGACTAATTTACCGCCGTCGCCCAGACAGTAAACCATGTCATCTTCAAATACGAAAGGTGAACTGATTCCGCCGGATGCCACTTTACGTCGGGCCATAAGACGACCGTCGCTTTGTGCTATAGCGTGGACATATCCTTCTAGATCACCAAATAGGAGGTAGTTTCCTATCGCAATTGGATCACTCAAGCCTCGCCTAATGAAACTACTCTGGCGCCAGACTTCCTGGCCGGAGTTTTCGTCGAGCGCCACGACATCGCTGTTGTCATTGACTACAAAGATCAATCCAAGACCTGAAGCAAGGCTGTGGTAGGTTGGCTCTTTGGCTTCCCACATAACCGAACCATCAGACCTTCTGATAGCTCGTACAGCTCCTTGGTGACTACCTGCGAACACGACTTGTCTAGTCACTAGAGGTCGACCATCTACATCTACTATTCGGTCTAACTCAGACGTACCTTCAGGATCAGACACACGCTGGTCCCACATAAGGGCACCTGAATTTAGATCAATCGCGGCTACCAAGCCACTCGCAAAACCTGAATAAGCAATGCCTCCATCTACGACTGGAGACGCTGTACCTCTCAAGGTAATAATGGGATCTTGTGAGGTGTACACCCAGACCTGTTCACCATCCTCATGATCAAGGGCAAATAACTTCCCATCATTGGTATTGAGAACGACGAGGTCTCGCCAAACAGTTGCAGGAGCAAGAATTTCACTCGACAGATTGACCTGCCAAAGCATTTCTCCGGTGACGACGTCCAATGCGATGAACTCGCCTCGAATGGTTCCGACGAAAACTTTTCCCTGTCCCGCCCCTACGCCACCTGAAAGATGAGATATGTCTCTTCTATCATTGAGGTTGAATGCGTTCTTCTTTAACGGAGTACCGACCTTCTTACTCCAAAGTTTTTTGCCACTAAACCGGTCAAATGCCTCGACGAAACCGAAAGCATCTGCAACCACTATTCGATCTGCAACGATCGCTGGTGTGATCGTGACACTCTTCCGCCCGAGACCTTTTCCAACCTGCTTGGACCACTGTACGTCAACCCTTGCTTCTGTGTCAAAGTCCTGCAGCGGAATCGGCTTATCAGGTTTGATCTTCGGAGTTCCTCCACCTAGTCCTGGGATGACTCCACACGCAGATACAAAGATGAGGCATACCAACGTTACTAGAATGCGATGAAGGGGAAATGTCATATCCAGCGAAGCTCTATTCGTACTCGGGTATAGATGCGATTTTGGCCGTTAAGGACGCATCGTCCTGCTTTTCATTCAACACTTCTTTGGCTGCAACATAAGCAATCCGAGCTTCTTTATGCATCCCCTTTCTAACGTATATGTCACCCTGAATCTCCAGTGCAGCGGCTTGATATCCTTTAGTGGAGATTCCGCTTATGGTCTCGAGTGCCGTGTCGTATTCTTCAATTTCTGACTCAATTCGCGCTTTACGGGTGAGAATCATATCTTTCAGTGATTTATCCGATGCTGCACTATGGGCTTCCGCCAACGACGCGATGGCATCTTCATACTTCTCTTCACCGAACTGGTCGGTTGCCAGATAAATCAGCGCGAATGCAAAATAGGCGGAACGTTCATGGTCTTGTCGAAGAGAGTCAATGACTCCTTCCACTGGTTCATCCAAACCTCTGGCTTCAAGAAAATCAAAATAAAGATTCGCAGCCTCTTGGGAAGTACTGGTGCGATGATCCTGAAAGTAGTTCCATCCAACTACAGAACCCAGTCCAACTATGATCGCCAATGCGATATAGAGGCCATTCTCTTTCAGCCACTTCTTTATCCGTTCAGCCTGTTCCTCTTCAGTGAGTAAATCGGTCAATTTGCTAAGTCCTTCTTGAGCTTATCGTTAAAAAAGTCAATCATCGCCTCGGTCGCGATCGTTATTTGAGGCTCATCTGTACGCAATGGTTTCAATGTAATCGTTTGTGCGGCCATTTCCTCTTCTCCTACCACCAAAGCCCAGAGTGCACCACTCCGATCAGCATCGCGGAATCGATTTTTAACTCTGCCACCACCATGGTGTTTTCTAACTCTTAGGTCAGCTTGCTCCCGCAGAATCCTGGAAATTTTGTTCACGTAGGTATCCCCGGACGAATCCAGGCTAATTACGTAGACGTCACACGATCGGTGATCGGCAGATTTTCCAGCCGCATCCCGAACCAAAGCAATTCGATCAATGCCTACAGCAAATCCCGATGCTGGGCACGCACTCCCACCCAAGCGTTCTACCAGTCCATCGTATCGACCGCCACCTCCTACCTGACTCTGTGCGCCTAGATCGTCGCTATGCCATTCGAATACCGCATGCGAATAATAATCAAGCCCTCTAACCATGCGTTCTTTCACGGAATAGCTGACTCCGGCTTCGGACAATATTCGACGCAATTCCTCAAAGTACTTTGTTGAAGGTTCGTCCAAATAATCCGTTAGACGAGGAGCGTTCTGAAGTAGGTTCTGTGTTTCCTCAGATTTGCTGTCCAGAATCCTCAGGGGATTGGTATCGAGACGTCTGACACTATCTGGATCAAGGGTACCCTTCAGGGGTACTAAGAAATCCACCAAGGCGTTTCGAAATGCAAGTCTCGATTCCAAATTCCCAAGCGTATTTATCTGAAGATCAATCCGGTCACTTATGCCAAGTTTTCGCCAAACATCCTCACAGATCTGAATCAACTCGACATCGATATCTGGACCGGTGTATCCGAATACCTCAGCACCGACTTGCATAAATTCTCTATAACGGCCTTTTTGCGGTTGCTCGTGCCGAAACATGTTGCCCGTGTACCAGAGACGCGGCCTATCACCACGAAGCATGGTGTTGCTAATTGCTGCTCTCACACATGAGGCGGTGCCTTCGGGACGGAGTGAGATGGACTCACCACTGCTATCCTCGAAGGTGTACATTTCTTTACCCACAGCATCCGTATCCTCCCCAACTCCGCGTTGAAAGAGCACAGTCCATTCCATGGTTGGCAGTCGAATTTCATCGTAGCCGTAGCTTGCCAGCGTGGATTTGAACGTTTCTTCCACCAATGTCATATGAGACGCTTCTGTTGGAAGCAAATCTCGCATGCCTCCAACTCGCGAGTAACTTTCGGGCACTACTGTAGTGTCACATTTGCTACGCGTGATACGGAGGAACCACGCAAGGTCACGCGTTCCCCATTAAAGAAAACTGTAGCAACATCTACGTTGCCAACGGTGACCTGAAGTGGTGAAACACCATTTAGCAGGACCGTTTCTCCCCCGTCGTGAAGATCGTGGTAGATCTTTTCGTCGTACCTGTCAGTGACTTCTACCCAACACTCTCCCTCTAATTCGATGAGTAGAGTGCCTACGGCCAAACCGTCCATTCGAGCCTGTTGCACTTTCCTACGGTTTTCAGCGGCGAGATCTCTTTGAGCTCTGTCGCTGACTTCGATCGCTTCCGAATCCGCAATGACCTCAACCCGCTCAGTAGATTCTTCCTCTTCGTCGACTACAACCATGCCAACAGATTCTTCAGGAATCTCTCTAATATTTTCAGGTGTAGCAATAGAAAATAGTGATTCAGGGCCATCTACAAGATCAATATCTGGTTCCGAATCTCTCCATGCTGCTGCCGGTGGCGGAATATAGGGTTCTTCACTGGCAATCTCAATAACACTTAACGGTTCTGAGTCCGTTGAGTCAATTACTTCGGCTTCATCGATGCTCGTTATCAGGACTGACTCATCTACGAATTGGTCGGACGAATCCGTTTCAGTTGGTCGCTCATCCTCTACGACTAATTCATAGGTGGTTGAATCGGGAAGCTCAGGAAAATCGTCGATTGTTACGATCGAAGTGCTCTCATCGCTTGGATCAAAAATCTCAATCGGTTCTTCAGCTGGAGGCTCACCCACACTGGTTGATAAAGTTGACTCTGAAACCACTCCAGATTGCCACACATACCAAATGACACCACTGATCACCAAAATCGTGACGATGATCAGAGCAGTCAGCATTTTTGGGGTATTACTCTCAAGAAACCGCTTGAATTTATCACCTCGATCAAGCAGGCTGATGTCTTCCAAACTATTGACAACATTCGGCCTTTTACTGACGACAGATCCACTGTCAAATAGAGCGAGCAACTCGTCCCTATCCAATCCGACATAAGCGATATAGGACGCTACGTATCCCCGAACATAGACCTTGTTGGGAAGATTATCAAGTCGACCTCTTTCGATATCTTCTACATAGTGCAGAGTGATTTTTAATTCTCGCGCTATGTCTAACGCAGATATGTTCAGCTTCTCTCGCTGACGTTTCAATCTCTGACCGACTTCAATGATCGGGTCGAGTCTCTGTTCGGTCTCGCCAGCTGATTCTTGGTCAACTGTGGATTCTGCGTTATCTGGCATAACTAAATCTACGCTTCCGTGCCAGTCAATTCTAAAGAGTAGTCGCTAAAAGACTGATTCTAGGTTAAATTCGAGATATCTGTAGCTATTGACTCCCAATAGTCTCGCTCGTGCCGAAGCTTTCGGCGGGTGCGGTCTTTTACGTTGCCAACTAGCTGCCCACACGCGGCATTGATATCGTCACCCCGAGTCATGCGCAGTGTGGCCACAACTCCGTTATTCAAAAGCAAAGACTGGAAGTACTTGATTCGATCTATTGAAGGGCGTTTATAGCCACTCCTCGGAAATGGGTTGAATGGGATCAGGTTTACTTTTGACCGTATTCTTCGGGTAAATGCAATCAGTTCCTTCGCATGTCGATCTTGGTCATTCACGTCTTGGATGAGCGTATATTCAAAGGTAACACTGCGCCGACCTTCGAGAGATGTCAAGTAATTCTTGCACGCCGCAAGAAGCTCTTCCAATGGATGTTTCTTGTTGAGTGGTACGAGTTCATCCCGCAGACTGTCGTTGGCGGCATGCAGAGATACCGCTAAGGACGCTTCGCTTTGACCAATCAGCGCTTCAATCATTGGTACGACTCCAGCCGTACTGATTGTCACACGACGCTTCGATAGTCCAAATGCATCGTCGTCCATAAACAGACTTGATGCATCTACTGTAGATTGAAAATTAAGCAATGGTTCACCCATTCCCATGAACACAACATTCGTGAGTGATCTGTCCGGTTGGTGCTCGCGGAGCCAGTTCTTCACAAGGTACGTCTGACCAACAATGTCGGATGTGGTTAAGTTGCCATTGAATCCCTGTTTACCAGTGGCACAAAATGAACAGTCCAGCGCACATCCAGCTTGTGATGAAATACACAACGTCGACCGTTTCCCATCTGGGATCAGAACAGCTTCGACTGCATCCTCCAGAGATGATTGCAGTAACCAACGCACAGTACCGTCGTGAGATCTGTGGGTTTCAAGCACTTTTGGTGTCTCGAGTGTTGCGACAGAGCTCAAATGATCTCGGAGCGCTTTTGAAAACACTGTAATCTGAGAGAAATCTCTACCGTTATGGTGATAGATCCACTGCAATAACTGCTTTGCGCGGAATTTCTTCTCCCCCAAGTCCTCAAAGAACCGTTCTAAAGATGAACGACTTTGACCTAGAAGGTTGATCGACTGAGACACCGGAGAGAGCTACTGGCTATCAAACAATTGACTTGAATCAAAGAAGTATGCTATTTCTCGCTCTGCAGACGTAGGAGAATCCGAACCGTGTACTGCATTCGCATCCAACGACTCCGCGTAATCAGCTCTAATCGTCCCCGGGTCTGCCTCTTTAGGATTTGTCGCACCCATCAATTTTCGATTGAGGGCGATTGCTCCTTCCCCCTCCAAAACCTGAACGAAGATAGGACCTGAAGTCATGTATTTCACGAGATCCTCAAAAAATCCCTTCCCTTCATGCTCTTTGTAAAAACCTCCAGCAGTACTTTCATCAAGCCACAGTGACTTGGCGCAACGGATTCTTAATCCGGCTTTTTCGAATCTTGAATAAATCTCTCCGACGACGTTTTTCTGTACGGCATCAGGTTTAATAATGGAGAGTGTACGCTCGAGCATAATAGAGCTTCCTATTGACTATTTGGATGGGTGTAAATGGCTCTACTCGTGGTACCGCGGAGGCAGGGTTTTAAATCGATTTGCCAAACGAGAGGCGTGAATCTAGAGCCGAATGTGATGCGGAATTTTATTGAGTAATTTCGTGGACGATTGAACGATAGACAAACCAATAGCCATGTTGGTTCTTATCCCAAGCTAACAAATAGGTTTCCAGATCCTCTCATAACCGCAAAAGACTGTGAAATTCCCTCTAAGACCTCAATTTCATGACGACATCAGTGACATGGGTTGCGGCTAGGTCAACGTCTTCCTCGGTGGTGAAACGACCTACCGTGAACCGCAGAGACGAAGCGGCTAATTGGTCTTCGAGCCCTATGGCTTTTAGAACATAGGATGGTTCAACTGTAGCGGAAGTACACGCTGATCCCGAGGAGACTGCAACACCATCGAGTGCAAGTAATAGCGTTTCGCCATCTACTCCTTCAAACGCTACGTTAATAAGTCCCGGAATGCGTTCATCCTCACTGCCATTCAAGGAGACTCCCGGTATCTGCATCAAATGAGAGTAGAGGCGTTTTCTCAAACTCAACAACCGCTTTCTTTCGGTTGGTAATTGAGCTTTACAGATTCTTACAGCTTCACCGATTCCCACGATTTGGTGAGTCGGGAGTGTGCCGGAACGCATACCTCGTTCGTGACCACCACCATGAATGATGGCCTCAATTCTCGAATGGGCATTTCGATCAATATAGAGTACGCCGATACCTTTGGGACCGTAGATTTTGTGTGCAGAAATGCTCAGCAAGTCAATGTTCTGACTCTTTACATCCACTTCTACTTTCCCGACACTTTGCGCCGCGTCGACATGGAAGAGAACACCACGATCTCGACACATCCTGCCGATCTCTTGCACATTATTGAGCGTCCCAATCTCGTTATTCACATGCATGACCGAGACGATGATCGTCTCATCGGTTATCGCGTTTTCGATCGCCGCAGGATCTACAAGGCCATCCCGAGAAGGGTCAACGAACGTGACATCCCAACCCTTGTCACTTAAGTAGGTACATGTGTCCAACACCGCCTTGTGCTCATAGCTCGAAGTTACGACATGACCATGGTTTGTACGAAACACAGCGCCTTTAATCGCTAGATTATCTGACTCAGTGGCACCGGACGTGAAGACAATTTCGGTGGGCAGAGCGTTGATTAAGTCAGCGACCTGAACTCTGGCGTTCTCGACGAGTTCCGCCGCCTGCCACCCATATTGGTGGGATGTAGACGCAGGATTACCGAAATCACCATCGAACATGAGGCATGTACTCATTCTGTGAGCTACTCGAGGATCTACCGGTGTAGTTGCCGCGTAGTCCAGATATATAGCCTTGCTATTCATGTGAGTTGCTAAGTTGCTTCAAGGCGAAAAATCTAGCCGTTGGTCGGCTTTTCAATACTGCGCTCGACGTGATTTAGGAAACCGCGTAGAAGCTTAACCTCCGTTTCGTCGAGTTCCAGTCGATTGAACATTCTGCGAAAACGAACCATCGCATGTCGGGGTCTGCCTTCCCGAAAATATCCTATTTCATCACAGACTTTTTCAAGATGCAACGTCATCAGCTCCACATCGCCAGCACTTGCATACTCCCTATCCCACTGTTTTGAGATGTTTTTCAATTCACCACATGATTTGAAAACTTCGTAAGCAACCACTTGGACTGCCATTGCTAAGTTGAGTGATTTATAGTCTTCACTTGCAGGTATGCGGATGTGTCGATTGCATCGTTGCAGTTCTTCATTGGACAGGCCGTTGGTCTCACGACCAAACAAAATGGCAATCGGGAGATCGGTGCCAATACCTTCCTTTAGCAGTTCACCAAATTCCTGTGCGGTTACCAGCGGGATTGGCACATATCGAGCTCGAGCTGATGTCCCAACCACGTAACCGCAGTCTTCAATCGCAGTATCTAATTTCTCATGGACAGTTGCCGACTCAATGATTTTGATCGCACCGGCCGCTCGCCAATCTGCTTGCGGATCGGGGAATCGCGCTGGATTCACGACGTGTAATGAATGAAGACCCATCGTCTTCATGGCGCGTGCGGCTGCGCCGATATTCCCCGGATGTTCAGGTTCAACTAGCACCACGCGGATTTGATCAAGTAAGGTCAATCTATCTCACTGCCTTGCGCCAATTAGAATTCGACACCGCCACGGAATCTCGCACTGAGTACATTCTTTGAAACCAATTGTTAACGTCGCTCTACGAGCGGTCGAAAGAAGTCGAGAGACCATTCTTTTACATGCCAAGAAAGCTCCTGGATGCAATGCCGTTCAGAGCCGATTGGATGAGTTCTATCGTCGGGTAAATTCTATTGCGACGACCATCATCAAGGAGCAATTGCTACTTGGTTATCCTCATCACAAGGTGAATACTTTTGAAGAGCTCAAAGGTTCTCCTACCAAAGACAAGGTGTGGGGCGTCGATGCTATTTGTGGCGAAGAGAACTTCGTTCGCGGCATTAATCGTTTCTGCACGGTCGTCGGATTTTGGAACGAAGGTCACCTAAACCATGCTGTCGTTGTAGATCATTGGGCGGATTCGCCCTATTACGTCAGTAGAGGCGAGCGATCGTACCACCCCTTTGGAACTATGAGAGTTTCAGATTCTCACAATCTCAAGAGCGTCATTGTCGCGACTCGCGATGTGGACATCCACTATCGTTCTGGACTAGAACAGCACTGTGGTCAGCTTCGTGAATTCGGTTGTCTACCGCTTGATCTCGTAGCTCTAGGTTGTCGCCAAACCGATGCTCTCTGCGCAGGTAACGTCACTGCATTGGAAGCCGATGTGGCGGATATATTCTTTCGTTCTTTCGGAGCGGTCAGTGGCGATTGGTCAGGTGGACTTCAGATCAAGCAGAAAGGTGAGCTCTTGGCGAGCAATTCACAGATCTTTAAGCAGTTGGCCACGAAGTTTCAGTCTAAAACGCCCGCCTAACCACTTCTTAAGGCAAATCCTCTGCACCTTGTTTAACGGGTACCGTAAGGTCGTCGCTGGTAATACGCAGCAGAAGCAGGGTCGTTGCCGCGACGAATATCGACGAATAAGTACCCACAACTACACCTACTGTCAGAGCTAGAGCAAATCCAAATACTTGCTCACCTCCAGCAATAAGCAAAGCTACGAGCACTAGCAAGGTCGTAAGAGATGTCACCAATGTACGGTTCAACGTCTGATTGAGCGAGGTGTTAATGATCTCGATAGGTGTCTGTCGTCGGATCGCGCGGAAATTTTCTCTGATCCTATCCGATACAACAATGGTATCGTTCAAGGAATAACCGATAACGGCAAGCAACGCAGCTAGCTCGGTCAGATTAAACGTCATACCAAATGTCGCAAATACACCAACCACAATCAAGATGTCATGGACGAGGGCAATGACGGCACCAATCGCAAACTTACCGGTAAACCGTAGCATGATGTAAACCATGACTACTGCCAACGCCACCAATAATGCCAATCCACCTTTCTCTGTAAGCTCCTGACCTACTGCGGGACCGACGTATTCGGATCGCCGTAAGACGACACCTGGATAAGAGGATTCCAGAGCCACGATAATCTCATTACCAACATTTGATTGATCGATGCCAGAGGTCGGCGGCACACGGACACCAATATCCAGCTCAGACCCGAAGTTCTGTACGACAACATTCGGAAAACCACGGCTACCTAAGACTTCTCGAATTTCGTTCGCGTCCGTAGGCTCAACGAAACCTAGTTCTACAAGTACACCACCAGTGAAGTCGAGACCTCGATTAATCCCGAAAAATAACAAAGACACTATCGAGATAACCAGCACCGTTCCAGACAGTGCCATCGCAACGAAGCGAAACCGCATGAAATCGATGGTAAAGGTCATATCCAAATCTTCTTAACGTTGGGTCGACCGTAGATTAAATGAACAATTCCACGAGAGACAAAGACTGCGGTAAACATCGACGTGACTATCCCAATCGAGAGCGTCACAGCAAATCCTGCGACTGGTCCGCTACCGATTGTCAGCAGAATAAGCGCTACGAAAAGCGTGGTCAAGTTGGCGTCGAGAATTGTCAAAAATGCTCGATCGTAGCCATTCTGAATGGCAAGAGACGGAGGTGAGACTTTCAGTTCTTCCTTAATCCTTGAAAATATGAGGACGTTGGCGTCGACCGCCATACCGACCGTAAGCACGATCCCCGCAATACCAGGCAAAGTCAACGTTGCTTCGAGGATCGACATGATCGCAACCAAGATAATCAGATTCAAGGTGAGGGCGATATTGGCGACAAAACCAAAGACCTTGAAATAGACCAGCATGAATACCAATACCAAGGCCAGTCCGGTAACCACCGCAAAAATACCTCTATCGATATTCTCTTGCCCTAACGATGCTCCTACTGTTCGTTCTTCAACGAAATACATTGGCGCTGCTAAAGCACCTGCACGTAAGAGTAGCGATAGTTCCTGTGCATCTCTGGCAGATATACCAGTAATCTGTGAGTTGTAAGAAAGTGCTCCTTGGATGGTAGCTACGCTAATGAGTCTTCGATCAGTCTCGATCTTGGTCGTTTCTACTCTCTCGCCATCAACGATTTCACTGACGACAATCGGCCGTTGCTCAATGAAAACAATGGCCATACGGTGGCCGATATTAGGCGCGGTTGCGTCATTAATTTTTTCGCCCCCTTCACTGTCGAGCGTGATGGCCACCCTTGGTAGTGAGGTCTCTGCATCTCGGTCTGGATATGCATTTGTCACATTCTCACCTGTAATAATGACTTCTCGTCTGATACGAACTGTCTGTCCCTCGTATTCAAATACCTCAATTTCAGACGGGCGATCGCCAGGAAACGCTTCAAGGTGGAATTCAAGAGTTGCAAATTTATCGAGAATCCGTTTTGCCTCGGTGCTATCTTGAACACCCGGAAGGTCTATGACAATGCGTGAACTCCCTAACCTCTGAACCAACGGTTCAGCTACGCCAAGTTCGTTGACTCGACTCCGTAGACCAGTTAAGTTCTGCTCAATCGAAATATCTTCAATTTCGTTGATACGATCATCTGTTGTAGTGACTTGGATGGAGGCCCCACCTAGGTCATCCAGTAGATCGACTTCATAAGAATTACCACCATAGGCTGTTTCGACGATGTCTAGTGCTGTGTCTGCGTCACTGGGATTGAGCAGAGTCACTTGTAGCGTTCGATCTTGAATAGCGTCTTCAGTGGATATGTAGCGTATATTCGCATCTCGGAGCAACCCACGAACCTTCTCTAGCTCGTCCTCGAGTTGCTTCGCAATGGCCGTTTCGAGATTGACCTGAAGCACGAAGTGAATACCACCTGCCAAGTCCAAACCTAATTTCATTGGCTGCGAGCCGATGTTGCGTAGCCACTCTGGTGTTGTGGGTGCCAAATTGAGTGCAACGACAAATTGGCGTTCACGACCAATTGGGTTCAGACGCTTGTCTAGAAGTGTTCGTGCCTTTAATTGTGCCTGGTCATCATGCAATCTGATCTGAGCACCACCGGGAGTTAATTCCCCTTGCTTGACATCAATGCCTTCCGATACAAGATATTCTGATGCCTGCTCGACAAACCTCGTACCGATAGCAACGTCGGAATTATCTGTCTGAATCTGGATGGCATAGTCCGGTGCATACAAATTGGACATTGCATAAAGTACCGCCAACACTGCCACTAGCAGTGAAACGATGTACTTCCACAAACCATACCGATATGGTTGGCCTGAGCGGGAGGAACCACCGAAGAGGTTCCTCCCGAGAATATCAGAATTAGCCATCCACCAAGTCTTTGATCGTACCTTTTGGTAACTGCGATTGAACGGCAGTCTTCATGAAAATCATGGTTGTTTTGCCGCCTGTCTCAATCTGTATATATTGATCACTCACATTGGTTACTTTTCCGACGATTCCGCCGATAGTGACCACTTCGTCACCTTTACCAAGGGCTTGAACCAAAGATTGCTGTTCTTTACGTCGCTTGTTCTGAGGTCGAATCCCTACGAAATAGAAAATGGCAACCATGGCAACCATCATGAGGATCAGAATACCGCCGTCCATTATTTCACCTTTAAGTTAAGTTTTGTCATCGTGTTCGTTCCTCTACTGTGCGGGCGTACGCCAGCGCTTTAATAGGTTGT
>MPMU01000026.1 GCA_002238665.1 Gammaproteobacteria bacterium bin55
TCCAACGGAACATCTTCGTATTTTTCCCATAGCCAACCAGCCTGTAAACCTAGTTGTTTAAGGTTCTTAAGCATGGTGTCGCCGGTAATGTACTTGATCTGCTTCTCTACGGTGCGAACATAGTTTTGAAGCGGGTCCTCGTACTCGCCCATGACCTCGCGTATCTCTTTAGGAATTTCCTTGCGACGCATGAGGATCGAGAGGTCCTTTTGTCCTAGGTGCCCATTCCACATTGCCTGCGCTATGTTGTCGTAGGCGGTACCCTGGGTAAGCAACTTGTTGATAAGTGTTTCAGCCTGATGCTTAGCATCGTCTTTCAGGTTGACGCTCTTTTCGGCAATCTCTTCGAGCTTCTGCTCGTATTTTTCCATTCTGCGATAGTAGCGTTCCATGCGCTCGATGTACTTCAATTGAGTCTGCGCACTGGGACGTCGCGCCTTCAACGGCTGCGGACGCTTAGGCTCTTTCGGAATCTTGATTTTCTTTTCTTCAGCGATGATAATCTCGGTGGCAAGCTTGTTCACGGCTCGCTCGAACTTGCCTGCGTGTTCCGGATTGTTGTGAATCTTGTGGTACCACTTATCGTCGTGATGCACCGCAAAGGCTCGGTTCAGGTACGAGCCTTTATTTTTACCGAACTTTTCAGCCATGTTTATTTTGGCAGCTATTTGCTTTGGTGTCTTACCCTCCGCTCTCATCGTTTTAATGTCATCTTCAAACGATTTCACCATCGCCAGGGTGTTGCGATCAATATGATTCCGCATAGCCGTCAAAGCAGCTTTGATTGGACGCGGTAATGCATGGGTACGGGCGCTTTCATCGCCTTTCAAATAGTCGTTCATGTCGGCAACAATTTTTCTCGAAAGTTTCTTGCCTCCGTACACGAGCTTTAAAGTTCGCTCGAATGCCGAACGGAAGCCTAGCATATCGTCTTGTATCGCCGATGACTCCGATTTCTGCGCATCTCGGATGACTTCATAGGCGTCTTCGCCCAAAAGGTAGTACTTCGAGAAGAAACGTTTTGATTCACGTTGAATTCTCTTCAATGCGTCGTCGCTCCATTCCTTGGCCGCCTTAGCGACACTGGCAGGTATCTGACGGTACGTAGTTCGTATCGCCCGGTCGACGTTGAATACGTCGTCGTCCATAGTCCGCCACTTCTCTTGCTCCGTAGCAAGATGAACTTCGACCCCGCCATTTTCGTCAATGGTGGCTCCCACGCCATGACTACTAAGTTCATCCTGTACAGTGTGGCGTGTGTTGACATAAGATGCGTCAAGTGCGTCGAATATCGCGTTCATGTCGCTAGGAATATCGCCTTCCAGCCCTGCGTCGCGCCAAAGCGACTCAAGTGCCTTACGGGTATTCACCTGCTGTTCATTGAGTGGTTTGCTCATGTCCACCCATTGCTTCGGAGCTTCACCTGTATGTGAGCGGTTCCATTCCTCCTGCATTGATTCGATACTGGCGTAACGCGAACCGACTGGATCAACCAGGTCAGGTGCTTTGTGGAAATTGACGCTAAGCTGTCCAGGTGTTTTCAGTACGTGACGTTCACTACGATTCAGAATGTCGTCTATATCGAGCATACTGAAGTCACTGCCCATAAATTGACTACGTAGCCATGAACGGACGCGGATGCGTATACGGTTATACCACATCCTGACTGCGCCCTTATGAGCACGTCTCTCAGCCGCGATACCTAGAAACTCTCGAATCTCGGTGTCCATGTCCGGCATAGCACCATAGCGTTTGTTCAATTCCCGCATGATACTGACATACTCGGCAGGATTCTGCGCTTTGATCCGCTGATAGCCTTTCTTAATGCTGTCCCATTCATCCTTGCGCATGATGTGAGACACACCCACATGACCAATCAACTCGTGCGCAAGTAGCACTTTTGCTCTATCCACGTTTTCGATATTGTTAGCTACCAGCGTCACCTGATCGCCTTCGGTATAAGCATCGATCACATGACCAGGTAGGTCGCTGATTCGCTCTTTCATCGCTGTCGGCATATCGGTCTCGTCTTCGACTACTTTGACCTTCACGTTGTGTTCTAGTTGAAGCGACTCAACCAAAGCCTCGAGTTCCGACACGCTCATGCCGTTAGGTGGAGCCGATGAGCGTATGCTTGGATTGACATTCTCGAACGTGCCAGTTTTAATCGCCTTGCGTTTTGGCTGGCCGTAATTGTCAACATCCTGTAGATACTGTACCAGACGTTCCGTTTGCGAGCCTTCTGCCACGTCAACACGCATAGAGAAGCCGCCAGTCGGTGTTTTATCCACTTGGTATTTGTGCATATCGTTGAGATTGGTGCGCAACACATCCTGCATCATCAAC
Source organism: Gammaproteobacteria bacterium bin55 (assembly GCA_002238665.1). GTDB lineage: Bacteria > Pseudomonadota > Gammaproteobacteria > Pseudomonadales > Azotimanducaceae > Bin55. The sequence continues at coordinate 2,347 of MPMU01000026.1, forward strand.
GCCTGGTTTCGCTGATCTGCCTCAAACAGGTAGCTAAGACGGGTAAAGCTCTTGAACTCGTCCTTCAGTAATCGTTCCTGCGCATCGTTCAGATTCTCAATCCGTACTCCGCTATCGCCAAGAGTCATTTCAAGCGCGTGGATCTCTGCGAAGTTCCGTAGACGTTCCATGTCTTCAATGCTATTGAGAGGAATGAGATAGCCATTCTCGTCCCGCTTGCCATCGTTGATACGATCTATGCGATAGTGCCTATTGAGCAAAGGTTGCGGCAAGGTGTCCTCGGCTTTCCTTATACGATCAGTTAAGGATGTGGTGACCTCGCCAGTGAACTTTGGCACCGTGTTGGAGCCATCAATGGTATCCGCACGTACTGCTTCTGGTGTTTCCAGAGTTGCACGATACTCTGGACGCTGTTTGGGCGGTATATATGCGACACTGGATTTAGTAATCTCATCCAGCGCCTGATCCATGTTGATTGTCGCACTGTAAAACGAGGAATTAGGTTTCTTACGCCACCCTGCGTCTTTAAATACATCACGCAAATAACCCCAATCGGACTTTGGATCGACCGTCAGGATTGCAAGCTCTGGCGCGGTTGAGTCGGGCACCAGAGTCGAAGCACCCTTGCGATCTGCAATTTTCGCGTCTGCGTCGTCGTGCATCCAGCGCTTGACTGATTCGCCTTGATCAGCAGACACTATCTCGCTCTCTCGCTCATGCTCAGTAGCATTCTGCGGCACAACGATTAGGGTGTGTTGCGTACCGGATTGATCGGTAGTTCGCACCACTGGCCCCGAGTGCGGTACTGCGAATAGGTTGCCACCATAGGCTTTAAACCTGGCGTACTTATCCTCGTCGATTTGGTACATATCCTCGACAGTTGAATTCCATATCGGCTCGTCTTTATGCACATGCTTGACTACCTCGTTGAAGCCGACTAACTGCGAAAGAGTCATATCCTGATTTCCCTGACCTGCCACGTAGGTGTCCACCACTACTGAATCTAGTGCATAGGGGTCCATTCCCGTACCTTTGACATTCGTCAGGTTGGTGATCATCACCGCTTTTGTAGTCTTATCACCTGTCGTATTTTTTAGCAACAAAACATCGCCCAATCGGAATCGTTGCAAAGCATTAGCCATACGTTCATAGTTACGACTGGATAATTCCATCCGTCGCTTATGCTCGGCTGTCATGTCTTCAGCCCTGCTTAGGTCGACGTACTTGATGTAGTCGGCAGCTTTGCTTTCCATGATCTCGTCACGAACTTCTAGCGCTGTTTCAAGATCGCCCAAATTCCGTTCTACTTCCTGGCGTAGACTACCTGGGCCTTTTCGTTTAAGCTCCCTGCTACGAATCATGTCGGACTCGAACAGCCCATTACCGACCTCTCGTGTTTCCTCCACCCACATATTTAGTCGTACAGAGTCTTCCTTGTCGCCTTTGGCAAGTACCTGTCGCTGGCTATCGGCAAAGTTTTTTACGTTGCTGTCGATGATTCTGAAAAGGGTACGACGCGTGCTATCGTCGAGACGTACTGATAGTTCATATACCCGGTTTGACAAACCGTTAAGCGCTGGTTGCCTACCGCCTGCGGTAATACCTGTCTGTATATCAACAATCTCGTTAGCTATGAATGTCTCTACATTAGCACCAAACATCTGCGAAGCGATGTACGGATGAGAACGCAAGGCGTTATTGACAATGCGGTCTGAGTAGTTGTTAAGCAGATCCTCGGAAAGTCCTTTTTCCATGCCCTTCGTCGACGCGTTCATCTCACTGATTTTGCGAGATAAGTTATTCAGCTTCAACTGGTCGGTCGGCAATCCGCTGGAAAACATAGTGTACTTCGGCAATTGGACCTGGCCGCGCCGGTTGATACGTCCAATCATCTGCTGGAACGTTCTAACGTTCTCAAACGTCTGCGCAACGAACATGTGCCTAGGTTTCTGATCTAGGTAGTCTTTAGATGCTTGTAGTGAAATACCGGTGGATCCAGCGCTGTTCAATACCAACGCATCAAGCCCGCCGCCGTTGAACATATCGACTGCTTTCACCCGATAGTCGTGCTCTCGATTCTGATTCTCTAAACGCTTTCCGTCAACAACTCGCGTAGTACGACCCGTTATCTCGCCTGCTCGTATACCTGCTTTTTGAAGTCCTTCAATTATCGCGTCGATAGGAGATATTGAAAGATTAGCCAGGGGCGATTTATGGATTTTCTTTACATGTTTTTCCAGCGTTTTGATCTGTTCTTTGTATTGACTTCGCATGGTGACATCAATGCCGTCTGCTTTCGATGCATCGCGCAATATCTGAATTCCATGCCTGATACGTCGCTCGAACACGCCTGCAATGGAAAAGCTCTGTAAATGCTCCACATCTGCAATCTGTTTAACTTCTGACTCGTTGGTGTTATCCAGCGCAATGACAATCTTCTCGCTATTTTCATGCTTGTCAATCGCTTCTGCGACAAGGTTATCGACCTGCATCGCAACGCTGAACTGCGACGAAAGAGTTCGGAGCACATTACCCGCAGACAATCGGTAGTTTCGATCCGCACCCGCATTGACCACCATGTTATCTGCCTCAGCGAGCAATCGCAGAGAGTCTGCAAATGAGTCAGACATGGTGCGATAGCGCTTCCCAAGCGTCGATGAAGCAGTAGGCTTTGATAATTTAAGTTCCACATCCGCCATCGAAACTTCACGTGCTAGATACTGACCTGAGCGAGCAAGCACGTGAGAGGTCAAGTACCCCATCAGTCCGGAATTGACATTTCCAGCCTCGTCGAGAAAAACGGATTTCAGATCGGTAATGGATAGCGAAGTCTTACCAAGTAGCGATGGAACTTTGGTGCGATTGATAAACAACATCATGTCTTCCGGTCGCCTTGTCAGCGTCGCAGAAAGCGCAGTCATTGGACTGTCATTGCTTAGATCTCGAAGATAGTTAGCCGCTCGTCCATCCATCGAAACTGCATTGTGTGCCTCGTCGAAGATGAATACCACATTATCCTTGCCACGATCCTCTACAACCTTTGACATGAGCTGTTGTTGCGTATTTTGTCCACCTAACGCGCCTTTGGTACTGAACTGCGAATAGGTCGACATGATCATGTTGTTGGGGACGTTAGTTTCCCCCTTCACCACTTCAGCAACGAACTCACGCCATTTGTCGACCTTGCGCCCATCTCGCCCATACCATTGACCGCCTGCAACCCCCTGCGCATCGAATGTACGAACTGCTTCACCATCGTTCAGAATCAAGGGGTTGACCTCCCCTGCGATACCTACGCCATTCAGGTCATTGTAAAACGGATTGAATAGATGAGCTTTTTCGGTGACGAATACCGGCATTTTGTTATGGCGCAACGCCCAGCGTGCGATACCGGCAGCTTGCCGACCCTTACCAGATCCAGTGCCGTCGGCAATCACCATGCCCTGTCCGCGTTGCATGTTGCGAATTGACATGGCGATACCATCAATCTGATGGGTGTCAAATACCGCTCTTACCTGCTCCAACGTGTCATATTGAAGCTCGTCTCGTACAAAAGCGGCGAATACGTCTGAATCTTCGATGTCCTGGTAGGCGGATAGTTTCTTAATGGACGCAAGCTCGTTGCGCATGGCTTCCGCTGTACTATCTCCCAGCGCGCCCGGCGTGAGCATTTCAGACTCGCCAGAAATTGACTCGTAGCCGACCTGACTACCGCCAAGATCCTTAACGCTGATATCATGCTCTTCCTCTTCCTGCGTCTCTACCGACGCATCGATCTCTTTCCGTTTCGATTTAGTCCCAACGGGAGTTCCAAGCGAATCGGCTATGTTGACGGTTGTTTTTGTTTCTTCGTTATTCTCGTCGGTATCGTCGGTATCGCCTTTAGGTTTCTTTTTGTTATCTACCCGGGGCGGTTTTTGATCATCTCCTTTACCATCTCCTCGGGGCTTTTTCTTTCCATTAGGCTGTGATCCACTATCCCCCTCTTTGGAATCATTGGTGGGCGGTTTCCCCTCAGGTTTTGAATCTCCCTTCGGATTTCTCTTATCTCCTGACGGAGATATTGGATTTCGTGTTTCATTTCCACCAGGTGTGCCGGGAGGTCTTGTGCCACCTGGCGTTCTTGGTTTTCCCGGCGTTCTTGGCGTAACAGTGCCTCGGCCTTCACCCGGCGATCTCGGAGTAACAGTGCCTCCTCCAGGGCCTTTGTTTTCACCCGGCGCTCTTCTACCTCCTGGTCCGCCTTGACCTCCTCCTTGCCTTCCGCCTGGCGATCTACTGCCTCCAGTGCCGCCCTCATTTGTATTTCGTGATCCTTCACCTTGTTCTCCTTTTTTTCTGTTGGTAAATTTTGATCTTGTTTCTGCCCATGTATCTGGTACGAATCCAAAACGAGCACCCGCCTGCAATGCACCCGCCATATCGAACATCTCGTCGTGAGTCTTCGCAGTAGGAATATACGCTGCCTTAGGCTTTTCATCAACTTTTGCCGTAGCGTCTTTGCGTCCGTCGACCTTGATCATCAGCATCGGCTTCGACGTCTTTTCATGCCTCGAAGTCAGCTTGGAGTCGATACGCATCACACCACCGATCTCGTACTGGTTGCCGATCATCGTGAGCAGGGAAACATTTTGCCTGGTCATCCCGTGCTCGACGCCGGAAGCTGGTACCAGCACCACGCCCTTGCCATCGTCCTTCATGCGCGAAAGCCCATCGGCTACCGTTATGTACTCACGATGATTCATCGTAGTACCGTGTTTGGTCATAAATGTGTTACGCTCCGTCAACGGTATGATTCCGGACGGTGGATGCACAAGCACCGCGTCAGCATCCTTCGCCATGATACCGAGTTCGCCATTCGCACGATAGAAACGATCTATTGAATCCTCTTCGATCTTTTCGAGCACCTCCATCGCAGGATCCATCTCGTTCATGCGTCCAGCGACTATTGTGTTCGCCATATCCGCATTGAGTAACAAAGCGCCTGACCCTACCGATGGATCGTACACTACTGAATTAGGTTGTATCTCTGCCACCGACCCAGCCAGGTATGCGATTGGAGTCGAAGTATGGAACTCCGACGGGTCAATTTGCTTGGGGTCTTCCTCTTCAGCGAGTCTACGACGTGGCGCACGCTCTTCAAGCTCAACTAGAGAATCAAATACACTACGTCGCATTTCGCGCAACTGGTCTCGTTCTGCAACAATCTCACGTGCTACCCGCTCACGTACCTTAGCAACCATCTGCTCTGCTTGTGGTCTCTCTAGTTGGTGACGCTCCATGTAGGCTTCCCAGCGACTATCATGGCGCAGGTTGCCAGCTACCAACTGAACGCGCATTTGGCGCTCCTGCCCATTCAGTCCATCGGCAGGATTGACTAGACGGACTGGCTCGTTTCCTAACTGTACTGAACTCCATCGCAGTTTGCGTGCCACCGCCTCGGACGTAGCTCGAAGGATAGTGTCATAAGTCTCTCGATTACTAACTCGAAAGTCATTAGGTCTGATAAATATCCGACTCGCCAGTTCAGAAGGATCGAGTTCAGCAAGCACGTCCATCGACTCACCAAAACCTTCGGTGACAATCTCGTCAAGACGTTTATCTAGCTCGGTAAGCGGTCGATCCTGTTCCAATGGAGTTTCAAGATCGTCGTACCAAGCGCCTGCCTGTTGTGACTTATTCCAATCGAGTATCGCCTGTCGTGTAAGCGCTTCAACCTCTGCATCGTCTCGATATTGAAAGCCTTGTTGGTCAAGCAATCCCTTAACAGCGCCCCAGGGTTCCGGGGAATCGGCTATAGACGTGTCCAGCGATATTTGTTCGACGATGAAACTGGATATGGCTGAACGTCGCTCATCTTCTGCGATTTCCTTGGCGGTACGAAGGTCGACATCACCCTCGGAAGTAGTCTCGTTAGATACAGGATCTGATACGGGGTCAACATCCTCTTCGCCTTCCTGTTCCTTAGCAAGTTGCTCTTGCTTTATTCTCTCAAGCTCAGCTAGTTCCTCTGGCGTCGCGTCGGCTTTTATATTGTCGAGGGTCGTCTGTATCTCGCCCCCGACATCTATTTCCTCGTCAACATACGCATCTTTAATACCTTTCTCAAGGTTATTCTTGATATCGCTTTTTACACTGTTCACCAAGTCTTCGGCATCTTGATCGCTAATATCATCCTGATACCCAAAAAACTCGTTGATAGCCTTTTCTACTTCTGGAGAAGCCTGGATTATGTCGAGGGGGAAACTTCCGTCGGCAGTAAGGAAGTTTCGCATAAATTCCTGCATCGCCTCGTCCGGGCTTTCGGCAAACAGGATGTCCTTATACGTGTTCGTTGTTTTTCGTATCTCGTTGAACTCGGAAACGCTACGTGGCGCACCTAGCGCTCCACCGATCATACCTCCGACCACTGCGGAATAGGCGACGTCGTTAATCCACTCGCCCAACGTGAAGTCTTGAACATTCGTTAAGCTGTCGTAGCTCTTGTTCATCACTTCGACAACCGCCTCTTGAGCCGATTCTGCTACTGCGGTGGCTCCCAGTGTTTTAAGGCTCTGCTTAGCAGCTACCGCCTTCGGCGCGTTGTTAATGACTGCCACACGAACTGCGTCGTCCAACGCAGTCTTACCCAGCTTACCGAACACAAATGAAAATGGAATTGCTTCTGTTGCGCCTTCAAAGACTGCAAATGCAGCAGCACGTGTACGCGCCTGATCCATTGGTAGTTTGTGCTCTTGAAGACCCTCTGTAAGCGTCATGCCGTATACGTCAGGCATAACACCTGCCGCGCCGACTACTGGGTTACGGGTGATGGCACCAGCTACTAGTCCCGGAGCCATGCGAGTCAATGCTTCGACACCAGTCGCTACCAGTCCTTTGGGCGACCAGGGCGATTCCTGCATTACCTTTGGCTGTTTAGCCTTGTACTCTTCGTAACGCTGTACCTGCTCGCCCTGTAGACGATTTTGGATTTCCTTAGCACGTTGAGCCAGTGCTGGTAGCTCTTCATAAGCGACAGTCTCACCCGGTACTTCTATCGACTTACCTGGACCGGTGAACGTCGAAGGCGATATTTGCACGCGTTGTTTAGCAAGACGTGCCTGTTCTTCGGGAGGCTTACTAAGGTAATCGGCGGCCAACTCCTCAATTCGTCCTTCTGCTAACCGTTGAGCCTCTAGCATCAATTCGGATGTAGACACACCGAGTCCACGAGCACCTGACGCTGCCGCTTCTCCCATGGTTCTTATCCATCCAGGATTAGGTAGCCATTCCTCTACGGTGGATGTTGGTTGCGCCTGCATGGGTGGACGCATGGGTGGTTGTTCGACCTGTTGCTCTGGACGTGGTCCTCTCAACCTAAGCGTTGCGTCGAACGTAGAGGCAAATTCCTCATCGCTAAGGTCGCTAAAAAACTCGTTCTTGAACTTGACTACCCTGTCTATTGGGTTAAGTCCCTGATAGTCCTCACGATCCTGAATGTAGTCATCCAGGTAAAACTTACTGCCCTGTTTACGTGCGTTTTGTAAATCTAGTGCAGGATTGACTCGTTGACGTCGCTCAGCCTGCCATTGGTCGTAGTTGGTAGCCACTATTCGTCATAAAGGGTCATGGAGGAAAGGTATGGATTCTGATTTGCCGGTCCTAGGCTTGCAGGTCCGCCTGGACCGCGTTGATTGTTACCGTAACTTTCAGAATAGGTACCAGTATGAATGCTCACGAAAGACTCGTAGGTTGGATCGTTTTTCGGAACCCGGTCAATTACTGACTTGAGATATCCCTGCCATTGTTCGTTCTTAAAAAGTTGAGGATTACTTTTGAGCTGTTCTTGCATGGTCTCGAGAAGGACCTTCCAAGATGTATCTCCTGATCTTGCGCCTCCATAAACAGCTTTTAATACCGCTAGATCTTTATTCAACTCCGCCTGACGTATGTCCCTTCTCTCATCAATCAGGGCTTGATGATCCATAAGATTCATTCTATGGCCGGTATCTATATCGGCCATGTTTTCATCGTGATCGAAGCGATCTTCTTGGAGTTCCTTCGCACTTGCACGATTGAGATTACCCTCAGTAGCTCTTGCACCACGATTGGCAGCCCCCTCACTAGCTGTTAAACCACGATCAAGATCTGCCTGACTAGCAGCCCAATTCTGCTGATTTGTCTGACGTTCCATCGCCTGCCCATGCAACAACCTATCACGAGCTTCCTGCATTTTCTGCTTCATGCTCATCTCAACAAACGGCTTGACTGTTTCCGTGCCAGCACTCAAAGCGGCACCTAAAAATCCTATCGCCCTAGACACTGTTATGCCTCCCTGCTACATCGACTGCGCGTTGTGCGTCTGGTTCCTCGACATTACCCACAAACTGTTGAATGTCTTCAGCACTGTTGTCGTAGCGTTCCGCTAAATCCATCGCCACACCTTCGGCCGCTTGCTGGATAACACCCTGGTTGACACGCATCGTTTTGCTTTTTGCATGTACCAACTCGCCTACGAACTCAACCACTTCCATTGCGACCGACATCATAAGGTCCTCTGGAATATCAATCTCTGCATCCGTTGCTTGTACTATGTTGGCAGACTGTTCAGCAATGAACTGTGCTGGCTCAAGTCCTTGTGGGGGATTTTCGATCATCTGCATAAGCGTGGCGTTACGTTCGCCATGAATAAAAGTCTGCGCATGTACTACTGCGTTATCGTAAGCCTCCTGCTCCTGCGGTGTGACTTCGTCGGCGTACTTAGACATCAGTTCCTCGTCGACCATCTCCTCATTTTGATAGCCTGGCTCGGTTCTTCCCATCTCACCAGTAGAACGCATGGACGGATCAATACCACGATCCGGCGGTGTACTCGTCATCGGTTGAGCACCGGCGGCCGCTCCCATACCGCCGCCTATTCCTATCCTAGGCGGTATACCTGGATTACCCTGCGGGGGTTGGGCTAGGGCGTTTGGATCTGCCATTTATCAATCCTCTTAATCGTTCAACTTCCTTGTTATGGCGTTCTTCTCGATCACCACCAATTCCTAGTCCGTAGTCCCTGGTCGATCGCATGCCACTGACATCTACTGGTGCGGATGGAGTAATGTTCATGCCTTTACGTCTATCACTTTCCGCTTTCGCTAGCGCCTTCCGATCTTTATCGGCCTGATCTGCCGCCGCGATAGCCTGCATACCAGCGCCTACGCCAGATGTCAGTGCCATGGTTGTTACCGGGTTCGCGTTCAGGTGCGCGAGCAATCCTCCTTTTACAGCACCGGCTGTTGAGGCACTGGTAGCGCTTGCTACAGAGGATTGTAAAGGTAGAGCTCCTCCTGCTGAAGTCTGTCCGGCTAAAAATCCTTTCAAGGAACCACCTGCTTGGGCCGTAGCTTGGGCCGTAGCTGCTGCATTTGCTGCATTAGCTGCCATAGTCGCGCCCGCACCGATGGTATTGAAACCAGGTATAGCCGAAGCCGTCGCCTGCACAAATCCAGGCATTGCCTGGAACGCGGCAGCAGAGAAATACGCAGCTCCTACCGCTATCAGCGCAACGGCAGCAAGTACCTTGAAAGCCTTCGATTTCACGACTTTCTTTACAAAGCGAGCTGCTTTTTTGAAGACTTTTTTGATTGCTTTAAACGGATTAAAACCCATGTTCTTACATCCAAATTGCGTGTTTTAAAGGATACCTACGAGTAATACCAAGTAGGCGTGAATCGAGGATAGTTTCAGTCGCTACCCTTACGACCGATATATGAGGATATTTGTTGACCCAATCGACAAAATATTTCATCATCTTGAATATGTTGTTGCCTTTGCGTGATAGGAACAAGTACAGATAACACTGTGCTCTTTGGTACCAAATTCTTTTTTCACTGCTTGCAAGGATGCATCCAACCATCTTGTCATCTTCGATTACTTGCAATGAATATCCTGTTCCCACTAGCGTTTTATGTGCTTTCAAAACCTGTTCAATTCGTTGAAACGAAAGCTCACCGCGTGTAGGAGGCTTAAGTTCTTTCAGCGCTTGAACTATCTCTCGCTTGTAGCGCATGTGCGCGTTGTAGATCAGTTGCATGGTCATCTTATTAGGTTGTTAGTCTTTTTTCCCATCGTCCTGTAGCAGGATTAAACCACCACTCATGACGAGGACCTGGGTGCTCGGTTGGCATTGGTGGTTGATTCTCACCAGTCCCTGGATCGTAAGGCGGATCTTCCGGAATAACAGGAGGGTCTTCCGGATCTTCAGGGTCTTCCGGCTCTTCAGGGTCTTCCGGTTCTTCCGGGTCTTCCGGCTCTTCAGGGTCTTCCGGGTCAGTATTTCTAGGAACATAGCCATAGCGCGTCCAGATTTGCATCTTCAAGGTCCACTTCCGCTGTGATATTTCTGCAGCATCCATTTGGGTGCCATCGGAATTCGTGAAAGCTGCGTCTGGCATTGCGTCAACAGCAGCTAGCTGATTATTCATATCACCGCGATCCGCTTGTTCTATATTCGCGTTCGCAATTCTTTCTGACGAATCTATCTGTTCACCTAGACGATTCCAGTGTGCTAGGTCACGATAACTCTGTAATTTAATCTCACCTTGAGTACGCAATCCAACCAGGTCCCTATCAATGTCACCTTGCGCCTGTAGTAGCTCCATTCTGATCTCGCCTTTAGCCGTCTCGAGTTTTGTCTCGAGTTCATAGCGCTTACCCAGCAACACGGTTTCATGCTTCTGTCTAAGTTTCTGCAATTGGTCGTCGATTCTACCCTGTTCCTGAAGTAGATTCATGCGAATAATCCCTTCGGCTTTTTGAAGCGCCTTGTCGATCTCGCCCTTCCGATCCATCAACACTACGGAATTATCGTGTCGTATTTGGGTGAGTTCGGCATCAATCATTCCCTGCCTATCAAGCAACGTCAAACGTGTTTTACGGTCTACAATCGCCAACTGCTCATCAATGTTGCCGCGTTGCTGGGTCAGCGACTCTTCCTGCTTAAACCGAAGCTCCTGCATTTGCGTATCAATAGATGCTTGTTCTTTTATAAGCCCCTTACGCAGTTCATAATCGTGCGTGGTAAGGTCCTTCTCATCAATCGAACGTAACTTCTGCATAGCAACGTCGTGAGCCTCTTGTCGCTCAACCAGCGCAAGTTGCTGAGCCAACTGACGTTCTTGAATCGTCATGTCAATCTCGCCCTGTTGTCTTAAAAGGTCCTTACGAACATCACCTTCGGCAGTGACCAACTCCTTTTCAAGATTCGCACGTTCACTTTGTAAATGCTTCTGCGTGTCAACTTCCAACTGTGCGAGACGCTCGTCCATGTTAAGACGTTTCTCCAACAAAGACGCCTGAGAAGTTGCATCGGCTTTCTGCATCTCCCTTTCCAGACTGGCACGCATCTCTTGAATTCTGACTGCTTCGGTGGTTCTTAGCTCCTGTAGTTCCTTATCTATCTCACCCTGGGACGCAAGCATACGCTCACGAGTCGCCAGATCCTGCGCCTGCAATGCCTGTTCCACCACCGCTCGTTCGTCGGCAAGCTGTTTCTGTCGGTTAAATGTCGCAGTAGCCATCTCTCTCTCGATAGCTGCCTGTTCAGTCAACAGATCTTTTTTACTCGTAGAATCCGCCTTTTGTAGTGCTTTAGCCAGGTTATCTCGCTGTGTCTGCAACTCGACTTCCTGACCGTGCTTTAGCACCATCATTTCCTCATCAAGCTCACGCTTCTTCTGCATGAGAGTCAGATCGCCGGAAACACCACGTCCATGAGCCTGGGCCGCGAGTTGATTATTCAAGTCTGCGCTTTGCTGTGCAAGCTGTGACTGGGCATGGATGTTCGCTTGGAACTCACGTGCTCGGTTGACCGCTTGCTGGTCTGCAATACTGCGATCCTGACCTAGCTTTGCGTCGGTGGACGCTATGTCAAACGCGCTATCAATAGTTGCTTTCTGCGCTGCTTGAATCGCCATCGAGGAGTTCAGCAATCCACGCTGGTTCATCATCTGCAGGGCACGCGTTCGCGCCGCTTCCTGTAGTGGCGATCCTGACTGGATTATTTGTCCGATTCGTGCCTGAACCGAGTTATCTCCTGCTTCACCCAGGGTTTGCGGATTGTAGCCCTGTGCCTCGAAACTCGATTGTGGTGTCTGTGGTGTCTGTAGCGACTGCATAGGTTTTTGCAGTTGACCTTGTGCCCCTTCCGTCTGCGGCGACGATCCTCGCGCTCCTTGCGGTGCTTGCGGAACAGTCTTGGGCACGTGCGGAACATTTGGCGTCACCGGCCGGGGGACTGGCACGGGTGTGTTGCCAGAGGAGAACAACGCACCCATACCTGTATTTTGCGGCGACGCCATAATGCTCGGATTTGTGCCTGCCTGACCCTGTGCCTGCGTATTGCGAGTAGCGGCCATAGCGGCCATACCACCGCCACGTGCGGCGTTCTGCAAACGTTCGACTGCCGGAGGTGTTTCTGCCATTACTCGTTCTGTTCCTCGCCAAACAACTGATCAAACGCAAAGGCTATTTCAACATTGACGTTATTGTAATCAACGTTCATCAATGTCTGCTTCAACAATTCCGTCTCATCCTTAGATAAATCGACTTCTTTCGGTGCCGTGACGATTTTCTTAATCAGATTTGCGTGCATTAGCACCTTGTCCCACCTTGCTTTCTGATTAGGATTGCTCTTTACCGGCGCAAGCACTTCAACCAAGGATTTATGCAAGTGAAATGGTTCTTCGAGCCAATCAACCGAGATTGTTAGTTGCAGTTTCATCCATTACTCCTAAGGTCATGTATCAAGGTGTTTCCCTTGTAGATTTTCTTTTGTTCAGTGTTTCCCACGTATACCTTGTTATACGACGTGTCACCTTTTGTTAGGTTGATGTAGGAGTCTCTTAGTTCCATAGTCGTGTTATCTCTGTCCGATTGACTTAATGCGTAATACGCAGTAATAAACGAGTCGAAGTACGTCTCCATTGAACTTGGCGGTCTCCAGATATAGTGTTCATTCTGATCCCTTCTAATATTCCCACTGTAGTCTGGTCCTGGTATATACAGAGATAGGTTTCCAGCCCTGATTACAATAGCACTCTCAAATTTTTCCCATTTCTCAGTAAGTTCCTGTACACCTCTAGATGTCGAAACAGTACTACCGAAATACATCAAGAAATTTCTGTAGTTTGAAGTGCCGCTCTGACGACTACTATCTATGTACTGAAAATCATGAAGGTATCTTGCACTTCCAGACTGGGAAGACAAATCATTAAACTCTGCTACATCAGGTTGCCACCTAAAAATCGTTCCTGATTCAGAGGAATCACCGATTGTTCTCACAACTCTAGTCATCAGGCATCGCTAATCAAGTAGAACGTGTTGTCATCCTTGCTCGTTAAAGCGTCGTAAGCCGCTTGTGTGACAACCACTGTCCTCTGGTCAATAACCTGCTTACTCAAGTTATCCAAAGTGATTGAAATGGTTGGATCGTTGTTAGCCGACTCATCCGAAAACGCCAGTTTATCGGCAGCAGCTATCGACGTCACTGTAGTCAATTCGTGAATGTCAAGGTCTAACGTGACATTACCAACATTACCACCGCCTTTAAGCCCCGCACCTGCACTGACACCTGTAATATCGCCAGTCGGTATGTTCAGTGCATTGCGAAGATTAGCAAGCGTCACCTTGCGACTGGGATTGTCTGCAACCGACTCATCCACGAATGGAATGAAATCGTCTACGGCAATCGTATTCTCGGTATTCAGTTCGTCCAAATCCAGCGTAAGCGTTACCGAACCGCTGGTACCACCACCTTCGAGTCCATTACCTGCAGAAACGCCAGTAATGTCTCCCTGCGGTATGTTAAGCGCGTTGCGAAGGTTGCTGAACTTTATGCTCTTAGTAGGATAGCCATTGGCGTTCTCATCTGAAAATGCAATCATGTCGTCGTTGGCGATCAATGCCTCTTCGCCTAACTGATGAAGGTCAAGATTCACCGATATTGCACCTGAATTACCTCCTCCGGATATTCCAGTGCCAGCAGTCACGCTATCGATCACTGTGCTTAGCAGATTGCCGACTGTGATTGATCTAATATCGGATTCGCTTGTATCTGAAAACGCAAGCACGTCATTACTTGCTGCCGAAGTCTCAACAGACAGTCCGCTAAAGTCCAGCTCAATTCCCACACTTCCAGACTCACCACCGCCCGATATACCCGAACCTGGAGTTACTGCCGTTATGTAGCTACCGAGCAGATTCCGAACGGTAATGCCCTTGGTCGTATTGCCACCAACGCTCTGGTCTGAAAACGGAATCACATCTTCGTAAGCGACACTATTTTCCCGGTCAAGACTGTTCACGTCAAGAGATACGGTTACATCTCCGGAAACACCACCGCCACCAATACCTGTCCCAGCAACAACGCTCGTTATATCACCCTGTGGAATAGCAAGCGCAGTCTTGAAATTGCTGAATGTAATGGCTCTGGTTGGATCGCCATTAGCGCTCTCATCTGAAAACGGAATGTAATCACCGTTGGCAATCGCATTCTGTGGTGTCAGTCCATGCACGTCAAGATTGATCTGGTTGGCGGTGATATCTATACCTGTGCCTTCAGCAAGGCTCGAACCTACTGCTCCGGACAGTTCAGTTACCAGATTAGCATAGCTGATCGCCTTGCTTGCGTTGCTATCGCTTGTATCCACGACCGCGAACTTGTCGGAGTTCTCAAGTGAGGTCACCCCTGGTAGCTCGTTCAGGTTCAGCGATATAGTCACCGTACCTGTCGTGCCGCCTCCGTCCAAGCCGTCGCTAGTGGTTATCTGCGTGATGTTGCTCGAACCTTGGAAGTCTGGAATGTTCAGTCCAGTTAGAAAATTCGCATACGTGATCTTTCTTTCTTCCATGTTCGATACGTCACGGAACACCAGCACGTCCGAAGCGCCCAACGTCGTGTTAGCGGTCAATCCGCTCAGATCTATATCGAGATTTACCGCACCTGAACCGCCACCTCCGCTAAGCCCCCGACCTGCTGTAATCGACGGCACATCAAGATAGGTGCGAAAATTCGTGAAGGTAATTCTTTTATGTTCAGTTGCTGACGCGTCATAGAACGCCAACTGGTCCTCATCAGCACCTGAATTTTCCGTTAGGCTATGAATATCCAGGTCAAGGGTAACTATCCCAGAGTCGCCATTTCCAGTCAATCCTTCGCCACCAGAGACGTTAGGTATATCCAGGAACGTTCTCATCTGCGTAAATGTCATCTTGCGATGTTCGGTCGCTGACCTATCGTAGAACGCCAACTCATCGTTATCAGCGCCGGCAGGTTCTTCGTTTAGTGAATCTATCGAGAGATTGATGGTCTGAATACGCTGTATGCCTTCGGCTCCTGCCGTGCGTGCATTGACTAGTCCAACGCCACCTGCGACATCGTAAACGTTAGCCACGTCCAACAAGCTCTGCAAGGTCGTTTTCTTAGTCGTTGTGCCGTCCAGCACCGCAAAACTGTTATCGGTATCCAGCGTGTCAGTCTGTGCCACGAGCTTGTTAAGATCGACACTTAAATTAACATCGGCAGTCGATACACCGCCAGACAGTCCGCTTTCAGAGTCGGTCACTATACCAGTGATCAAGCTCAACTCTTCCGGTGTGGATGTCGTTAGTCTATCAGCGCCTGCCGATACGTGTACGAGCTTACCTGCATTTCCAGCCAGTGCTGGTAGGCGATCAAAAGCGTCTTCGAGCAACGCAAACTCGTTGCGCATTTTCGCACTTTCAGCACGTGAATGTTGGGTTGGTTGGCCGGTGTCAGCGTACCATTCGTTTGCCATATCTCTACTTGATCTGTTTGGTTAACTGATAACGGATTTGAACACCAGATAACAACACTGGTTGCATATAGTCCGAGTCTTTTTTCACTAAGAACGCAATGTTCTCGCAATTGCCGTGCAATTTATGCCTGGAAGGTCCAAGCGCTATGCCGTCCCATGTGAACTGGTCCCACGTGAGATTCTCATCCCAACTTCCCGCAATCGAATCAAGCACTTCCACCAGTTCCGCATCATCACCGATAGTACGCAGATTGTAATCTTGTATAGAGGATAGTTCAAAGGTCGCAAATGCTGTTCCCATAGCCTCAACGACCGCATTCGTGACCCTCTTACGCCATCCAATCGAGTCTATGAAATGGTAGTGCGTCAATAGGTATGCACGGATCGGCTGGCCGTCGAACGACGTCCCCTTTTCCATTTCCATCACGAACCCGTCATTAGTGCCGAAAAACATTCGCTCACGACCGAACTGGTCCTCTGTAGAGAATACAGTAACTACACCTCTATCAAAAAAGACTGGCATGATTCCAAGTAACTTGCGTTCTTTGAATGTGATAAACAAAGCATGATTATCAGCATAGAAAATTCTGTACTGATTTTTCTCACGTGCGATACAGGATCCTATGACCTTATCCGCTCCATAGCGTCCTCGATCTAGTAAGAATCCTTTCGCATGACCGGATATTGTCGCATGGTTGAAGTTTCCAAACTCCTGCACCGACTGCAAGGTACGAATACCTCTATCGTCCTGGAAAACTGTCTGTGACACTTCCTGGATAGTGTGAGAGAAAGCTCCGATTTCTTTGCGGTACGTCTGCAACTGCCAGTTGCCCTCGGAACTGCCATACAGGATAAATATGCGATTGCGATTGAATATTCCCAGCGCGCCTGTGCCTTCAACCCCAGCTTCTACATGAAAGCCCGTCACGTCAAACTCGGTTGCTATCTCGCTCGCACCGCTTAGCACTGTCCATTTGAACGGGTTGCCGATACCGCTATGCTGTACCGAGCGACCGAACGAAAGGAATAAGTGATTGCGATGAATCTCCACGTGTTGCGGAGCGTCGCCACCAGGTCCTTGATAGCCTGTGTATATCGGTGCAAACGTATCGTCGTCAAATCGAAACGCAAAATTCTTGCCGTCTACTGCGTATATAGCCTCGCCATCGCCAAAATCGCCACGCCTGGTCTCATATCTAACAGGTTTCTTGACTGTATCAGGCAGTAATTCATTTTCCTTCACTACTGGCGAATTAGCGTCATTAGCGTCGCTTTTGGCTAGTGTGCAGACATCTTCTGTCTCTACCTGTGCCGTACCTTCAGAAAAGTCTCCGGATACGTCTTTAACTATGACCCATCCGGTCGCAGTGCCTGCCACCGGGTCGCCATTTGTGCAGGTCACATAGATGATTTCAGCAGTTGCGGATCCCTGCGTTAACGTCTTCGATTTCTTCAATCCAACACCGCCATTGGTATAGAGGATACGATGATTAAGCTCAACTCTTTCCCATCCCATATCCGTGGCTTTGTGAATCCTTGCTTGTGCGTCCTGAAAAGGGTTCTCAGGGTCGTCGTTACGTACTGCGTAAAGATGACTGCCATACCACCACATACCTAAAACACGGCCGCTCCCTGGCACGCTAGTTATGTGCTGTCGGCGTTCATCGGCGGCTCTGGCACGATAGATAGCGTGTCGCTGTGCTGTAGTTGCATCTAGTACCCTGGGTTTACCACTAGCCTCTGCAAGTTGCAAACTCTCATCCTGTACGAACACTGGATCGCCAATCTGCCAGACTGATTCCGCAAGTTCGATCTCGTCTACTTCCGACCTCGAATATTTTGTGTTGATGATCAAAAAGTAATCGCCGTCGCTGTTCTGGTCAACTGCCAGCACGTTCGACGTGATAGAGGTTATCTGCACGTTATAGATAATCACGCAACATATCTGCACGGTACCGACGTCGTTCAGTGTGAAGCGTATCCAGTCGTCTTCCTGATCCAGGTTGAATTCACGGATGCGCCATCCTCCGTCCCGCGATACTGTTTCACCCGATCCGTTCCAATCTACCACCTCCGTTCCTTTAACAGCCTCATAATTCCCTGGAGCACTGTCATCTCTCAGTGGATGAATAGAAGCATGGGTGCCCCCACTACTTGTCGATACCAACAAAGCATGATCCTGCGTATTGATATAACGAATCTCGACACTAAGCCGCCTCGATGATGTCCCACTTAGATATTCATTCAAAAACGATGATCGTATCTCTACGTGACGAGGTCCACGTAGCTCTGAAGAAACAGTAAGCTCCACTCCACCTGTATTGCCTGGCAATTCCGGACGATGCACAATATTGCCACTGAATATCGCGTTTGATATACCAGGTTGCGATATGTCAAATATGCGTTCGACAGACCCCCCACCATTGTTTACGTTCTTACCAATCAATGTTTTGTCTACACCATCACCACCCAAAAGCTCCTGGTACTCATTCGCTCCGTCTCTAAGAACAATTGGAAGCGATAGATAGACTGCATCGCTAGGTGACGACGATCCGTCATATCGTTCATAACCCGCAATATCCTGGTATCCAGACTCTCTACCAACCTCATAGTTGATACTCGCCTGCAGGAAGCCGGGCGGGACATTCCAGCGCGGAGTCTCGGTGTCGATACCACCTGTGAACCGCATGTGCGAGAAATCCGGTTGCGGACGTCGTGCCATTAGATAAGCGGCCCTGCTACCTGCGTGGCCGGTAATTGATCCTGTTCAAGCTGACGCGTGAGTTTGTTTTCTCGCGTGCGTCCGTACTCAACAATCTCTGGCGAGTTCTGTTGCTGGCCGTACATCGTAAGCGCAGTATAGACAATGAGTTGATGAAACCGCCTAGGCAATGAAGGTACGTCATCATCTCGTTCGAGCGACTGCGCATCGATCTTGTATTCACCAAAGACTCGATAATCATCACCATCGGGACTCGGGTAAAAATGCAACTGCTCAATCGGATCCACCGAATAGTTGGTCGGATCGCCAGTGACATTGGTAGCAAGTTCACGTGTAGATCGAAACTCCTCCCACGGCAAAGCAGTGAGTTGTCGTCCGCTGTTCAAATGGCGCGGCAACAGCGTCACCAGATCGTAGGGACCAGAATACCAAGTACCAAAACTTTCGCTGATTCTCGGACGTGTGCTCAGGTCCAAGGTGATAAGTTGAGCATTGGATATATAGCCTACGTCATGGGCATCCTCGATAGTGTATATCTCCTGCCCTTCGACCAGATCCAGTGCATAGGTACGACGCATCCATCGCCATTCGTGCCGAGACTGCAATTCAATCCATGCCTCGCGCACCCAATGCACACTCTGACTCAATTCGCCGGACTGATTGATTACCGTAGTCGGTCGTCCTGGTGGTCCAAGGTCCGCCTCACGAACGAACGCTTGTACGAGTTGTAGAAACGTCATCAGCTTTCGGAACTATATATGCCCTTTAGCCAGGCACGACCCTTGTCTGTATCTTGGATGACAGAGAATGGAAAACGATTTATTGATTGACGGGAATAAACCATTCTGTTCAGACCACGATTGTACTGCTCCTCGCTTTCTGTCTGTACGTAACGTGCTTTTTTGCTACGCGCTAGAGCCTGTACGTATCTGCGCGGAAGAGTATACTCCATGCCACACTCCAAAAGCATTGGCTTTCCGTTGACCGAAAGATCAATCGTCGTCTGCGAATATGAAGTGTTCGACTCGTAAGGTGCGGGAGCCACATGAATCTTCACCATCTCGTTAAGAAACGCTTCATCCTCCGCCCATGATTGTGAAGGCGGTTCTATGATCGTCTCGTCACGTTGACGTGCTCTATCAATGTCATCGAGATCGACTGTTTGAGCCGGCATTAAATAATCCTCAGAAGACATCTCAACCTGAGAAGGCTTCATGTGAATCATTATTTCCTTAAGTTCAGAAACTTCTGCTCTAAGGGAACTCAACTCCTCATCCTTCCGTTTAAGCTCCTCATTTTCCTTCTGGTCATTCTGCTCCTTCATAGCAGCCAGTTCCATGCCCATTTCCTGCAACTGCTTCTGCAACTGAGCATTGGTTGTTGTTTTTGTTGCGGTTGTCATCAGTATCCCACTCCCGGGTCTATGTATGAATCAATTAGCACGTTGTCGAACTGGCGCGCAAACTCGTCGTCAGATCGATACGAATAGGGGTTTCTAGCGTCCTCGCTCTGCACGAACGCATCTGCCAGATTTGGCGATTTAAGTTGCTTCGCCTTCATATCTCGCTTGCTCTCCACCTTCATTTTGCCAGCGCTGGTGTCTCTACCTGGCATCGTTAACTCTGCTTTCAAGTCATTCAGCGCCATACACTTCGAGGAGATAGATATTAAGTTATCCAGCGTTTCCGTGACCACCATGCCCTCTTTAGCACGCTCCATCGCATGATAGGTACTGCGCATCCTGTTTGCTACCTTATCCCATGTCTGCGCACGTCGATTTAAGTAGCGCTCTTTAGTCAGCTTGGAATCACCAGGCAATTTCTTATTCGGTTGTCGAACAGCACCGCTTCCTAGGAAAAGTTGCACGTGCATACTTGGGGACGCATTTTTCATCCACACCTTCATGACCGGCGTGCCCATGCCATCGCCGTCAACTACGAATACGTCAGCACGATAGTCCTCTGCGATCTTGTACGCCCATAGCAAAGCAGTATTGATATCGCCTGTCTTAAGCTCTTCTGCTCGTTCGATCACGTTTCCATGCCGGCAGATAACCGCCTTGGCGTCGCCGACATCGGCAGGGTCAAAAGAACATACACGCAGTCCCTGCGGCTCGAAACCCAGTTTTAAATGTGCGTCCACGCAGGATTGTACCCATATACCCTGCAGGAACGACATAGCGTTCGCCGCGTGCGGGTTGCGATCAATCTCCTGCGCCACAATGTCAGGTGGTAGCTCACGACATTTTTTCTTGTACCATTCTTCGCTCTTACGCGGATCGTCCCGCCAGTCAAAAACGAAGTGCTTACCGGTTCCCTTCCATTCGACGCACTTCTGATAGAACCGATTACCTGCGCCACTGAACGTTGATATGTCGATCTGGCAGTTGGTGTTATCCGACAAAGCTGCCTCTACTGCCATGGAGTTTTGAAGGAACGCCGCCTCATCCACGAAGTAGATAGATGACCTGTCGCCGCGCCCGATGTTATCACCCGCCTCGCCGACGATATTAGCGCCGGTCGCAGGATTCATTAGGCGCATGTGCGAATAGGTGTTTGGCACGTTTTTACCTTCTACCCAGTCTAAACCATCCGGCCAAAAGATACGAGGCGTATGCTCCAGTGCAAACAGAATCCGCTGAAAGATGCTTTTTTTGGAGTTGGTAAGATCGATATAGGACTCTTTGCGAGAACCAAAACCAACCACCTGTCCAGGATTGAAAAGGAAGATACTGAGCGAATACCAAACACATAGCCAGGTAAGACCGCAGTCACGTGACTTTTCCAGAACTCCTCTCTCTTTACCAAGACGTAGTTTTTCAAACCACACCAGACATTCAACCTGCTTTGGAAAAAGCACCATCGGTATTTTCGTGCTACTCGTCACGTTACGAGGCTCGATGGTCATGGCCCAGTCTGCAATGAACTCCCATGGCTTGTTTCGATAGAGTTCAATAGTCTTTCTCAAAAGTTGACCATCGTGTTCCAGGCGTTCCAGAAGCTCAGCACGCTTAACGTAAATCTCTACATCTGGCTCTTTCCAGTCATATTTCAGTTCGGATTTTTGATCAGGATTTTGCTCGGAAGACATACAATTACTTCACCACCTTGAATTGTCCACGATTGACTTTTTTGACGCGTCCTAAATACTTTTTCGACGCTGTCTCCTGGTCGTCATCCTTGGTAATGTCTTCTACATCCACCGACATTTTCTCATGCTCGGTAGCAGGTTTGCGATCCTTGCCGTAGCCGTGCGTGCTTAATAGCAGTCGTGTAATGTTTGTGTTGGACTCTCCCGAGAGACCCATCTGTATCAGTTGAACCTCCTGCTTTGCAAGCATCATGTTGACAGTTTCCTGCAACTCGATCTTGTCGTTGTCAGCAAGCCAACGTTTTAGAGTAGGTTTGGAGATCCCTAGATGAACCGCTAGACCAGCTAGGGTAGGTAAGGTTTGACCGCATTGTTCGTGACCGCCGTTGCAGTAAAACGAAGCATCGGCATCCATTTGCTTCTTGTATTTGGTAACCATCGTTTCGTCCGTGAAATCAAATGATGTTTTTCTATTCTAGCATAAGCACAACGAGAACGAAAACCCTCCAATATTGTTACCTTTTAAAGCATCTTGAGCAAACACTCCGCAAGTTCATGATGGGAAGCCGCCAAAGCATAATCGTTAGCGTCCCAACCAGGTGTTGACGGCGCCCACCAAGGCAGGTGAGTATTTTCCACCGCACTCAATCCAGCTTCGTCGTTATCCGCCACGATGTACCTGTCTTCGCCCCACATAGCGATTTTCCGCAGGTTGCTTGCCGAAAATGACACCACAATACCCATTGGACGCTTAAGGATAAGACATGCTTTCCACACTGACAACGCAGTTGCATAGCCTTCTACATAGATACGTCCAGGTGCGTCCAGATCGCCCAGCGTCCAGCTTCCACGTGAAGTCTTGCAGTTTTTGAGAAACTTCTTAGTGCCGTCCGGCGCTATCAATTGCATGGATACAAGAATTCGATTGCAGTAGATAGGCACGCATACGCTGTCCTTGTACACCCTGGCTTTGAGCTTGGGGAAGCCCTTACGCGCCAAGTACGGATGCAGGTTCGGTTCCGAACGAGCTAATATCGCACGAGCCAACGCGCTCTCACGCGAGACCGTGCCAAGCTCAATATCTTCGTCAGAATTGAATTGACTCATCGCACGACGATAACCATTGCTATACGTAGACATGTCCAAACCATTTTCCCTCGCCAGCATAGTAGCGGCGTCCTTAATGGACACACGCTCCATCTTCGCTACAAAGTCGATGACGTCGCCATGAGCTTTGCAACCAAAGCAATAAAAATGCTTGTCGTTCTCCCACCAGTGCAACGAAGGTTTATGGTCATTATTGTGGAACGGACACCGCATCGCTAGCGTCGTCGTGTTTTCTTCTAACGACCCATAGCGACCAAGCACTTGAGCAAGATTCAGACGTTCTTTTAATTCAGCAAACATCGTTGCTCTATTGCTCGTCGAGCAGTGCCTGAGCCTTTTCTTTTTCTATCCGTTTAGCGTACCTAATGTCGCTTGAACGGACCTTATTGCGAAGCGGCGTACTGACCTCGACCTGAGCTATATCGAAACCCCATGCTTTCGGCGGCCATTCGTCATAGATGTGGCGGTACTTCGCCAACATCCATTTCCGCATTTTGTCCGGATCATTCTCAAAACGAGGCTTCTCGGCCGCCAATGCGCCAAGCTCTTGCCAGATCTGTTGCTTGTTTGAAAATTCCTTTTTGACTGCTTTTTGCTTGAAGTCCATCTTTTGCATGCGTCCCGCCACATACTCAACGTCGCGACGCTTAGGACGCTTACGTTCCGCACCACATGAAGGACATATATTTTCCTGCGGTTGGAATACATAACCGCAATCGCAGACGCTCTCTTTTCTCGCTTTCTTACTCTCATCACGCTTGAATTTCTTCTCGAATTCCGATAGACTCCGAACGCCCGACTTAAATAGCTTTTCCAGATTTTCACGAAACCCTGTGAAATTACCTGCATGATCGAATATCACACCATGCTCTTTCCCTGGATATGGACGCATAATGCGACCAAACTTCTGCACCACCGATTTGAAGCTCTTTTTATAAGGTCTTGCATCTACCAGAATCTGCGCGTGTGGCACGTCCGATCCCTTGACCAGCATTTCCGAGTTAATAATCCCAACAATATCCGAGTCGGGATCCTTGAATTTATTGATGATTCTCAGGTTATGCTGTTCAGACAATTTATAGGAAACCTGTTCAAAACGATAGCCTAGGCGGTTCCATTCCTCCATAAGGATAGTGCCACTGTCGACGGTGGCGGAGAACACCAGCGTCTTCGCAGGACCGCCAAAAAGTTCGTGGGTGCGCTTGACCCAGTGTTGCACAATATCGCCAACGATTGGACGGGTGGTGCGTCGCTCAACCTCGGCGCTCGACCATTCCTGCGACTGACTTGGCATCTCTATCGGAACGCCGCTGAAAACTTTGAGAGGCACAAGAAATTCTTTTTTAACCAGCTCGTTGGTCACGATAGGTGAAAGAACCGCGTTGTACACACGTCCCAGTCCTGCAGAAAAAGGCGAAGCAGATAACCCAATCAGACGCGGTTCATACTTCTTAATTTGCTTTACCATATATTCGCGCATGTCATGGCACTCGTCGTCGATGAGGAGGTCATAACCACTAATGTCTAGCTCCCGCTTCTCAAGTGTCTGTTTCGATACCACGGTGATGTTATGCGAACCGTAGGTCGTGTTATCCGCCTGCAGGATATCATGCTTAATACCATACTTGCTTAGGCGTTGTGAAGTCTGATCAACCAGCGAAGTACGATCTACCAGGAACGCAGTACGATGACCCTTTTCCTTCGCAAGCTCCATAATCTTGACCGCAATTTCTGTTTTGCCAGCTCCGGTAGGTAGATAAAGCACAAAACGACGATGCTGGCGCATATAGATACGCGACTGGACCAGAGCTTCGTCCTGATACGGACGGAGTTCTAGCGTCTCCGTCTTGCCAGCCATACCAAGCATTCCCAAGTTAGTAGCGGGTACGTTCATGTTGAAGCTCCTCTATCTGTCTTTGAAGTTTGCGATTTTCTGTTTCGAGTCGAGCTACCTTTTTACGCAGATCACTAATCTCGGTCTTTTGTATGTCGGAACGCGTCTGCAAAGACGCGATCTCCTGTTGTTTCACCTCTAGTTGCGCGATCATGGCACGCTCCCCCTCAGGCGCGTGCACCGTAAACATTTCCACTTTGTCAGCAAGCATCTCAACTTCCTTATGCGCCGCATTCAACTCGTTATGGATCTCTGCGTTAATCCGTTTATGTCTCTCGGAAAGAATCTCGGCTTCGGTCTTCGCACGTCCATCGTCACGAAACTTCACAATACCATCCTTCGTGCGTGTTGATTCCTGCGCCAGAGGTTCCTCACCGCTCATAACCTTTTCATAGCGACCGTCTTTAACGGCCTTCTTGGCACTGCCAATCAAAGATTTTGAGACACCTGCAGCTTTAGCCATCTCCTCACTCGAAATACCTTTGTCAGTTCCCGAAGACGAGGGTCGTCCGGACGCCCTCCATTTACCAAGTTTTGCCATTACCAGAGCACGCTGACTTGCTGTCAGGTGACGTCGTCGTAGGTTATGCGAGACTACATAATCGACTGGGTTCTTATCAAGGAAAGGAACAGACATCACCGGAATACCTAGCCGTTCACATGCACGTGTACGATGCCAACCATCCAGCACCTTATTCTCGTGCATGATGATCGGATTCTTCTGGCCGTTCTCTTTGATATCTCTCACCAGAGCTTCAAATTCGTCATCAGACATAGACGGAAGTACCGCACCGATAGGATGTTGCTCATAGACATGCTTGAGCTTGTGAAGCGGCATAAGAGGTTCGTCTTTATTCATTGTTCAACCTGTTTGCTTGTGGTCGTAGAATCTTAAATCAATCAGCAATTACCGATTGACAGAATTGTTTCTTATAATTACCTTTGTAATTCTAGTAAATCGGATTTAACAATGACCGAAGAAAAATCAGAAGCACCTCAAAAGACCACATACGCGCTGTATGAGGATCGTATGCGCGAACTGCTCACATCAGGCGATCTAACTGATGAGCAGATAAATTCCCTGGCAAAGCTCAAAGACATGGTAGTCGAGGATGTAGCCAAAGAGGCAAAGCGTAAGTTTGACGTAGACATGGCAGCGGTGCAGGCAAAGTGCGCAACGATAAAAGCCAATGCGCGAAATACCTACCACTCATCTAACTTTGCGGATCTGCACCACATCAATGAATCATTTGCGCCTGCCTGGACCAGTCACGGGTTTTCGCTTTCGTTCAACGAAACCGCACGACGCGACGAGGAAGGTTTCAACACGATTGAGCTCACCGTATCTCACATAGGTGGCCATGAACAAAAGTACGTTTGGAGTCCGCGGGTGCTTCCTAAAACCGAGAAAAGCTCCATTGTCCAGGTACAAGCTAGCGGTATCACCTATGCTCGGCGCTATCTGATATCTATGGCGTTTAATATCGGAGTCGATAACGACAATGATGGCAACCCTCCTGCACGATCAAAATCCAAAGCGTCAAACGCAAACGAAGATGATGGCTATATCAAACCTTCACTAGTGGTGGAAATAGTCAATGAGCTAAAAGAATTGGGTGCCGACAAGAAAAAGTTCCTCACAGTATATAAGGTCGAGTCAGTGGGCAAACTCAAAAATTCCGACTACCCAAAAATTCGCAAACAACTAGACCGCAAACGCGCCCAACAACAAGAGGAGGCAAAAAATGCTGGATAGAGAAAACTTGCTCGTATTTGACGAGCTCGAGCAAAACACCGATGAGTGGTACCAGACGCGATCTGGCCTAATTACTGCCAGTGCCATGGATCAGATTCTGACACCGGCCAAGCTGGATTTATCAAAATCACGCGACACCTATTTCAAACATCTAGCCGCTGAACGACTAGTACCTGATTTAGAGCGAGACTTTGAAGGCAACAAGTGGACCCAACGCGGACACAACCTGGAAGCGGATGCAATTACCTACTTTGAGGAGCTACATGACGTAGAGGTAACACGAATAGGTTTTATCCGCTTTGAAGACCGAGAGTTTGGATTTTCTCCGGACGGCATAATCGAAGATACGTATGTGCTTCAAATTAAGTGCCTTTCCACCGACAAACATCTCTCTTATCTGCTTGGACCGCCAAAGCCGCCCATCGCATACCGCCTACAGGTTCAAACTGAACTGTTCATAAGCAAGTGCGAATCAGAGTATCTAATGCTGTACCATCCTCAGCTTCCCTCGATTGTCTACAAAATCGAGCCTGACCTGGACGTGCATCAGAAAATCGACGTTGCGGTCGCACAAGCCGAAGCTGAAATAGACCAGTACTACAAGCGCCTAATGGAACTGCAGGGGAAGAAATAATGGCAACATTAAGGAAGTGGCTCACAGAGAAAGGTTTTGACTTCAAGACTGGGGTGATTGTATTTGAGGATACACGTCAGGATCATCATCCTTACAACTCTCCCGTGCACTACTACGAATCTCAAGCAGTTAGATCAATTATTGACTTCCAACATCCGATCTTAGATCACGAATTTGATGATGGATATGGCTCTGCACAATGCCCTAGAATCGTGGCACGAAGCGGTGATTTTCTGTTTGTCCCATTGGAATACGATGGTTCTACCCAGCTTGTAAAGATAAATGTCAATCCTGAGTACTATCTGGATTCAGATGAATCTACACCGTACCTATAGGAGGAGGCTAGAGAATGAGTAATAGATATAGACAGAGCCTATTCATATACACTGACAGAGATACGCAATTCGCAACGTTTGACCCAGATACTCGCAAAGCTGACGGACATATATATCAGCTCGTTGATA
>MPMU01000169.1 GCA_002238665.1 Gammaproteobacteria bacterium bin55
AGCGATCGTAGATTTCCAGCAAGCTCTCCTAGATTTTGAA
Organism: Gammaproteobacteria bacterium bin55; assembly: GCA_002238665.1. Taxonomy (GTDB): domain Bacteria; phylum Pseudomonadota; class Gammaproteobacteria; order Pseudomonadales; family Azotimanducaceae; genus Bin55. The sequence goes on from MPMU01000169.1 coordinate 41, forward strand.
TCATTTGAGCAACCAAGAAAGACCATTACTGTAGAGGAACTAAGGTATATAACCCCTTATTTTTTCGACAAGATGTGTGACGGTCTGGGAATCAAAAAAATGGATTGGTGCGTAAAGTTCAGCGGCATCCAACACAAGCGCATAATGCATGATATGGATGAGCTTCGAAAGAGGTTGAACGAACTTGGAGTCGAAGCTACATCGATGTCCAATCGTTCCGATGGAAAGTGAATACTCTCTCTACAGACAATCAGTCAGATTTCGTGAACACATGGCTAATCCGAGTGTCTCGTGATCAACTTGCAAACACAGAGCCCTTAGAGTTAACCTTGAAGTGTGATGCCGACACAAAACTCGGCGACTTTTACCGTGAATGTGTAGAAGAGAGATTTCAGCGCGGCGACGTACTCCTTTTCAAAGACGAAACCTCGAACAATCGAATCATAGGGGAAGGAACCCTAGACATTTTTAAGGTAGAGAGAGGGCTTATAAGTCTTCAGGTCTCAGAATTTGTACCAAATGAGATAGAAACCGCTACTCAAAGCAACTATCAATTGATTACTCCGGGATTAGTAAAGGGGTTCGGGGTGCATGCTATACAAGCAGCGGCTCAGTGTCGTGCGTACTTCGATAAGTTCAGAAGGGGTTATCTCCTTACATGGAATCCAGAGAAGCAGCTGGAGGACGGTACACCAGTTGAAGCGAAACGTCTTGGCCACACCGTTGAGGAAAAAGTTGACTGGAGTTGTAAAGCTAAGGGGGTAAAACCAGGTGATCCTGTCTATATGGCTAGGGTTGGTTCAAAACAACCAAGAGGACTGATTGCGAAGGCAAGAATTTGCTCAACAAGCAAAACGAAGCCTCATTGGGATCCGTCGAAAGCTGACAAAATGCTGGATTATGTGAGAATTGAGTTTGAGGATATTCGAGATGGTACCACCGATGCGTTTATTGCAACGGAGAAACTGAAAGAAATCTTTCCGAATCAAGACTGGTCACCCCAATCCTCAGGTATCCAAATCAAGCCTGAATACTCTGAAGAACTCCATAGAAAATGGATTCAAGGCACTACACCTGAACAGGAGCACACCAACCCAAAAAACTTAATCCTCTACGGTCCGCCCGGGACAGGAAAGACGTTCGCGCTACGGCAAGAGTATTTTCCTCAGTATGCGAGTGCTGTTCAATCAACATCCCAAGAAAATCCTACTAAGCGATTTGACTTCGTGACATTCCATCAATCGTATAGCTATGAAGAGTTCGTCGAAGGTATCCGCCCGACACTTGAGAGTGAGACCGAAAATTCGGATGGCGTTTCCTACATTCTGAAAAAAGGGACTTTTCGACGTATTTGTGATAGGGCGAGGTCCGATAGGTCAGGTAACCGTTATGCGTTATTCATAGATGAGATAAA
>MPMU01000170.1 GCA_002238665.1 Gammaproteobacteria bacterium bin55
CTACAAGCAGATGGGTCCCAAAGCTGAAGTCACCGTACTCAGTCAATCTCTAGATTCGGAAACGGTCCAGCAAATCTCTGGTCCGCTCTTTACCGAACCACAACTTTTATTGGATTCCTCGCACGATATTGGATCTTTGTCTGTAGCAGATATAGATGGCGATAGAGATTGGGAGATTCTTTTTGATCAAGAAGGTTGCGTCGCTTTTATCGAGCCGATGACAGACGATCAATCAGAGGTGAGTACCATAAATTCTCTATTCTGTTTGAACGAAACAGAGCAGTGGGCAGGAGGTCCGACTGATTTCTATTGGGGCGACTTAAACAACGATTCTCTTGTAGACACTATTACCTGTAGCAACAATGGAATCCATGTTGCATATCAAAATCTAGACGCGGCATATGAGATTCACCTAATCACTGACAAGCTTTGTCAGCACGGTGTGCTATACGATGCAGACCATGATGGTGATCTAGATTTCTTAGCTCGTTCTGATTCTCATTTAGAACTATGGAACAATAATTTAGACGGTTCTTTTACCGACATTTCAGTTCAAACAGGTTTCAATAATGCCACTGATTTGAGCGATCTTGTGGTGGGAGATTTCGACTCTGATCGCGATTTAGATGTGGTGACTCTAGAGCAAAACGGAAAAATGTCGCTTTGGATTAATAACCGTACTTGGTCCTATGAACCTGTAGAAATCAGCCTCCAGACTGCTACCCAGGCAATCCCGTCCGTCGCAGATATGAACGGTGATGGGCTACCAGAACTCATACTTGCACGCGCAAACGTATTTACTTCGTTGCAGTACGACGTTGCTTCTAAAACTCTAGTTCCGTTGTCTGAATTTGAGCACAAATTGCCACAGGTAAGCGGCTCAGTCATTGAGGATTTCAATGGCGACGGATACTTAGATGTACTCATTTATGCTGATCGCGAAATTACTATCTATAGTCCGATGGATGGTACAGAAATAGAGTCATTCGCTACCCATGGCGCAACATTCGTTGAGACCGTGTATTTACCGGAGTCTGCAGGATTTTCACTTCTAGTACGTTCTGATAATGGTCTAGAGCTCTATCGACCTGGGACTGGCCGAGGAAATTACGTATCGATAGTCGTTAGTGGCAAGTCGGATTCAGATCAACTTCGGTCAAATACATCAGGTATTGGGACAAGCATCCGCGCACGGGTAGAAGATCACTGGGTTGTCTTAAATACGCTTGGACGCCGGTCGACAAAAGGGCAGAGTCTCCATCCACAAGTGATCGGAGTAGGAGACAATGAGCAAGTCAATTTCCTTGAGCTTGTGTGGAGCGACGGAGTCACTCAGTCAGAATTAGCTCTATCCCACAATCAGTTGCATGAAATCACTGAAACCCAACGTCAACTAGCAAGTTGCCCAGTTGTGTTTGTCTGGAACGGCTCAAAGTATGAATTTGTTTCGGAT
>MPMU01000171.1 GCA_002238665.1 Gammaproteobacteria bacterium bin55
GTCCGAAACAAATTCATACTTTGAGCCGTTCCATACAAACACAACTGGGCAACTTGCTAGTTGACGTTGGGTTTCAGTGATTTCATGTAACTGATTGTGTGCCAGAGCTAATTCTGACTGAGTGACTCCGTCGCTCCACACAAGCTCAAGGAAATTGACTTGCTCATTGTCTCCTACTCCGATCACTTGTGGATGGAGACTCTGCCCATTTGTCGACCGGCGTCCAAGCGTATTTAAGACAACCCAGTGATCTTCTACCCGTGCGCGGATGCTTGTCCCAATACCTGATGTATTTGACCGAAGTTGATCTGAATCCGACTTGCCACTAACGACCATAGATACGTAATTTCCTCGGCCAGTCCCAGGTCGATAGAGCTCTAGACCATTATCAGAACGTACTAGAAGTGAAAATCCTGCGGACTCCGGTAAATACACGGTCTCAACGAATGTTGCGCCATGGGTAGCGAATGACTCTATTTCTGTACCGTCCATCGGACTATAGATAGCAATTTCGCGATCAGCATAAATGAGTACATCTAAGTATCCGTCGCCATTGAAATCCTCAATGACTGTGCCGATTACCTGAGGCAATTTGTGCTCAAATTCAGCCAACGGAACTAGAGTTTTAGAAGCAACGTCGTACTGCAACGAAGTAAATACGTTTGCGCGTGCAAGTATGAGTTCGGGTAGCCCATCACCGTTCATATCTGCGACGGACGGGATAGCCTGGGTAGTAGTCTGGAGGCTGATTTCTACAGGTTCATAGGACCAAGTACGGTTATTAGTCCAAAGCGTCATTTTTCCGTTTTGCTCTAGAGTCACCACATCTAAATCGCGATCAGAGTCGAAATCTCCCACCACAAAATCGCTCAAATCAGTGGCATTATTGAAACCTGTTTGATCTGAAATATCTGTAAAAGAACCGTCTAAATTATTGTTCCATAGTTCTAAATGAGAATCAGAACGAGCTAAGAAATCTAGATCTCCATCATGGTCTGCATCGTATAGCACACCGTGCTGACAAAGCTTGTCACTGATTGGGTGAATCTCATACGCCGCGTCTAGATTTTGATATGCAACATGAATTCCATTGCTACTACAGCTAATGGTGTCTACAAGAGAATCGTTGTTTAAGTCGCCCCAATAGAAATCCGTCGGACTGCCTACCCACTGTTCTAATTCGTTCAAACAGAATAGAGAATTTATGGCACTCACCTCTGATTGGTCGTCTGTCATCGACTTGATAGAAGCGACGCAACCTTTTTGATCAAATAGGATCTCCCAATCCCTATCACCATCTATATCTGCTACAGACAAAGATCCAATATCGTGCGAGGAATCCAATAAAAGCTGTGGTTCAGTAAAGAGTGGACCAGAGATTTTCTGGACCGCCTCCGTGTCTAGAGATTGACTGAGTACGGTGACCTCAGCTTTGGGTCCCATCTGCTTGTAA
>MPMU01000027.1 GCA_002238665.1 Gammaproteobacteria bacterium bin55
GAAGGTGCGACCAAGAGTGGTTGGAAAGCCCTTGCATATGCGATCCTATCCATGGGATCAATCGTGCTGGTCATCGCGTTTTTTGCAAGTCCAATCGCGAAGTTTTTTGTTGACGACAATCCACAGACAATTATCTATGTCTCACAAATTGCATGGATTGCGGTAGTAGCTACACCATTTATGGCGATTGAGTTTGCTATTGGCGGAGCTCTTCGCGGAGCAGGCGACACCCGATTCCCTTTGATCGCCACGGTGGTGGGTCTGATCGGAATTCGAGTGGGAGTCGCGGTCGCTGCTGTGTTACTCTCTCTACCAGTATTCTGGTTATTCGCCTCAACGGCTATTGAGTACTCTGTGAAAGGTGCGATGTTAATCTGGCGATTTCAATCCGGCAAGTGGAAAAATCTCCACGTCTTTACGAAGAATCAGTCAGACCTTCCCAAAGTTGCGTAGTTGGGTCGAGGAAATGTCCATTCGGAATTCCTCCTCTGTGACAACCCTGCAGAAATCTCGAAGTGCGTCCGGAATATTCACATCCGCAAGAGTCCTGTAGTTGCCATTGCGTAAGCGTCCAAACACAATGAACTGAGTGTTGACCGACCTGAGCTTTTGGATGGCTTCATCCCGCAATGCCAGACTTCCCGCATAGTAGCGCGAAGACACGATCCGTTCAAACGTATCCAATCCGACTACGAAAGTACATCCTCTGCCGCCGTCAGAAAGCGTCTCTGCTTTCTCTACAAAGCGAGGACAGTTGGTGAGAACCAACGAATCTTCCGAGAATTGATGCATTCGTCTCTGCATCTCGATGAAGTCCAGAGGTGGTTTATCAACATTTTGCACACTCAGCTCGTACTGAACTGGCTCACCCAACATTTCCTCTACATAAGAGCGCATCGATTTATGACCTTCGTGTAATGGATTAAATGCGCCTGGTAGGAATACTCTTGCTCTCCGATTGAGATGCGAAATTCGACCGTTGATCAAAGAAGCTAGTTCTGTCCCGACGTTTATCGAGTCATCCGGTACTAGAGAGGAGTCAGAATACAGACTCAGCCCCTGCCCCAAAGACTGCATCAGGAAATCGCCTAATTTCCGTTCTTCGTCTTCCCTCGAAAGCTCTCCTTTCTCAAATTCGATGAACCAATAGGCGGTCGTATCGCTTGTCTGTAATGCAATGTGAGCCCGATGTGCTCCTTTTTTTGGTTCATTGCTACGTAAACTCGCTGTACAAGCAAAGCCAAAATTCTTGTCACTCGATCGTAGAGAGATACTTGCGTTAAATGCCTGCATCGCTAAAGCACATGCTGCTTCCTTTGAGCAGTACGACTCGGTGCTACCACCTAACAATTGAGTTAAAGCCTCGGTACTGTATGGGACTTGTGCGTCTAAGACCGTTTGCGAAGCACCCGGAACTTTGAGCATATCAGATAGAAGCAGGCTACCGCCACCTGTTATATAGAACACTCCACTCCATTCTGAATCATGGAGTACCTGAACATTCAAGATTTGAGGAAGTCTCTCACAATACGCATGAACTCTTCAAATTGGTCGTGATGACTCCAATGCCCTGCATTTTCAATACCGCGCACAGTGACATCCTTAAAGTCATCAGTACGACCATCTTTTGCTGGGTCACTCGCCCAAGATTCCTTTCCGTAGACAAGCAGGGTGGGACAGTCAATTCGTCCATACAACGTTTTGATCTCTTGCTCATCCAGTCCAAGTGGTGAGAAAGCACGTACGTAGTTATCGAACTTCCAGGTGAAAGTCCCATCTTCGTTTTGATTGCTACCGTGAATGGTTAAGTGTCGGGCTTGCTCGGAGGTTAAGTGCGGGTTCTCAGTCTGCATACGATGAAATGCATCTTCAAGAGTCGCGTATCTCCTCGGAATTCGAGCTGACAGTTGGCGTAGATTGTTTATCCAGCCTTGGAGCTGATGATGTACAGCGTTCTTTTGTTGTGCGTGAGACCAGGATGGCGGAGCACCCATACCTTCTATGGAAATGAGTTTATTGACCGATTCCGGATAGAGACCTGAATAGATCAATGAAATCGAGCCACCCAACGAATGTCCCATAACTGTGACAGGAGCCATGTGCTTCTGTTGAACCAATTGCGCGATGTCGTAGACGTAGTCGATGTGCGTGTACCCACCTCCGATCATCCACTGTGAATCTCCGTGTCCCCGTAGGTCAGGTGCAATGATGTGATAGTCATCCCGCAGTTCTGACGCGACCCAATCCCAATTGCGACAATGGTCTCGGCCACCATGAATAAGCAGTAAATGCGGAGCTTCCTCGTTCCCCCAATCCACGTAGTGGAGACGCAACCTTTGAGAGAAGTAAATATGTGAGGTAGGCGAACGATAGCGCATGGTAATCAACTGTCTGAGATCGGAGAGTGCAAACCCTTGCACTACTCCATTCAACAATTTTAATGAGTCAATATTTTCTCAACTAAGCACGATCGAGTAGTGCTGAAAGAGAGTTGAACCTTGTGTGCCACAAATCAATACGAGAAGTAAGACCTAGGTCTCGTTGAAGGAATGAACTGCTTGGCTTTGAATTTCCAAGGTCAATATCTGTTAGACTATTACTCTTTATCGGTCCACGCGTGGACCTACGCTGAATTAATTCTTGGAGAATATACATGCGCGATGTCGTAGTAGTGGATAGTGTCCGCACCGGACTAGCGAAATCCTTTCGAGGTAGCTTCAATCTGACACGTTCAGATGACCTGCTCGCTCATCTAATTGATGCCTTAATCGATCGAAACCCGAAGATCTCAGCTGATGAGGTTGAGGATGTCGTCGTCGGCGCGGCAAACCATACTGGAGAGCAAGACGGTAATCTAGCTCGTCTAGCTGTTGTTTTATCAAAGTTGCCGATCACTACGGCAGGCTTGACAATCAATCGCTTCTGCTCCTCAGGTCTGCAGTCGATAGCCATTGCATCTAATCAAATAGCTTCTGGCCAAGCTGAAGTAGCTATAGCTGGTGGCGTTGATTCGATTTCCATGCGAAATCGTCAGACCCCTGGCAAAGCTCAACAAAACAAGCGACTGCTTGAAGAGAAGCCTGAAATTTTCATGGCTATGGGTAATACCGCAGAAGTGGTTGCTCGACGATACCAAGTAACACGAGAGAAGCAAGATGTTTACGCTCTTCAAAGCCAGCTTCGCTATGCTAATGCAGAGAAAGAAGGTTGGATGTCGGAAGAAATCGTTCCCATGGATGTGGAAATGCTCAAGGTCGACAAACAAACCAAAGAAGAAAGTCGTGAAACAGTAACTGTAGATGTTGACGAATGTAATCGACCTAACAGCACAATCGAAGGACTGAGAGGACTTCCACCGGCATTTGAAGAAGATGGTACGGTAACCGCAGGAAACGCGTCTCAGCTTTCAGACGGTGCTTCCATGACTCTGCTGATGTCTGCAGAGAGAGCAGAGCAACTAGGTGTAGAACCCATGGGAATCTATAGAGGATTCACAGTTGCTGCGTGCGAACCTGATGAGATGGGCATTGGTCCAGTCTTCGCGATTCCACGGCTCCTCAAGAATGCTGGACTTAAGCAAGACGATATTGATCTCTGGGAGTTGAACGAAGCATTTGCTAGCCAATGTGTTTACTGCCGAGATGAACTTCACATTGATAACGAGAAGTACAACGTCAACGGTGGAAGCATCGCAATCGGACACCCCTTTGGGATGACCGGTTCTCGTCTAACGGGTACGGTACTGCGTGAATTGCATCGTAGAAATAAGAAGTACGGTGTTGTCACGATGTGTATCGGCGGCGGCCAAGGCGCGGCAGGATTATTTGAAGCTGTGTAAAAAACAGTCTCAAAACTGATTTATCGAAGCACGGTAAGGCAACTTACCGTGCTTTTTCTTTGCCAAAAATCGAGTGACGTTTTTGTTAGTGTTAAGCAAAGAATGCGCTTTACCAAGTGAACAATGCGTAGATACCCAACCGAGTTCTCAAAATCGCTTCCGTAGAACCGATCACCGCTTGATTCCAAATTTATGTAGCTCTCCGTCTACTGCTTGCCGCTAACCCGTCAACGAACTTACATCTTCTCTGCACAGATTCGCAGTATTGTTCGCTTAAGCATTAGAATGATTGTGAATGAGTAAAGTGCATTTTTTCCATCTAAACGGTGTAAACTCTAATTTGTACAAGTTTGAGTTTCATAGCGATGGAATTCAAATTAAAGATTGATTTCGTGGTCTAAGTCACTGACATGATGCGATATTCAAAAATAGCGGTAGTGGGATTTGGGGTTTACCTAGCGTGTGTTAGCTTGGCAGACGAATCTGCCCATTCGAGTGATACTGATACCATTCAGGTTAAATCGGAGAGTCAAACCTCTGATGGGACAAGCGAAGCTCGTCCCTCAGATGCGAAAACTACAGCGCTAGCATTTGACAAACTGACTAATGAACAGCTCGTTGTGGAACTGAACGACATTAACCAGATGAGTTCAAGCGAACAGCGGGAATTGCTGATCGAGATTCAACGACGAATTCTTAAAGACGGTCCTGAACCTTTCGTCAAGGGTCGTCAACAAATCGCTGAGAGCAGTAAAGAATCGCCTTCAACTGTGCCGAAGCTCGAAGAAGAAACAGTCAAACTAGTGACTACAGAAATTCGTCGAGCCTCAACTAAGGAATACACCCTTGATCCCGAGAAAGCAAATGTGAGAGACCGGGAATCCAAGAAGCCACCACCGTACGGATCTGCTTACAACCAGTAAATCTGTGGTTCAAACAGCAGAGGCAACAACACCAAAAAATCATATCCTAGTTGTCGAGGATGACCCCGATATGCGCGAGCTCGTCGCTGAGCTCTTGCAACGAAATGATTTTGAAGTCACCACGGTGGGTACTGCTTTTGAAATGGACCGTGTACTTTCCAGACATCTCTTTGACCTGATGATCCTAGATCTTCTCCTCCCTGGCGAAGATGGATTGTCCGTCGCAAAAAGATTGAAAGAAAAAATCAAAATGCCGATCATCATGTTATCTGCACTAGATGCCGTGTCTGATCGAGTCAAAGGGCTGGACCTAGGGGCTGACGACTACATAGGCAAACCTTTCAATCCACATGAATTGATTGCGCGGATCCGTGCCGTTCTTAGACGTGTAAACGTAGTCAAGCAGGAAAGTCCGGTCTCTCTGATCACTTTCGGTGATTTTGAACTTGATCTACAAACCAATGAATTGACCAAAAACGGAAAACGAATTCTGCTCACCTCCTCCGAGATAAACCTACTCAAGCTGTTCGTAGACGCTCCCTACCAGATCGTGGATCGGGATTACATACAAACCAAACTAGACGGCTTTCGAAGAGACACAAAGTTTCGGGCTGTCGATATCAGAGTTTTGAGACTTAGAAATAAGATCGAAGCTCAACCAAGAACACCGCAATTTATAAAGACGATATGGGGCAAGGGCTACATGTTCTGCCCTAATGTCGTGTGAGAACACGGTTTCAGTCGTTACTCACTCGCTCGGCGACCATCCTGAGCGGATTTGCCGCGGCTCTGATTGTTCTTTCAATTCTTTTATTTGACCAATTTGTCGTCGATCCTTTAACGCAACGAGCGGCATCGGACAAAGCCGCATTGATCGTCCTAAGTTCGCAAACTTGGCTTGAACTTCCTCCAGACAGAAGAGTCGAGTTTGCTGTTGCGCTCTCACTCTATCACGGCTTGGTAATCAGCGATATCGAAGAGAGCATGCCTCCTCTGGGATCAAACGCGCGCTATTACCAGCGACTAACAAGCGAATTGAGCGATCGCCTCGATACTCAAGTCACGTTGTACGAGTCTGGAGACAATATCTGGGTCAACGTACCAACAAATACGCCTCGTGTACTCCAGGTCGGGTTCGATTCGCAACTCCCCCATCAGCAACAGTTGCTGGTCGCAGCAGCAGTATTTATCGTTGCGGGGTTGATTGTTCTCATAGGATCCTACGCGGTCGTACGCTATGTGGCTCGCCCGTTGGACCGGGTGTCGAGAGCAGCTGGTACATTTCGTGGTGCAACGGGATTTAGACCAATTCCGGAAATTGGACCAAGAGAGCTGGTTTCGCTGACTCGCAACTTCAACCAGATGGCGAAAGAAATCTCTCAGCTCCTAGAAAATCGAACCACCTTACTCGCGGGTGTATCCCACGACTTGCGTACACCTCTTACTCGCATGATCTTGGAGTTAGACCTTGCAAAGGACGGGATTCCGGAAAAGACCTTGCCTCGTCTTGAAAAGAATCTGAACGTCATGCAGACGTTGTTGGATAACGTCATGGAATTTGCACACGGAACCGTAGAGCAGAGCGACTGGGTTAAGTTGCACGAACTAATCGTCTCGATCCTTGATGGCTTTGCGTGTCCTATTTCGCTGGATTGGGAAGGTGACTTGGAATTGGAAGTTGAAATCGCACCTACCGTCTTTGAACGCGTACTCACTAACTTGGTTACAAATTCTCTTAGATATGCGAGCGAGTGTCGTGTACAGGTCGACATGAATACAACCACGGTGAATGTGCATGTTCTCGACCGAGGGAAGGGGATTCCAAGTCACGAGAGGGAACTGGTTTTTCAACCGTTTTATCGGATTGAAAAATCTCGAAGTAAAGCACTTGGTGGCAGTGGTCTAGGACTTGCAATCGTCAAGCAGCTCTGTCAGTTGAGTAACTGGCAAATCAGTCTATCCGCGCGGCAAGGCGGTGGAAGCGATATCGAAGTTCAGATCCCACTCTCCAAGACGCGTAAAGAAACCGCTTAAACTCCAATTTCCTTTGGCGCATCCTTGATTGCATCGCTTAGGACCCAATACTCAGTTCACTTCATCTTTAGGTCATAAACAATGACATATACCAACATAACCTACGAAGTAGAAACGCCCATGGCGTTGATAACGATTAATCGGCCCGAAAAACACAACGCCATTTCGCTTTCTACCCTAGCAGAGCTTCAGGATGCCGTGGCAGAAGCAGAACTAGACCAGAACGTATCTGTACTCACAATTACAGGCGCTGGAGGTCGAGCCTTTGCAAGCGGATCCGATTTGGGTGAGGTTCAAAATCGAGACTTTCGTAAAGCGTTAGAACCAATTGTCCAAGGTCTAGCGGACCAACTGGAGAGATTACCCAAACCTACCATCGCCGCAATCGACGGCATATGTATGGGTGGTGGATTGGAAGTCGCACTAGGTTGCGACTTGAGAATTGCTACTCATCGGTCACGTTTTGCCACCCCGGAAGGTAAATTAGGGATCATCCCTGGCGGTGGCGCAACTGCAAGATTGCCTCGAATAGTAGGCCGAGGTTGGGGCATGGAAATGCTATTGATGGGAGAACCGATTGATGCTGAACGAGCACTCAATATCGGTCTGGTTACTCGTCTCATCAAGCCGGAAAATTTACTTCCAGAAGCACGGCGAATGGCCGATCACCTAGCAACATTTGCACCTTTTGTGCCGAGAACCATGAAGATGATGGTTAATTTTGGGATGGAAGCTAGTACGGCGGCTGCATCTATGTTGGAGAAATATGCTCAAGGCGCACTGGTACAAACCGACGACGCAAAGGAAGGAATAAGAGCGTTTTTGGAAAAGCGTAATCCTAAATTCAAAGGGAGTTAACCAAAAAATCACGCAGGTCATGTAATATTTTTTCCCGTAATATCTGGAGGAGAACCATGGCTGTCAAAAAGTTTCCCGTCGAAGCTAGCCACATAATGATGTTTGCTCGGTCAATCGGCGACGATAATCAAATTTATTACGACGATGACTACGCCGCACAGTCTGAAGTAGGCGGAGTTGTCGCACCACCAACCTTTGTTCAGGCAAGCGCGCAATTTGACCCCGACTACGGACTGCGACCAAAAATCGATGGTAAAGGCTGGATGGGTTCAGGAGCTAATCCTACTAGCGTTGTGCCTCCCAAACCTGCGAAGGACAGCTCGTCTAAAGAAGGTTCTTCAGGAGGTTCTGGCGGACGTTCCGGCGGAGGTGGATTACACGCAGAACAGCGCTATGTGTATCACAGACATCCGAAAGTAGGAGACATATTGACCGCTACTTCCAGGCGAGGAGAATCTTGGGAAAGAGAGGGTCGCAGGTCAGGGAAGCTTGTGTTTAACGAGTCTATCACCGAGTATCGAGATCAGAACGGTGAACTAGTGGTTACTGCTACCTCAGTAGGCGTTACAACCGAACGACCGGTTGACCAAGGATAAGGAGATAAATATGGCTTTAAAAGCAAGTGATCTAAATATCGGTGACACTTACAGCGAGGTCGTGGTAGATGATCTGAAGCGGACTCAAATCGTCATGTATTCAGGGGCTTCAGGTGACTATAACCCCGTCCACACAGATGAACCTTTTGTCACTAAGGTTGCCGGCTATCCAACTGTGTTTGCCCATGGCATGCTGAGTATGGGCATGACCGGTAAGATGCTGACGAATTATGTCGGCGACGGTCGCTTGACCGAATATCGAGTTCGTTTTACGAGCCAGGTCTTTCCTGGTGATACCCTAACGGCGACTGCAACGGTTCAGAAAATTGAAAACGGCTTAATCGATCTGGAGATCGTAACCGTAAATCAGAACGGTGTGGAAGTTGTCCGAGGTGCCGCGCAGGCGAGAGTTGACTAAACGAATCCAGAGGAAAAACCTTCTCCGGTCATGAAACAGGTTTAAAGACCTACCAACGTTCTTCGGAAGTTCTTACGTCTACTTCAAAGGACCAACCGTTTCTAGGTTGTCGATATAGCATTTCATAAATATCGACTATACCCTGCAAGCTGATCATCCCACTTTCGCCTTTGGCTTTCGCAAAATCAGGTAGTCCTTTGATAATCTTGTCGCCTCCGATCGGTCCATCAACGACCACATGGCCTACGTGGATGCCGTCCTGAGCACATTCTTTTGCTAGCGCTTGCGCCAGATTCCTAAGAGCACCTTTACTGGAATTGAAAGCGCCAAAACCTGCCCTACCGCGCATTGATGCGCTGGCACCAGTGAACAGCAACGTACCACCCTGCCCTTGCATGTGATTAACGGCAGATTTAGCGAAAAGGAATCCACCAAAACACCCCACGCGCCAGCTGTGCTCGAAATATCCGGGATCCATGTCTTTGATCGCGCCAGGTGTATTGTTCCCGACGTTATAGATCGCGAGATCTAGATCCCCTTCGGGTACGTGAGCGAAAAGTTCTTGAATCTGCTTCTCGTCGCGAGTATCCGTTTGTACGGCGGTGACCTGTCCACCTTCCTGACTAATTTGGTATGCGACCTCTTCCAACGAACTCAACGTACGGCCCGCAATATACACATGAAGGTCTTTGGAAAACCTCCGTGCGAGCTGACCACCGAGTCCATTGAGGGGACCTACACCTATGACAATTGCTGATTTACTCATGATTTAAATACTCTCCTTAATGCGCTACACGCGTCTTCCATTGATTCTCTTATTGATGGGATCATGGGTGTGTGACTAAAGAACCCGTGCATGTATCCCTCATAATGTTTGTGTTCCACCGACGTTCCAGCGCTGCTTAGCCGTTCGGCGTACTCCTCACCTTCGTCACACAGCGGATCGTATTTTGCAGTCATTACCAAAGCAGGTGGCAAATTTGAAAAGTTATCCGCCAACAATGGCGAAGCCAGCGGATTACCTCTGTCTTCTTCCGGACAATAATGATCCCAGAACCAAACCATTGCATCACGCGTCAAGAGATAACCATTTGCCATCTCATGGTACGAATTTCTTTCTAAATTAGTGCCGTCGGTAACCGGGTAAACCAGCAGTTGAAAGCAGATTGCTGGACCATTCTGGTCCCTAGCCATCTGTGCCATTACTGCGGCAAGGTTGCCTCCTGCGCTGTCTCCGGCAACCGCTATTCTCTCTGGATCACCATTGAACTGCTGTGCTAACTGATTAGCCTGTTTAAGTACCGCAAAGGAATCGTCGACTGCTGCGGGAAATTGATTCTCAGGTGCAAGGCGATAATCGACAGAAATGACCAACGCATTCGTTCCTACGCAAAGCTCCCTCGCCTCGCTGTCGGCAGTATCCAAATCTCCAATGACCCAGCCGCCACCATGATATAGAAAAATCATGGGATGAGGGCCAGCAGCTGATGGCACATAGATTCGTACTGGTATAGGTCCAGCTGGACCACTAATTTCTGACTGCTTGATTAGGAAAACTGATAGGTCTTCATAGACTGGCTGTGATACCTTGTACATAGCACGCACTTCTGCTACCGCCATATCCTGGATTGGTGGTGCACCAACTTCCTTGAGTTGATCCATCATTGCCTGATATTCAGGTATTAGAGGCATACCTATTCCATTGCTTGTTGAAATTGAGTGGGCTACACCAGCTACTAGGTGCTACTCCAACGAAATGTAGCGCTGGTTTTGGGAATTGATTTTATAGGAGAATCGATCCTGAGCTAGATGAACAGCGAACATCAAGCCTGACAGTCTCCCGAGTGGAAGATGAACTCTCAAGTGAGATTTGTTCCTTGCGACGATTCATTTTAGTGTACATAAATATACTTTCCTGATGAGATATTTACATCTATAGGGAAACGAACGAGTGCTAGTTGCTTGATTCAATTTCCGGCTTGAGATTTTGAGGCTGATTAAGTCTTTTCTATGACCAAACCAGATTTACCTCTTACCTGTCACGTGATCAAATAGCGTTCTTTCGAGTGGAAGAGGCCGAACTCGCAAGGTGCCAATGCGCTTCGCCGTAACATTCCACCTGAACGTTCCAGTTAAAGACCTTTAAATTGAGTCGAACAATCTCGCGTATTTGGTTAAGTCTTACTTTTGTAATCGGATCACTGTTCGTTTTCGCTGAAGAGTCCATTCGACAAACAGCTTGTGAAGATGACTTCGCAAGAATTTCCGCCGATTACCCAAGCGCCAATATGGGGAGATGCGAGGTACTGAACGAAGGTCATTACAAACTGCATCTACTACCAGAAGATGAACCAATCAATCCAAGTCCCTGGTATGGATTCAAGGTCACAAAGACATCTACTCTACCCCATTCGCCGATTAAGGTGACGCTCTTCTATGGTGATCATGTTCACAGATACCACCCAAAGATAAGTGAGGACTTTGAGGAATGGATGCCACTATCGACTGAACAGCTAGTACGCATCGCCGATAACGAAATTGAGCTTACGTTCTCCAATATTGAAGAGCAACTATTTGTGTCAGCACAGCCACCAATCAACAATGAACATTACGAAGCATGGCTAACCTCAACACAAAAGCAATGGCCTAGTTCAGAAATATTGACACTTGGATTCTCTCACGCACGAAGTCCGATAAAAGCACTTGTAGCCAACCCAAGTGCCACCAAGATAATTCTTCTTATAGGACGTGCACACCCTCCAGAATTACCGGGTGCGGTAGCCTACATAGATTTTGTTGAATATCTTCTAGCTGTTCGCACAAGGGCATGTGCGAGTAGGTCTGCGATATGCCAGTTCTTCCTGGAACACGAGCTTATTCTGGTCCCAAACCTTAATCCAGATGGCGTAGCCGCAGGGTATTGGCGACATAACCTTGGATCCACTGACCTGAACCGAGATTGGGGTAAGTTCCAGCAACCTGAAACTAGCTCAGTGAACCAGCTCTTAATGGAAAAATTGAAATCCGGCGACACACTGACACTGATGTTGGATTTTCATGCAACCAATCGAAATGTCCTCTATACGCAAACCGATGCAGATGACACGACATTTCCGAACTTTGCCAAGGCATGGATTCAAGCCCGGGAAGAAATCGCCACCCTCCCGGAGATCGAACACGCACCGAGAGAATTTGATTCTGGAAAGGGCACCTCAAAAAACTATTTTTTTGAGTTAAGCGGCAGTCCTTCTATCACAGTTGAAATTGGCGATAACACGACACGAGAAGAAACAAAAGCACTCGCCACTCAATTTAGTGCAGCACTAATCTCTGTTTTCAACGCTCAATCCAACCCTTCCAATGTACTGCAGACCAGAGAAAGAAGCTACTTTCACCTAATGGCTCTAGGGAATACTGCTTCTCTGATCGAACTCACTGATCTCAGTTACATTACTGAAGAGGAAGCAGTTCAGATCTACAACGCCCAATCGGAGATTCTCGAAGAGATTCGTGATGGAGAACGAGAGGCAAGTAGCAACTATCTCGATTTGGAAGCAGCTCTTATAGAAAAGCTAGGCTCATTCTCATCGAATGCCCACCTAGGTAGATCAAGACAAGACATGCACGGCATTACGCGCAGAATGCTCGCCAGGGATGGTTTGCTTTCCACGATGGCATCGTTAATAGAGATGCGCAGAGCTCTGCATGACCGCTTGGTGCAAGAAAAGGAAACGCCCATACCGATTTTCACACACGGGGTTCCTGCACAACCAACAACCTTCGCACACCAACTCACTGCATTCTCTTATGCGTTGGCCCGTGATTTTGATCGCCTTAGAGATGCGTATTCACGACTAAACATCGGACAGCTCGGGGCCATGGCAGGAGTAGGTTCTAGTATTCCTTTCGATCGAGAGAAAATGGCTCACTTTCTGGGATTTAGCGATCCAGTCCAAAACACTTTTGACGCAAATTTCCTGTCGACGAACGACTATAAGCTCGAGGTCTCCAGCGCGCTCTCCGTATCAGCCACCAATGTTTCAATGTTTGTCGAAAACGTCCACAGTCAACTACGCTATCCGACTCCGTGGATTTACCTTGGATCTGAAGGCACAAGCCTAAGCAGCAGTATGCCTCAAAAACGCAATCCTCGTCCGCTTGATCGGCTTCGCACAGCTGTTAATAACGTGATCGGCAGAGCACACACTCAACAATTACACGCCCACAATGTGGATACCGGCATGCACGACTACCGAACTGTGAACAACCTACTGGAGACGATGGATTCAGCGAGAGAAATGTACACACAATTCGCCGATCTGGTGGCAATGCTTCAGGTGGATCAAGTCAAGGTAGTCGAGATTCTCAATCAAAGTCACGCTACTTCTTCTGGGCTAGTTGAGCATCTAAATGAGAAATACAACCTCTCTGTACGTGACGCTAATCAATTCGTGCAACAACTCATTCAAATTGCGCGTGAAGACAACCAAATTTTGCAAGACCTAGCAGATCAAATATATCAGTCACTTTTTGAGGAAATGTCCGGATTCAATGTTTCCGACCTGGAAGTCGAAGAGATGAAATCAACGTTGGAGATATCGAATTTTCTTGCAAGCCGCACAACTTCTGGCGGACCTTCTTCGTCGGCAATACGCTACCAGATTCAAGACAATAAAGGCCAAATTGAAACGGACTCGAACTGGCTACATATCCAGGAGGCTACGCTCACCGAGAGCGAGCATCTCATGGCTCAGAAAATCCAATCGTACTTGAAGTAATCCACTGTTACTCTCACTGAGAAACATTAAACCTACCCAGCAAATCTTCCAGATACGGGTGCGAACTTCAACGCACCCTAAAATAGCGCTTGCATACCAATATCTGATTCCCGTGGGGAACTCTAAATGAATCGATTTTTGTCGGCATTGCTATACCTAGTTGCCACATTAGGCAGTCTTTCTCTTATGGCGCAGGTCGAAACAGCCGAAGTAGAAAACCAAGAAGAACAAGAAGAGCAAGTTGAAGAAGTTGTAACGATAGGTACACAAATTAGAGGGGCAGACGTGACAGATATTCTGCCTGTAGCGGTCATAGACGAGGAAGTCATTGAAGCACTTGGCGTTGATTCTGGTGACGAACTCTTAGACGCACTCCCCGAACAGGGTCAGAACTTTTTCAATGAAGAAGAAAACATCTCTGGAGGAGTGAACTCTGCGAGAGGGGATGTCGGTGCCTTCAATCTCAGAAATTTGGGTACAGGTAATACTCTAGTACTGCTCAACGGGCGCCGTATGGTCAATGCAGCCAGTTATCAAACCGAAGAAGTCGGCGGTAGTTTTGTTCCTGTAAACACCGTCAATTCAAACCACATTCCAGTATTTGGAGTTCGCAGAGTAGAACTACTGAAAGACGGCGCTTCTGCTATCTATGGGGCAGATGCAGTTGCTGGGGTTGTAAATAGCGTACTAAAGGACGATATCGACCGATTCCGAGTGAGAACTCGACTTGGGTTCTACGAGAATGTATCAAGGAAAACCCATGAATTGAATGTCGAATGGGGACGCGACTTTAATGATGGCCGAACCAATGTCGCCTTCCTTATGGATATGCAAAATCGAGACCCCATCCACTCTTCGGAGGACGAGAAGTGGGCAAATTCTGATTTCAGAAGGCTAATTCCCGAAGGCTCTCCGTGGGAAGGCAGCATTAGTTTCAGAAATAACTCGGCGCACTCACTCTACGGTCAATATGACGTTGTGAGTAGCGTGCGTAACCTTGATATACGCAATACACTCGTGGATACAGCCGGCGAGTTTGAAACTTATCCAGCAGGTCATGAAAACTGTGCCTGGCAAATCAACGAAAATACCTGTGCAGCTAGAGATGGCCAGGGCACCTATCGTTACAACCTGAATGAATTTCGCGACGTATCCTCGAAACGCGAACGAAACACGATGTTCCTGTTTATCAACCATGAGTACGAGTCTGGTTTGGAATCATTCTCGGAGTTCATGTATTACACGGCCGATAGCCAAATCTCCCGACACCCTTCATATTCATTCTCCTCTATCAAGCTGAGAGTGGATGCAGTCAACTACTACAATCCTTTTGGTCCTTGTGGTTCGCCAAATAGACTGCCCGAAGAGGTGATCGGGGATGTACCTTGCGATGGTCTGACACTCGAGATTGACTTTTATCGCTATGCTGAACTTCCGCGAATTGTGAACGCCGATGGTGACTCATTCAGACTCCTGCAAGGTTGGCGAGGCGTTCAAGGGAAGTGGGATTGGGAGACTGCCGCTCTCTACTCTGAAGCCAGCAATGCGGATGTCACCAACAATCGTGTATCAAATACCTTAATTGTGGAAGCACTTAGTGATCCTACCCCAGCGGCATACAACCCATTCAACGGCGGCATCGACAGTAATATCGAACGAGCACTGATTGACGTAAGACGCGACTCAAAGGCAACACTTTTCCTCGCTGATGTGAAAGCATCTACTCCTGACCTATTCTCTATAGGTGGTCGAAACGTAGCAGGTATCTTCGGAGCTGAGGTTCGAAGAGAATCATTTGAAGATGATCGAGATCCCCGACTGGATGGAACCATCGTTTTCACGGATTTCCAAGGTGATACTTACCCTTATGTGTCAGACGTAGTAAATTCAAGTCCAACACCTGATAATTCGGGCGATCGAGTGGTCGCTTCTTTATTCGGCGAAGTACAAATGGCAATCACTGATGACATCGACACCCAGGCTGCTCTACGGTACGAGAATTTCTCCGATGTAGAAGATACCGTAGTTGGAAAAGTCGCAGCAGGGTGGAGAATTACGGATCAATTGCTTGTTCGCGGGTCGTGGTCTCAATCATTCCGTGCACCTAACCTGGTCACAATCAACGAGGAAATCGTCGCTCGACAAAATACTAGAACAGACTGGGCGTGTCGCTATGCTGCGGAGTTTGGCGGTGACCCGGACGAGGACATAATCGACTGTACTAATTCGATCCAACGCGTCGCCCAGGGAAGCAAAAACTTATCGCCGGAAACTTCGCAGAACTCTTCTATTGGCGTCGTGATTGAACCCATCGATGAGCTTGTCGTTACTTTGGACTACTGGACGATCGACAAAGAAGACACTATAGGTCTATTCGGCGAAGAAAATCACACACTTTGGGACTTGTATCTACGGCTTCAACATGGCAACGCCAACTGTGCGAGTTTCGACCCTAATCCGGCTATCACTCGAATAGACTACGATGACGATGCGATGGCGGTCTACAATGCCGCGGGCATATGTCCAGCCGGGGAAGCGGTAAGAGTAGAAGATCAATATGCCAACCTAGATAGACGCATATTGAACGGACTAGATTTCTCGATTTACCACAAAGCGAGTGGCAATTGGGGCAGACTTAACTCACAGCTCCTTCTTAGTCAAGCTCTTAAGTTTGAACAAGAAGCTAGTGGCAGAGCAGCAACATTGGTTGAAGCACAACGAAGTGGCATGATTCCTTTGAACTTCCCGATCACGGGATTCGAAGACCTAATTCAAAAGAATGGTAATCAGGAACTGAAGACGACACTGATCACCTCGTGGCGAAAAGGAAACCTAGGAATCTCTGCAACCTTCCTATATTTGGGAGACTTTTATCAGCAATCCTTAACCCTTGCCGATGGCACTAAATATTGGGTTGGAGACCACATGAGAACGAACTTACGATTTGAATACTATCGAGAGTTAGCAGATGGTGTTGACTCCCGTTGGCGATTGGGAATCATGAATGCTACGAATGAACGTGCGCCTTTGGCGGATCGTTACTTCGGGTTCTTTGCAGACGCACACCGTGACTACGGACGCTACTACTACGTGGATTTACGCCTTTCATTCGACTAAACGAACATTTGACAGGAAACGAATAATCGATGTCTAAATTAGACTCAAAACACGCTGGAATCCGCTCTGACAAGGAGGAACCGGAAAAAGAATCGAACGACAAAGAGCGCCGAGAGAGATCTTTCGGCAACAATCCCATGCGTCACCTGATGAAGCAGCGCATCATTACCTTGTTTGGTGAAATCGATAAAGCAGCAGCGCAACGGACTACCGAACGGCTTCTAGCGTTTGCTGCTGACAACGACGAGGAGCCGATCACAATCTATATCAGCTCACCTGGCGGACACGTCGATTCTGGAGTTTCGATATTTGATGTCATGCGGTTTATCAGACCTACAGTCCGTACGATCGGCACCGGTTGGGTAGGAAGCATTGCTACGCACATCTACTTAGCACCAGAAAAGGAAAATCGTTTCTGTCTGCCGAATACCAGATTCTTAATACACCAGCCTTCTTCTATGTTTCAAGGTGATGCTTCAGACATTGAGATCAGTGCTCGAGAAATCGTTCGTACGCGCGAGCGGATCAATGCAACGATCGCTGAACAATGCGGAAAAGACGTTGAAAAGGTGGAAAAAGATACCAATCGAGATCTCTGGATGAGTGCAGAGGAGTCGCTTGAGTATGGACTCGTTGGAAAAATCATCGCTTCAGTTGACGATTTGCCAAAAGCCGATTGATGGAAGAGTTCCGCCTGAAGATTGGCGAAGCAGACGTCAGTGCAGTCTTTCAACAGGCTGAATCCACGAAAGCCACCATTGTGTTTGCACATGGTGCAGGTGCCGGTATGCGACACTCTACCCTGGAATCCATTGCGTCGGTGCTTCTTTCTCACGATATTTCCATGTATCGGTTCAATTTCCCATACATGGAAGCTGGCAAGAATCGAGTCGATTCCAATCCCGTCGCTTGTGAAGCTATCGCGACTGCTCTGAACGACGCTCGAAGTAGAAGCGACGGACCGTTTTTCTTAGGTGGACACAGTTTTGGCGGGAGAAT
Source organism: Gammaproteobacteria bacterium bin55 (assembly GCA_002238665.1). Taxonomy (GTDB): domain Bacteria; phylum Pseudomonadota; class Gammaproteobacteria; order Pseudomonadales; family Azotimanducaceae; genus Bin55. The sequence continues at coordinate 17,562 of MPMU01000027.1, forward strand.
GGCTTCTCACGCGGTGGTAGATCTTGAACTCGCAATTTCGGGTCTGATTTTCTGTTCTTTTCCTTTGCATACTGCAAAGCGTGTAAATACCTCACGTGCGGACCATATGGATCAGATACAGGTTCCAATGCTGTTTCTCTCAGGTACTCGAGACTCTATGGCTACTCCGGATCTGATGAATGAAGTCGTGCAGAAACTAGGTGCAAATCTTCATTGGCTTGACACCGCAGACCACGGGTACAAAGTCTTAAAGAGAACTCGGAAAAGAGAAGACGATGTGTTCTCAGAAATGGGTGGTTACATTTCAGCCTTCGTTGACTCGGTACTAGCTGAGTCTTAAAGGCTGTTGGAATTGCAAGTGCGTTGATCGTGCAGGCTCAATCGGTGTTTACGCCAAGAGCAATAACGTCAATTCGGTCCATCTAAGAGCCCCATCCTAACGATCCTATGGCTAAAGCACGTATTGTTGTTATCGGCAGTGGTATTGCTGGACTTTCAACAGCCGCGGCGGCCTCTGAGAATTTTGAAATTACAGTGGTAGAAGCAGAGATACAGGGTGGCTACCACAGTAGCGGGCGGTCTGCAACCATATTCCAGAAGAACTTCGAGACTGGGCTAATCAGTCGAATGTCCGTGATCTCTGAGAACTTTTTTCTCAACCCTGCCAACGGGTACGAACAGGTGGCTGCACCGTTACATCGATTGCTCGTGGCTAAATCTGAGGAGAAGCATCTTCTAGATGCGTACTTGACCCGCTGGTCGGATAGTCTACCCTGGCTAAGAGTCATTAGTAACCAGGAAATTGCTGAGAGATTTCCGATATTAAACAATGACTACGCTCATGCTATTTTGGACGATGACTGTCTGAATCTCGACATCCACAATCTATTGGATGGACATCGTCGCAAGATCAGGACGAATGGAGGTGTTGTACTTAACAACTATCGATTGACTGACATTCAGATGCAAGGTAGGGAATGGCAGCTTCGTTTTGCGAATGGTGAACTTTTGACGGCGGATATTGTCGTAAACGCCGCCGGAGCTTGGGCGGATCAAATAGCTGAACTTGCAGGCGTTCAGAAAATTGGCATTCAGCCGAAACGACGTACCGCATTGCTCATTGACCCAAACCAAGACAGTCGAAACTGGTCCACCATCTATAAACTAACCAATGATCTGTATATCAAGCCAGAAGGCTCTCTACTGATGGTTTCACCCATGGACGAACACGATTCGCCACCTACGGATGCACAACCTGAAATGATGGATGTTGCAATAACCGTTGAACGGTTCGAGGAACTGACGACAATGTCAGTCGAGAGACCTACGCGCACCTGGGCAGGACTTCGTTCTTTCGTATCAGATCGAAATCCTGTAATCGGCTATGGCAATCCTGAACGAAATTTCTTCTGGGTCGCAGCGTTTGGTGGTTCGGGTATTCTTACCTCACCGTGTTATAGTGAAGTCGCCGCGAAACTACTTCAAGATCGTACAGTACCCGAACACTGGAACATAGATCTGCACGAACTCAGCCCGGAGAGATTGCAAAATGACTAGGCCAAGAGCAATTTGCCTAATTTCAGGCGGTTTAGACTCCATGTTGGCGGCCAAGGTAGTCGCTGAGCAAGGTGTTGACGTCGAGGGAGTCAATTTTTTCACCGGATTTTGTGTTGAGGGGCATACACAGGCCATTCGAAGTAGCCAATCCGATAAAGTCAAACGTCATGGTGCTTTGTGGGTTGCCGAACAAATAGGCATCAAGATTCATATCGAAGACATCGTGGAAGACTACAAGGATGTCGTGTTGAATCCCAAGCATGGTTACGGAAAGTTATTGAACCCATGCCTGGATTGCAAGATATTCATGGTCAATCGGGCTATGGAGATGAAATCAAGTGACGGCTATCCGTACGATTTTGTAGTCACTGGCGAAGTCATCGGACAACGCCCTAAGTCCCAGCGTAGCAACACGATGTCCATCGTGGCCAAGGAATCTGGTGTTGAAGATCGTCTGTTACGACCTTTGTGCGCAAAGCACCTGCCACCTACCTTGCCAGAAAGAAAAGGCTGGGTCAACAGAGATGAATTGTTCGATTTCAGTGGTCGGACAAGAAAACCACAATTTGAGCTTGCCCGTAAGTTTGGTATTACAGAGTGGTCACAACCGGCAGGGGGGTGTTGCTTCCTCACCGACGAGTCCTATAGCAATCGCCTCAACGACCTGTGGCAGTCTCGAAAGGTTCGCGACTATGAGTTCGAAGACATCGTGCTTCTAAAAGTAGGACGACATATCCGTCCTACTGAGGAATTTAAGGTAATCATCGCGAGAGACGAAGGCGAGAGTAACTACTTACAAGGTTTTAAAAAACAGTTCAAGACCATTCAATTGGTTAGCCATACTGGGCCGGTGTCTCTATTCGATGGTATTGCATCAGAAAGCAACTTGCACCTTGCCAGTCAAATCATTGCCCGTTATAGCAAAGGAAGGAACGCCGATAATGTGCTCGTGTCAATTACCGATGAAAGTGGTGTAAGTAGAGACTTGACCATCGAACCGCTACCGGCACATGAAATCGAGCAAAATTGGCACATTGGTATTTAACTTTCAGTGGACACCGTTGACGCCAGTGGATTGCTCTGTCCTTTTCCGGTAATACGTATACAGAATTACGTTAGAGGTGTCGAATCAGGCACTCTGATAAGACTGTTGGCTACCGATCCCGGTGTACTTGAGGATATCCCTGCCTGGTGCCGCATCCACGGTCACCAGATCCAGTCTCAGGCCAAGCAAGACTCAACCTTTGAGTTTCACATCTTGGTAGGTTCGAACTAACCTCATCAGAGAACAACAGTCACGCGTTTGCGATTTCCCTCGTGACCAGATTTGTCCGTGAATCTTTGCATCACCCTCTGGAAATATACGCACTCCATCTTTGCCAGCTCACCGCCTATACTTTATTGGATAGTCAAAATGGACGTATGCGTCCATAAGTACCCGCAAATCTTAGGTTTTAGCCATTTTCAAGCCGATCAAATTGGAACGATTATTGCACAAGGTTCAGTAGATCAGATCGAAGTTATCTAGTCTCATGCCGGTTATCCTAGACATACTCAATCAGCTGACATTCGCTGTCATTGTGGTGAATCAAGCGTCCAAAATCACCTTTATTAACTATGCAGCTGAATCGTTATTAGGGCATAGTAAAGACTTCGTGGTGGGACATTCATTCAATGAATGCTTTGAGCACTCCCCCATTCATGAGGAAGAGTTTCTGGACATTCTTGAGTCCTATCAATCAGTGATTCTCCGAGAAGTGCAACTTAAACCCGTCGGTCAGAATGAGACCATCCGCGCCAATGTCGCATTGACTCCTTTAGACACCGGTGAAATTCTGCTCGAAGTGGAAAGAGTGGATCGCATTCTCCAAATCAGTAAAGAAGACCAGATCTATAGTTCGCAAGTTGCCAGTAATGCACTGCTACGTGCGCTCGCACACGAAATTAGAAATCCGTTAGGTGGCATCCGCGGCGCCGCACAACTTTTGGAGCATGAGCTCGACAGTGAGGATTTAAAGGAATTCACGCAGGTCATCATCGCTGAATCGGATCGTCTGAGAACACTGGTGGATCGCTTACTAGGCCCATCTCAGCATAAGAATCAGGAGTCATTCAATATTCATCAGGTCATCGAAAGGGTCTTGAAACTATCGTCACTAGACGACCGCAGTAAGAAAATCGATCTGACAATCCAGCGGAATTACGATCCCAGTCTGCCCGAATTACTCGGCGATTCAGATCACGTTCTGCAAGCGATCTTAAATATTGTGACTAATGCTCTCGATGCACTCTCTGAGACAACTGATCCCAAATTAATTGTGAAAACGTCGATCGTTCACCATTTCACGATCGGCAAATTTAGAAATCCTTCATGCATTGAAGTCCAGTTAGAAAACAACGGTCCAATGATTCCCTTGGAGTTGCAGAACCAGATTTTTCTGCCACTGATTACCAGCAAGACGCGCGGCTCCGGACTTGGCTTGGCCATCGCACAAAATGTGGCACAGGCGCATGGCGGCTTAATCACATGTGAGAGCGAACCTACGTACACAAGATTCAAGATTTACCTGCCCGTGAGGAACGACGGGCAAGAGGCATTGAAATGACAAGAAAACAGAATGTGATATGGATTGCTGACGATGAACCTAATATCCGTTGGGTACTTGAGAAAGCGTTTAGCCAAAGTGGGTTCCAGACTCGCTCGTTCGAGGACGGCTATCGGTTAATTAACGCATTGGCATCGGAAGCCCCTTCCGTAATCTTGACAGACATCCATATGCCTGGGATGACCGGTATCGAGTTGATCACGAGAGTCAAGGAAAAACACCCAGAGTTGCCGATCATTGTCATGACTGCTTACTCTGACTTGCAAAGCACTGTGGACTCCTTTAGCGAAGGTGCTTTTGAGTTCATTGCCAAACCTTTTGATACGGATGAAGTGGTTCAAACCATAGAAAGGGCTATTGAACAACAGGAACCGATCGAAGAAGCTCAAACGTCGATTGAAGAGAATCTCTCAGCAATTCCGAGTCACGGGATTATTGGTCAGTCCCCAGCTATGCAGGAAGCATTTCGGGCCATAGCAAGACTTTCTAAATCTAATGCGACGGTACTCATCACAGGCGAAAGTGGTACTGGTAAGGAATTAATCGCCGCTGCCCTACATCAGCACAGCTCCAGATCCGCCGCTCCTTTTATCGCGTTAAACATGGCTGCGTTACCCAATGACCTTATTGAGGCTGAATTATTCGGTCACGAAAAAGGTGCTTTTACGGGGGCGACGAGTCAACGAGCCGGCAGATTTGAACAAGCCCACGGTGGGACGTTGTTTCTGGATGAGATTGGAGACATGCCGATTGAAGCACAAACGCGTTTACTCCGCGTCCTCTCCGAGAACAGCTTCTATCGAATCGGAGGTCGAAGATCGATTGAAGTCGATGTCAGGATTATTGCGGCCACCCACCAAAACCTAGAGGTATTAGTTCATGAACAAGCTTTCAGAGAGGACCTCTACCATAGGTTAAACGTCATTAGAGTGCACGTTCCAGCACTGCGGGATCGAACTTCCGATATCGAATTACTGGCCAACCAATTTCTCTTGAAAGCAGCTACTGAACACGACACAGAACCCAAGCGACTGACTCCAGCCGTGTTAAAGCTGTTGGGCTCAATGAATTGGCCTGGTAACGTAAGACAGTTGGAAAATCTCTGTCAGTGGTTGACGGTCATGGTCCCTGGTCAGGAAGTATTTGAATACGATCTACCACCTGAACTTCGTGCGAATACTTCGGATACACCAAAAGGTGCTGAAGATATAGATTCCTTAGTGGCTCAATGGACCGAAAATCAACTGAAAGCAGGAAAACAAGATCTGTTTCCAGTGTTACGGGAACGAGTCGAGCGCGCGATGCTACAACCTGCACTTAATTACACTCGTGGAAACATGACTAAGACGGCAAGCATCTTAGGATTAGGTAGAACTACCGTCCGAAGGCGAATAGAACAATACGGTATGACTGCGACCAACCCCAACTTGGATGAGTGAGCGTGTTTAGGATAGTGCTATATCAGCCTGAAATACCGCCAAATACGGGGAACATCATTAGGCTAACAGCAAATACTGGATCTACTCTACACCTAGTGAAACCACTAGGATTCGAGATGACAGATACCAGGCTTCGTCGAGCAGGTTTGGATTACAAGAACTTGGTCCACGTAAATATCCATGAATCACTCACCGAGGCGCTAATTGGGTCGGCACCAGAGCGAGTATTTGCGTTCTCTACGAAAGGCAACCGAAATTACTCGGAGATTACGTATCGAAAGGGAGATGTTCTCTTGTTCGGACCAGAAACCAGAGGTTTACCGGACGACATTCGCGCGCAGTACACAGATACCCTACTTCGAATCCCAATGAAACGAGAAACTCGTAGTCTAAATCTGGCTAACGCTGTGGCTATTGCGCTATACGAAGGATGGCGTCAACTCGGTTTTGAATCTGCCACCTAGTCCATAGCCAGGACGTTTCTAGTTCACAACTCCGTCGTCATTCGACTTATTGAAGGTCCCAAAAGACTCTGCCTGGCGCTGTTCACGGATTTTGGCGGTTGCTGGGAGAGTACTGAAGTCGACGGGAGTGAGACCTATGGGTGGCAAGGAAGCCTTCACCGCTAAATTGTCAACTGCTTCTCGGAGATATGGGAAGAGTAAATTAGGACAAACCACGTTCAATACTTCAGACCGTGCTTCGGGTAGTGTGTCCTCAATGTGAACGATAGCAGCTTGTTGAATGTTCATTTCCATGACCAGATTGCCGGCAATGTTGGCCTTCAGGTTTAAGTCCAGGTAGACTTCGTGTCGTTTATTCCCGATATCCGAGTTTTTCGGTTCAATTTTGACCTGCAATTCTGGACGCCATTTCAGATCGAAAACCGCAGGGGAATCCATCAGCTCAATACTTGCTTGACGAACATACATCCGCTCAATCCTTATTGAGACATCAATGTTCATTCCAGGTTTGTTCATCCGCTATTTCTTCACGAGAGGTAGATTTTCACGCTGCCATTCTGCATATCCACCTTTCAGTTTAGAGACATTGAGGAAGCCTGCTTTTTTCAATATTGTTCCAGCCATCCCAGAGTGTTGTCCCATCTTACATGCAAGGAGAACGGGCTTCTCTTTGTATTTTTGGAGTTCGTTCAGCCGACCTTGCAGTGCAGTGTAGGGGATATTGAGTGCGTCTACGATGTGACCTGTCGCATACTCAGCTGGATCGCGTAAATCAATCACCACTGCGCCTTGATTATTTACCAGACCTACGAGTTGCTGTGTGGACACTGACTTGCCACTTCGTTTGACTTCATTGATGATGAAGAGAACCAATAAAGTCAAGAAAACACCTACCAGAATCGGGTGATTGAAGACGAACTGAAATAAGGTGTCCATGCGTAACCAATTGGAGGTTGGAACTTAGAATTATAAAAGTGCAATAGGTCTCTCGACTCACCCTTCGGGTTCCAAAAATTTCTGAATTTCTCCACTCTGATATCTCAACTCTTTGAAGCCTACCAATCTTCTCATCGTGTTGGACGGATGGGGATACAGCCCGCGTAAACAGTACAACGCAATCGCTCATGCACCTACCCCGACATGGGATGACTACTGGAAGACTCGTCCAAAGTCCTTACTGAATGCGTCTGAAACCTCTGTCGGTCTACCTACTGGGCAGATGGGCAATTCTGAGGTAGGTCATATGACTATTGGTGCGGGACGGGTTATCGAACAAGACTTGACGCGCATTGATCGGGAAATTAAGGAAGGTGCATTCAAGAGTAACGATACGTTAACTCAGCTCTATTCTCGACGACCTCGGGTTGTTCATCTCGTAGGTCTCCTCTCTCCGGGTGGCGTACATAGCCACATAGATCATTTCATTTCTTTGATTGATGTGCTCGCCGATCGAGGTATTCAAGTTTCAGTGCACGCCATATTAGATGGAAGGGATACTCCACCTAAAAGTGCGGCAAATCCTTTGGAGATTGTCGAGTCACACCTACAGAACAGGAATTGCGGCCAGATTAGTTCTATCTCGGGTCGTTATTACGCGATGGACCGTGACCGACGCTGGGACCGAACCAAACTCGCATATGACATGTACGTAGAAGCCATAGCACCGAACCAAGCTAGCAACCCAAGTCAAGCCTTGGAAGATGCTTACACTAGAGGTGAAAGCGATGAGTTCGTAAAACCTACCTTGATTACGGGGGGTGCAACTTTCTCAGACGAGGACGCGGTCATCTTCATGAATTTTCGGGCAGATCGCGTAAGACAACTGTGTCGAGCGCTCATTCTGGACGACTTTGTTGATTTTGATCGTCCAAAAAAACCGGCGTTACTGCAATGCATCTTCCTCACCCCATATGCACCAGACATTGATAGTGGAAGCGACCGTGTACCTGTGGAAGTGCTATTTCAACCGGAATCCATTCGAAATACCCTCGGAGGAGTACTAGCGGAAGCGGGCAGGACTCAACTTCGGATTGCCGAGACCGAGAAATACGCACATGTAACGTTCTTTTTCTCCGGAGGAAGAGAATCCACATTTACAGGTGAAGACCGAGAGTTCATCCCGTCTCCTAAAGTGGCTACCTATGATTTACAACCAGGTATGAGTTCGGCAGAAATTTCTGAGTCGATTACAAAGGTCATTAAAACATCTACTTACGATTTTGTCATTGCAAATCTAGCCAACGGCGATATGGTTGGGCACACGGGAAATTTCGATGCTGCAATCAAAGCCTGCATAGCGATTGACAAGGCCATTGCAAAGATCGGTGAAGCCGTACTGGAAACCGGGGCTAATTGTCTGATCACTGCAGACCACGGGAATATTGAATGCCTATTAGACTCAACACAGGGACAACCTCACACTGCTCATACACTCAATTTGGTTCCATTGATATACATTGGTAACAAACCCATTACTCTGAAGTCTCGTGGTACCCTCGCAGACATCGCACCGACAATGTTAGATTTGGCAGAAATGTCCATTCCTCCTGAAATGGACGGACGCTCTTTAGTGACGTAGCCACATGCTACAAAATCCTCGGGTGTTTTTGCATTGCGTTTCGTTCCTGTGTCTAGTAGTATGCATCTCGTCTTCTGGTCAAAGCCCCGATGAGAAGCAGTACGCAGTTGAATTAACTGAAATTACAAACCAACTGAACAACAAGCAGTCTTGGCTCCAGAAAGCAAATATCAAGCTACGGGAAAACGTAGAAAGTGTCGAAGAACTCGATCGCTCGATCAATACACTCACACAAGAGAAGCGCGAAGTCCTGCAACAAATTGAGTCTCTGGAGACGTTAATAAAAGATCTGGAGCTGGAATCCGCTCGTTTTCAATCTGAGATCAATCAAATCATCATGGAGAAAAGTTGGATTCTCCATGCGTTCAAACAAATAGAGGCATCTCAGCTTCTCCTGATTCTCCACAATCCAGATGATCCTTCTCTTCTCGATAGACTCGAGTACTACCATCGTTTACTGCTGAAAGAACGTGAAGTTGGTCAACGGCAAGTGCAAGCAAACTACGACAGGATTGATGCCAATCTTGAACTCATGAGCAACAACTCGCGGTTACTGCAGGACAAACGCGCTGAGATTTCTCAACAGGAAAATTTGCTGGTCCGCCAAAGATTTGAACAAAGTCACATCGCAGACGAGTTACTGCGAACCATAAAAGAAGAAGAACTAGAGTCACAAAAACTCGTTGCAGACAAGGAACGTCTAGCAGCGCTTTTGAATCACATTGAATCGCAGGTTCAGTTCACGCCTGTCCAAACTGCTACAGGAAATACGTCTTGGCCGGTTCAAGGTACTGTGCAACATAATTTTGGCGACCCAAGAGGAGACGGACGCCTTAAGTGGGAAGGTGTTTATTTCATCGCACAACCTGGCACGGTCGTCGAAGCAGTTCGAGGTGGGCGCGTCGAATTTGCGGAATGGTTGCGAGGATTTGGCATGACCATGGTGATCATTCACGACCAGAATCTAGTCTCGCTTTATGGTAATTGCGATACTTTACTAAAGCGTCAAGGAGATCTAGTCGAATCGGGAGAAGCCATTGCGGTTGTCGGAAGGAGTGGCACTCAGCGTGACGTTGGACTCTACTTCGAGGTAAGAGAAAAAAATAAGCCCATCAACCCGTTAACGTGGTTGGAACAAAATTGAAAACTCAGATTTCCTCAGAAATCTGGGTTTGTACATGAAACTTATAAGCTCGTAATTCAGAATTCCCACTTCACGTTCAGAAGCGCCGTTCGACCGAAACTCTGCTCGATAACGGCTACATCTCCTTGAGCAACTTCAATTGCTTCATCAAGTATGTTCTTTACGCGTAACTTGAAAGTCCAGTTGTCTATCGGATAATAGGTGTAGATCAAATCCAACGAATGGAACGGCTGTTCGTAACCATCGGGAAGACCATCGGTTCCAGCAAAGTAAATTCTCTCGCCGAACGAATTGAACGCTAGCGTTGCACCATGCTTACCGTTAAATGAGTCATACCCTAACTGGAGATTTGTCACCCAGTTGGATTGCTGGGTGAGTCTCCGAGTGGAGTTCGTAATGTTCCCTACACCATCTCCCGCTTGGATGCTTATTTCTGAGTCACTCACCGTAACATTACCGGCTATATAAAATGCGGACAGCCAATCTCCCATGCGATCTGCAAGGCCGTCCAAACTCTTAAGGAACTCAAACTCCAAACCGTAGACGGAAGCATCTTCAGCATTTACAAAATTAAACAGAACATTGTCCTCCGTTGCGCCACCTTGTACTGTTTCTATCGGATTCACAATGTCCTTGAGGAACAAAGAAGCGGTAAAGTTATCGCCGGAAGAAAAATACCACTCAGCTCTTAGATCAAAGTTTCGTAGGTCTGTGACTGAAAGGTTTGGATTGCCCCTTACCCGCGCTTCGGTGATTGGATCGATGAAGGTGGAAGCAGACATTTCTCGAATGTCCGGCCGCACCACGGTCTGACTGACCCCGACCCGGAACTGGAACTCGTCTGACCAAAATCCCGGTCTTATATAAGTCAATGAAAAAGACGGGTAATACTCGTCGGTCTCGAGTAATGTGTCACCGACAGACTGACCTTCCTCTAGGTTCAGTGCAATGCGACTACTCTCATACTCAAGATAATCAATTGGAATCGAAATCTGATTGAAGACCTCTCGCCTAACACCACCAGAAAGCCTCCATGTGTCGTTGACAAACACGTCGAATTTTCCATAGGAAGCCTCTATTGCCTGCATGGCTACATAGCTTTCCGTACCGAACTCAGCAACGCCTAACAATAGTTCAAAACCAAGATCTGGATTGATAATGTTCTGGTTTGAGAATACCTCTGACGGAGATGCTTCACTGATGTCTCTAAAGGCCGGCGTGGTCGAACCCATCCCCAATGAAGTTTGTTTATAGTTCCGTAGCTTATAGGTAAAGTCGGATCCTGCCATTAGCTCAATCGTGTATGTTGCGAAATCTAAAGGAATCTCAATATCCCAACCATATGACTCTACATCGTCGTACAGGTCCGAGAACCTATAGTCAGCCGACGTACCAGATCTTCTCACGCGATAGGTATCGACCGTACCGTTCGGACCTTGAAGAGTTTCTTGTCCAGATAGTCGAATCTCATTAGGAATGCTGGTCTCAGCGGTTGAATGGGTGTGATACCATGTGAGTGTTGTACCAATGAAATACTCCAAAAAATCCCAACCTAGGCCAACACCTCGCATAGAGTCATCTCCAATGGTATGTCGACCACTGTATTGCAACATCTCTAGTTGTCGTTCCTCGAACCGAATGCCTGTGATTCTTCCCTGAACCGGTGATTCGTCATCGAAACAATCATTGAATTGTCCCTGTGAGCAAGTTCTTGAACTGGATGCATCATCCTCAGTATTTCGAATGAGTAGTCCCTTCACCCCAAATTCGTGGTCATCCGTTAA
>MPMU01000172.1 GCA_002238665.1 Gammaproteobacteria bacterium bin55
AGAGTGAGACCGAAAATTCGGATGGCGTTTCCTACATTCTGAAAAAAGGGACTTTTCGACGTATTTGTGATAGGGCGAGGTCCGATAGGTCAGGTAACCGTTATGCGTTATTCATAGATGAGATAAATCGTGGCAACATCTCGAAGATTTTTGGCGAACTCATCACATTGATCGAAGAGGATAAGAGAGAAGGCGCAAGCAACGAGTTGTCAGTTGTGCTTCCATACTCTCAAGAGAGTTTCTCTGTCCCTAGTAATCTGGACATTTACGGTACGATGAACACAGCTGATCGCTCGCTTGCCCACATTGACACGGCTCTTCGAAGGCGATTTACATTTAAGGAACTGGCACCTCTTCCTGACTTGCTAAAACCAGTGACCATGAATGGCGAGGAAATCGACCTTAGCCGTATGCTGAAACGAATAAATCAGCGCATTGAAGCACTTTTCGATAGGGAACACATGATAGGGCATGCGTACTTCCTAAGAGACAACGACGAAGCATTAGATAGTCAAGCACTTTCTGAAGTGTTTCGGTCCAAGATCATTCCGCTACTCACTGAGTATTTCTTTGACGATTGGTCAAAAGTCCGTACAGTGTTGGCCGACGATAGGATTAACGACCGTCAGATTCAATTCGTGATACAGGACGAAATCCCCGAGGAAATCGTCTCTTCCACTTCAAGATCACTCAACACACATACTTTTCGGTTAAATGAGGAAGCACTGAACAATCCAGATGCTTACAGGAAAATTTACGCTAACTCTACGAATGGTGATTAGTCATGTCGCTATGGGTCGCTGAACGCGGAAGGATCTATAGAGGCAGAGAAGGTCAAAATAGCTGAGTTCTCGACAATAGCAACCTTCAACTAGCCGAGGATGACTTTGAGTCAGTTCTTAGTCTGTTAGAAGACAACGAACAAATTGATCTAAACCCGATCCTTAAATTCTTTTGATCGAATGGTCGAGACGTGCTAGCAGTGTAGCAGTATGTAGGTGCCGTTTACACCGAATCTGGTTTTCATCTTGATTGTCGTTTTACATCCTCCCAAAAATCTCAAAGGATACAAGCGTTGCATAGGCTCGTGCAATACTGTTAACGATTCCTAGTTTCGACGAGGAGTGATTACCAACTTAGATGAACACAAAAATGTCTTTGTTTGAACTACTCTTGAGGCAGTTTCTTGACAACGAAGGCGGCATTGTCAGAAATTAGTATTGCGAGAGCGTATGTTGACCAGCGGGAAAATCTGATTTTCATCCGTGGTAAATTGTTACTTAGCGAACATTTCAAGAGAAATAGCGAGATTTAGCGGTTAACTCATTTATCTATTTGTTTTATATATGTTTTATATCGGATACTTTAACCAAATCATCA
>MPMU01000173.1 GCA_002238665.1 Gammaproteobacteria bacterium bin55
AGAGTGAGACCGAAAATTCGGATGGCGTTTCCTACATTCTGAAAAAAGGGACTTTTCGACGTATTTGTGATAGGGCGAGGTCCGATAGGTCAGGTAACCGTTATGCGTTATTCATAGATGAGATAAACCGTGGCAACATCTCGAAGATTTTTGGCGAACTCATCACATTGATCGAAGAGGATAAGAGAGAAGGCGCAAGCAACGAGTTGTCAGTTGTGCTTCCATACTCTGGAGAGAGTTTCTCTGTCCCTAGTAATCTTGACATTTACGGTACGATGAACACAGCTGATCGCTCACTTGCCCACATTGACACGGCTCTTCGAAGGCGTTTTACATTTAAGGAACTTGCACCTCTTCCTGACTTGCTAAAACCAGTGACCATGAATGGCGAGGAAATCGACCTTAGCCGTATGCTGAAACGAATAAATCAACGCATTGAAGCACTTTTCGATAGGGAGCACATGATTGGGCATGCGTACTTCCTAAGAGACAACAGCGAAACAATAGATAGTCGAGCGCTTTCTGAAGTTTTTCGGTCCAAGATCATTCCGCTACTCACTGAGTATTTCTTTGACGATTGGTCGAAAGTCCGTACAGTTTTGGCCGACGATAGGATTAACGACCGTCAGATTCAATTCGTGATACAGGACGAAATCCCCGAGGAAATCGTCTCTTCCAATTTAAGATCACACAACACACATACTTTTCGGTTAAATGAGGAAGCACTGAACAATCCTGATGCTTACAGAAAGATCTACGCTAACTTTACGAATGGTGATTAGTCGTGTCGCTATGGGTCGCTGAACGCGGAAGGATCTATAGAGGCAGAGAAGGTCAAAATAGCCGAGTTCTCGACAATAGCAACCTTCAACTGGCCGAGGATGACTTCGAGTCAGTTCTTACCCTGTTGGAAGACAACGAACAAATTGATCTAAACCCGATCCTTAAATTCTTTTGATCGAATGGTCGAGACGTGCTAGCAGTGCAGCAGTATGTAGGTGCCGTTTACACCGAAGCTGGTTTTCATCTTGATTGTCGTTTTACATCCTCCCAAAAATCTCAAAGGATACAAGCGTTGTTTAGGCTCGTGCAATACTGTTAACGATTCCCAGTTTCGACGAGGAGTGATTACCAACCTAGTAGAACACAAAAATGTCTTTGTTTGTACTACTCTTAAGGCAGTTTCTTGACAACGATGGCGGCATTGTCAGAAATAAGTATTGCGAGAGCGTATGTTGACCAACAGGAAAATCTGACTTTCATCAGTGGTAAATTGTTACTTAGCGAACATCTCAAGAGAAATAGCGAGATTTAGCGGTTAACTCATTTAACTATTTGTTTTATATATGTTTTATATCGAGTACTTTAATCAAATCATCG
>MPMU01000028.1 GCA_002238665.1 Gammaproteobacteria bacterium bin55
CTTCCAAAGATCTTTCCAGATCCTAGATGGAGCTTTACGTAAAGTAGAGGAGTACCTGCTTGCAAGTAGATCTTCATGACATAGGCTGTTTTATTGGCAGGGTTTCTTAAAGGAGTCAATTCACTGGATGCCGTTCTTTGATCTTTGTGGCGACAAATTCCCACGCACCTGAATCCGTAAAGCCCCGAATCGGTGATTCCTTTGGATCTAGAACCTTATCGGGGTGCCATTTTGAAGGGTAGTCACGAGTAGGTGCAGTAATCCTTGCTTTAGTTCACCGAGCCAAGATCACAAGCTGGTTTCTGATTTCATCAGATAAGACCATGTCGACAACCATGTTTGAACGCCAAGTTCAGTCTCCACATGAAAGACAATATGATGAGTAAGATTGAATTTTACCCCATATAAGTCTACATCACAAATCATTTGATAGGTAGTTTGATTGAGGATCAGATAGTCGCGATGCTCGTTGTACAACTGCGGAGCGAAGGTATCTGCGAAATCGGGATATTGATGCACCGGGTGATGTAGGGTGCACCGATATCTCCTATCTCAAGAGGCGATAAGACAAGAGCATTGCAATATGGCATCTCCTTCACCAACGGAACGAGTTCCTCGTCGAAGATTCCGGCCAGCGGATCGGGCCGGCGTCGGCCCGTGGCTTCGTCCGGCTGGACGCAGGTCTAGGATCAGCCTCGATCCTATAGGATGAAGCGCTACTGAATCCAGCCTTCGCGGCGGTGGTCTGCAACGTGTTTTTTTGTCTGTGCTACATGTAAAGTATCACTTGTTGATCGGTAATGTGTTTGCCTGGCATAGATGTACTTCCTAATGAGGAGATCACACCTTAGCCAAATCCGTCGCTATCAAGTAGCGCGGCTTTCGGCCTCACCGTTTCTCATCTTGATTGTCGTTTTACAATCTCTCGCGATGCACTGAATCCACAAGGTTGAAACCGTTAGGCTGCTGCAGAATGCGTAGATACCGATCGTTTGCGTATGACTGGATGCCTTCGCCTCGTTCCCATCGACCGAGGGTAGCTTCTCCGAATCCGGTTGTCTTTGCAAATTCTTCACGACTCATATGAAGTTTCTCTCTGATATCTCGAATTTGCCGAGGTGACAGAACACCTAGGCTACGACAAAGTGCTTCATGAGCCAATACTTCTCCTTCCTCTTCGAGAAAACTGAGATCACACTCAGCGCAATACTTCATAGGCACTCGTACTGAGATGTCAATTGCGGAATCACCTGTACCGTATTTGAATGAGTGTATATCCCACTTGTCTATCATCCCTTTGTAACAGTCAGGACAACGAAGTCCTGTCTGCTCACAAGGCTTGTCATTCAATCTATCTACCACGGTTGCACTCCTCTTGTGTTGTTATGAGTAATCAGATAAGTGAAAGCTTCTTCCATAAATCCTTGCTGAGTCTAGTTCGAGCTTTACATACAATGGAGGAGTATCTGCCCCTAAACGGATTTTCATGACGTAGGCGAGTTTATTTGGGGGTTTCTCTAACGTGATCATTTAGACTGGATGTCCTTCCTAAAGCTTTGTGGCGACAAATTTCCAAGCCTCTCCATCAGTAAAGCACTCAAATGGAGATTCCTCTTGATGTCGCACGTCAGTGGGGTACCATCCTGTCGGACGTTTTCTAGTGGACTGGGTATTCCTTGCATTGGGTCGCCGGAACAAGATCACAAGCTGCCTTCTGATTTCATCAGATAGGACCAAGTCGATAGCCATGTTTGAACGCCAAGTTCCGTCTCCGCATGAAAGACAATATGATGAGTAAGTTTGAATCTTACTCCATAAGAATCGAATTCATACATCATTTGATAGTTAGTTCGATTGAAGTTTGGGTTGTAGCAATGCTCGTTCTGCAACTGCGGAGCGAGGTTATCTGCGAAATCGGGATATTGATGCACCGAATGATGTATGGTGAACCGATATTACCTATCTCAAGAGGCGACAAGAGCATTGCTATATGGCGGCGATGAAGGATTGGTGCAGTGGTCGTGTGTTGCCGTAGCGGTTACCGAATTGACTGGATCCGGGGCTTTGCGTGCATGCAAAACAACAGGCTCTGAAACGGTACCTATCGGAGCGCAAACTCAATACAGATCAGAGATGACAATCGACAAGTTCGGAGTTTCTGGATGCGTTGAAATGTCATGGTATTGCCATCTGGTCTTACCCCGATTGTCGCGACATTATCCTTGTTTCAGAATTGTGTCCACAAAAATGATCGCAGGCCATCCAGAAAAACGCCTTTAATCGACAAGAACTTGCTAGTAGCATGTGTATTCAACATGTAAGCCATCCAAAGCAATTGTTTTTCTTCGCGAACGCTGTAAAGACTCCTCGCGCGGACGGCCAAAAGACTAAACTACCCACTGATAAGGTGTATAACTAGATTGAGAGAATTTAGTTCAAATATAAGTAAAATTGCTTTCTATGTGGGAAGCAAGTACGGTCGATCTCTTTTGCGGCGCAGGTGGGCTAACATACGGTTTAGAAACCGCAGGAATTAAAGTAGCTGAGGGCGTTGACATTGATGAACGATGTCGATATCCTTTTGAGAAACAGACGTCTGCGCGATTCGTCAATAAGGACATATTCGAATACGAACCCCACAAAATATTGGATGCGTGGAACGGAGCCGAATACAAGGTATTGGTTGGTTGTGCACCTTGCCAGCCATATTCAACGTACTCACAAAAATCTTTAGGGAAGAGCAAGGAACGTAGGTCCTTAATTAGTCGATTCGCTACTCTGATCAAAGAAGCTAGACCGGACATAGTCTCAATGGAGAATGTTCCTCTACTAGCACAGAAGAATGAATTCCTAGAATTCAAGGCTCAGTTAGCGGAATTAGACTATTGGATAGATGATCTCGTAATTGACTGTAGAGAGTATGGTATACCTCAAAGGCGTCGAAGATTGGTACTGCTAGCTTCAAACCTTGGTGCAATTTCGATGAATCCAGGACGATTTTTGGATCCAGCCAGCTGGACGAACGTCAAATCGACCATAGGACATCTTCCGGAATTGAGTGCCGGAGAGATTCATGAACACGATAAGCTACACCGAACTAGTAGATTGTCGGAAGTAAATCTTCAACGGATACGCCATTCGCTACCCGGCGGTACTTGGCGCGATTGGCCCAAAACGCTTCGTTCTCCATGTCATCAGCGAGAATCTGGTAGGACGTATGGTGGCGTCTATGGTCGAATGGAATGGGAGAAGCCTTCACCTACCATCACCGGGCAATGCTATGCGTTCGGGACTGGTCGATTTGGTCACCCTACTCAAGATAGAGCACTGTCGTTGAGAGAAGCCGCTCTATTGCAGACGTTTCCATACGACTATGAATTTTATCCTTCGGATGAACGCTTTCCAGGCATTGCTCCTTTAGGACGTCTTATTGGTAACGCAGTTCCGCCAGTCCTAGGCAATGCGATTGGCGAGAGTATTGTGCGGCACATTGATGAGTCGCGATCAAGGAGGGAATCCATGCAACGCGGACTAGTCGGCAGCGACTGAACACGAACATCGGAAGTGAGTCGTCCATATGCGATTAGTTAGAGAAAAGGAAGTATCAGAGCCAATATCAACAGTCGTGAAATTCGTAGCAGATGCAGCGCTGATTCGGGAATTAGGCGAGCGATTAGTAGGTCAAGCGCACATCGCATTAGCTGAATTAGTGAAGAACGCTTACGACGCAGATGCAACTCGATGCATTGTTAGAGTCGCGGAAAATGAAATCTCTGTAATAGACAACGGTCATGGTATGACCGTTAGAGAATTTAAGGACTTTTGGATGACTATTGGTACACAGCATAAAGAGAGGGGGACCGGGAAGAGTCGGAACTTAAATCGGAATTTAACTGGATCGAAAGGTATTGGAAGACTGGCCGTTCAGTTTCTTGCTCATAAACTAGAAATGACAACTGTCTCTGAAAGCAACATAGATCGTCAATTGATTGTGACCGTTGACTGGGACGAAGTGATTGAGTCGCCTAGTTTGATTGAAGCGGAAGCTAGATATCAATTAACCCCTCGGTCAGAAACGTTTGCTGAACAAAGTCGTTGTGGAACGCGTGTCGTGATGAGAGGTTTGAAGCAAACTTGGGACGAAGCCAGTACGAGAGAATTGGGTCGAGACCTCTGGATGCTTCAATCCCCGATGAGTAATTATGGATCTCTATCAACGAACCAAACAGACCCAGACGATTTCATCGTAGAGATTCACTCGGTAGACGGCTCACTTGAGAGAACATTCGCAGATCAGACGCAAGCGGCACTGGAGAACTACATCGCAATAATCCAAGGAGAGGTAAGTCGTAAAGGAGCACGCAGTGAGGCGTTGGTTTCGGTAGTCTTTCGTACGGGCGAGAAATATGTGGAGAAATTCACCGTAAAGCCTTTGTTAGAGTCTGCAGAATGGAAAATCCGAGTCTTCAACTTGCAAGGACACCAGAGCAACAAGATATCAGTTGGCGATGCACGCTCGTATTTCGCAAAATACGGTGGGGTCAAGGTGTATGACGCGGGATTTCGATTGCCTTATTACGGCGTAACCCAAGACTGGCTAGGCATAGAGTTTGATCACTCCCATCGAAAAAATAGATCGGAGCTCCTGCCGGACCGGCTACAGGTGAAACGCGCGTTGAACGACTTGCCCACTCAAGGACGTCTGTTTGGTGTAGTCAATATTGATACCGGGCACGAAACAAGAAGCGCGACACCTGAGCAAAAGAAAAGTGGCGATATTCTCAAAATCCAAATAACACGTGATCGCCTAGTTTCGAATGAAGCGTACGCAGAACTACATCGTGCGGTTCGTTGGTCACTTGACTACTATGCGACTCGCCAACGTATTCGAGAAAGTAAAAGAATTGATATCACGGACCCGTCGAATTCGTCCGAATCCATTCTTCGTCGGTTACGAAGCCTAGCACAGGAGTTGATTGAAGAGTATCCGCACGACGAAACTGTCAACTCCCTTCTTGAGGAATGCAATGAACTAAACGTAACGATCAGACAAGAGAGAGCTATTGATCAGGCGACAAAAGGCTTGCTTGGTCCACTCGCAGTGGCAGGTATGGCAGCGTTAGCACTGGAACATGAAGCGGCTAGGGACGTACGTCGTGCGAGGTCATTGTTAAGAACCCTTCGCCTAAGAGCAGAAGAAAGCGATGACAAAGAAATCCACAATCTAGGACGACGAGTTGCGAACTGGATAGAACGTGCAGAGCAGTCGCGCCAGTTGTTTGCACCCCTCTTAGATACTGATGATAGGGAGGAAGTAGACGTATTGGCGGCATCAGATGTCGTAGAGCAGGTTGTGAAGAACGTGAGACCTCTAATTTCGAACATTAGGATACTGACAGAAATCCCGCAGGACATTTACCTACCTACTGCAACATTCGCCGAATGGAGTTCACTTTTTCAGAATGTGCTTGTTAATGCTTCGAACGCTACTCTAGATGTAAAAGACGGACATGTCCAATGCGTCGGAGGACGTACTGGTAGAAGTAGTTGGATAAGAGTAAACGATAACGGCATCGGTGTAGAACTCAAGTCGGCGGAGGAACTGTTTGAGCCATTCATCCGACGTATTGGGATCTCGGAGGAACGGCGCGAATTAGGTCTTGGTGGAAGCGGTCTAGGATTGACCATTGTAAAAATGATTGCAAAGCAACGAGGAGCTAAGGTGGCTTTTACAAAACCTATTCAACCCTGGTCAACTACGTTTCAGATTTCATGGGCGTCGATGAAATGACATATAAGGTTCTAATTTGTGACGATCATGAAGACGATGAACAAGAGTGGGTTAAGGAGGTTCAGTCCGTTGTACCTCAAGATTCATTTGAAGTCGTAGGAGCTTCAAGTCTCCAGTGCGATTTAGATAGGCCTACTGTTACAGATCTAAAAAATTCGATTGATGAGCTGCTCCGTAGGAGGGATTTTTTAAGAAATAATCCAACGAGTGATTTGGAGAAAAACGATTCTGTTTTTGATAGTACAGATGTGTTAATTCTTGACTACGATTTGGTTCATTTCGACAACACGAGGACAAGGCATACAGGTGAGGAACTCGCAAGACTTGCGAGAACCTTTTCAAACTGTGGGGTAATTGTGGTCATCAACCAATATCGTGACATTCAGTTTGATCTCACGTTACGCGGACACATCTCAAGTTACGCGGATTTAAATCTTGATGCAAGTCTTCTACCGACAAAGGGGCTTTGGCAGAATCCTCCTTGGAGTGGGTTTCGACCTTGGGCATGGATCAGTATTTCAAATGCTGTGGAGCTTCAACGGGCACGCCAAAATTTTGTGCGTGAACGTTTCAGCTGTCGGATTTTGGATGAAATCGGTATGCGTACAGAGGATGTGCGTCTTATGTCTGATTCTGCCTTTGAGTTTATTTTCCCGAACCAAGGGGACCTTGACTCACTCGCAGAGTTAACTTTCGAGCAGTTCCCGCAAGAGCAAGTCAGTGATCTAGATGCGAGAGCAGTAGGTAAACATGAACCAGACTTTGCGGCCGGTTTCATAGGTGCACGGATTGGCAAGTGGCTTGAACGAGAAGTGTTAGGTAGTCAGGATGTGCTAGTCGACGTTCCACACTTGATTGAACGTTATCCATTCTTGCTTGGTGAAGACTTCAACTTCAACGATTTAGAGGCTTGGACCACGGCTGTTCATGACTTCGATACGATCAAGGAGCAAATTCCGGACGTTTGCTGGTTCAAACATCCTGAAATACTCTCCCGACCTGCTGTGTGGCGACATAGATTTGAAGCTACTGAAGACATAGTTGAAAAGAGTTATTCATTTGAGTACGAGAAGGTACCTGCATATGTGTTTCAAGAAGATGTCTCACAATTCGGGAGACTAGAGGACTCACGCGAATTTCGCGCTGGGTATCACAATGCGTTCGACTCAAGACACGTTCGCGTACTTGAAGGGATACGATATACGCCTCAACGAAGATTTGCTTTGAGAGAATAAAGGTGTCATTCGAGGAAGAAATTAAAGCAGTTATATACGTTCTGAAAAAACTGGCAGACCACCGTATCCCCAAAATAACTGATGGAACAACAAACTTCAAGACGAAGGATGGAACAACAAACTTCAAGACGAAGCAAGTAGCACAGGCCAGATATAGTCCTTTAAAGGCTAACCAAATAGACAATACGTTCCTGTCTCAAAGAACTAGTGGTGACTTCGGTAATAAAGCAGTATATCTTGTACCTCGTAGAGAGGAGGAAAAGACAACCATAGCTCTCTGGTGCAAATGGAAACTAGACAATGATATTTGTTCATTTTGGTTCTTCTTAGGGATATGGCAGTCGCCTACCAGATTCATTGGTTATCGGTATGAAATGCCGGAAATTGGTTGCAACCACAACTATTATCATGTACAACCGTGTAGGAATCTAGGAAATAGAGACCAAGAGATCCCAGGTGCTCTACAGATTTCAGACCGATATCCTACTTGGCCTCTTGCTGCTGAGTCAGCATTGGAACTACTGCTTTGTCTTATTGTATCGTTGTATGGGATGAAAGGATTAATTGACCTAGTTGCTAATGTGAACAGTGGCGCTAACATACGACCGAATAGTGCTCTCAATCTAGCACTTAAAAATATGCTATCGAAACTGAAGAAATAATTGCCATTGACGGTGATATTTTGGGTAAAGATCTTGTGTCACGGTTGACTTGATTTAGTTCACGCAATTTAAGCCGGATTTCGGCGGAAAATGATTCATTTTGACGTCTAAAGGGGTCTCAGACAACCAATATTCAGAGTGTCGGGTATTTTGTGTATAGATTTTCATTCGTACATTTCGAGCTTCCGCAGTTGAGTGTGCCCTTCCTGTTCAGATTCACCCAACCGGGCGATGCATTGAAGCGATCACTGAAATGAATGAACTAAAATCCTCCCACTCTCTTGCCCGCAAGAGCGTGGGAAAAATTACCCCATACACAGATTTGAAGACAAATTGCCTTAATTAAGTTTTTTTCGCAGGAACTATTTATGACCGAGACCAAACGACGAGCCTGGAGTGAGCGAACCGCATGGATTGGCGCGATATTAGCGGGTGCGGTGATACTGACGTTGCTTTTGGATGATTGCGTAAGTCCCTGGCGCATGGTTACTGGCGACAGAGTAACGTATATGTACAACCAGTGCACTGGACTCCTTTACTTTGTTGACGTGCGAGGCAAATTTCTTCTTGGAGAAAAAGAATTTTGAATGTTTTCAGCCATGAGCGGCAAATTGATCGTATAGCTTATTACTGGTCACGAGAGCCTTTTGTTAAAGGATTGTTGTTGCAAGGTAGTGATTTTTACTAATTTGTTCCTGTCCATTAAAGCCGTTTTCCTGACTTCGACGGTTGAAGTGCGTAAGTGATTGATTTAAAAAAATACATAGTACGATTTACGTACTACATTTTGGGTATTTGAGAAGGCAGTGAAACTGAACTTAATTCAGATTAATTGGAGGGGATAGCGATTTTGCTTGACTCCAAAGTAGCGATATAGCTTCTTACAGTCATCCGCCAAGGTTGTCGCGTGTGCATAGTGTTTCAACGTATGCTCGTCTTGAAAAACCATGCCTCCGGCAGATGCCAATGCCAGTCGGATCGTCTCTGCGGACATTTCAGTGCCCTGAATTTTGGTTCGATAACAGCGGTGGCGAACGCAGGTCAGGGTCATGAACGCAATGGCTACATAGGCACGAATGCCGTTCGGAGTCCAGTGAAAGATTGGACGAATTTTGAGATCATGTTTGGTGAATCGGAAACAGTGTTCAACCTGCCATAGTTCGGTGTAATAATCCATCGCATCATGTGCGTCGGTGGTATCGGGTAAGTTGGTAATCACCCCGTGTAGACCATCCCATTGGGCATCCGCCGCAATGCGCTCTTCATCGACGAGATACGAAGTCTTACCCAGCTTTTTCAGAGGGCGTTGATAGTTTCTCGGTCGATCCAGCAGGTGCGCTGGAAAGGGTGTCCAGGACGGACCTTTGCCCTGCAGTTTGTTCAATAGTTTGTCGCGTTTCTTTAGATCCTGTTTGGCACGTTTAGCCGACCATCTGACGAGCAATCGGCGATTCGGTTCAATGGCTGTCTCAAAGACATGTGAGCGCTGTTTTTCGGGGCTCATAGCCCACGCCAAAATCTCCTTCGCTGACGCATGTCGACGGATCCGAGCACCCACCACATAGTACCGACCCGCCGCTTCAATGGCTTCTAGATTGGCCTGACTGAACATGCCTCGGTCGGCGACACAGATCTTGTGTCGAATCTTTAGCCGCGACTCCAAGCAATTCAGCGTTGGTATCAAAGACTTGATCTCAGCCTCCAATGCCTTGCGAAACTCCCCCTTCGTTATGTTCCTGAGCAGTGCCCAGACACTTGGGGAATAATCTGCCCTGATAGCTGGAACCTATGCTTGATGAGCATAGGTTCCGGTTATCAGCAATTCAGTGTCACTCCAGTGAGACGGCGATTTGTTTTTCTTGGTTTTCTGCGATTGAATAATTTCACTAGAAACAATGATTTCCTTCGGGAGTGGGTCTCCGTTCTCACGTGACATATCCAAATACTTTTCCAATGCCTCTCGTCCGTCATGATAGACTTGCTCTTCGGTTTCTCCGTGCACGAAGATACATCCAATCTGCGGAAAAGCCCCATAGAAGGTGCCATCGTCCAACTCTTTTATGTTCATCTTGACCTTTAATTCTGTCACTCGCTGTTGCATGTTTGCTCCGGTTCCTTTGGTAAATTCAATACCTTAATTCAAGGTATTTGATGCGACGTGTTCCTACATCACCAATTGTTGTTCACAATTTATTGTCAACAAAAATTGAGGTTTTATTTGAGTGCATATTACTAAATTAGTTCCTTCAAACGCTATTCTCCGCTCTGGCGCGCGTCGTAGGCTAGCGCTCCTCCTCCGTCCTGAAAGGCTTGCAACCTAGTTGCTCTGCATTGTCCGGGATGTCCTACTAGATCTTGAAGTCCTCGTCACCCTCTTCAAAACTCTCTGCCAGGAACACCAGACCTCCTGGGGGACTGCCTTTTATACACTGAACTTAATCATCGTCCGACCAGCCATGGTCGTTAGCTTGATTGAATTCTTGCGTTCGCTTGGCCAATTGTTGATTTAATGCCTCTTCCGTTTTTCCCGGTTCATGCCATGCACTAAATATGTACAAAATGATGGGATGGAAAATCGGAACTCCCTATCCTGATCTCTTTCCACGATGCCATGATGAACGAGAGTATTCAAGAAGTCATTTTTCTCTTTATCTGAATCAAGCGAATCACCAATCACCTTAGCAAATCCGTCAAAGGTAAACCGCTTCTCTTTAGCGAATGTGGTGGCCAAGGTGATCAATTTCGATTCCATATGAGCCATGTTCAGGTTGGCCACTCGATCTTCATAGTAATTAATGCGATGAGCATGCCTTCATTGAGTACGTCAGTCAATGACAACGATAGGTTTTTCTCGTCGTGACAATTTTTTATGTGTCTTACACACGACTGCAAGTAATGATGTAAGTGCCGAGGCCAACCGTCACTCGCCAATGAGCATTGCTGGATCATAGACTCACGATCTTCGTCGTCCATGACATCAACAATCCCTAATAGTTTCAAGCTATCGAACATAAATCGATGCGATTCAGCATACGAGAGGCGTTCCAAGGAGAAATCTCTTACTGAATTGTCTTGTCTTGTTTTTCCTTCAGCTACCCGTGATACACCTACCTTTGACAATATCAGTCGTGTGTCACTTAACCCTGCAAACACGGGCAAAATCTTGATTCCCTGTGTTTGTGCATCATTCAAATTACATGCGATTTCACAGACGTTGCTATTTCTATCCGGCTGTATTCTCTGAGCTTCGTCCACCAATACCACGAATACATGATCTGTAACAACATCTAGAAGCCGTTTTAGTTCACTCCAAACAGTGGACTGTTCAGAATTGAGTCGAGCAACGACAGAATCAGACTGTCTTATCCACTTTTCCTCATGACTGACGAACCCAGTAGTACCGTTCCTCCAGTGGTCTCTCTCTTCACGGGATAACCCGTTTTTTGCATATTTGAAGTCCATTCCCAACATGAAGGATTCGATGCACAAGGCTGGATTATTCAAATGTCTCGTCCCCAACTCTATGACGAGTACATCGTGATACTGTTCGGTACGCGAAAGCTCCTGAGCAATCTTCTTTAGGAGACTGGTCTTGCCAGCGCCTGGAGCACCTCTGACTACTATGGCGCAGGATTCAGGTAGCGCTTCACCGCGCAATCGTTGCGTTTGCTTAATAACATGATCGATCAACGTTTGTCGACCTACAAAAACCAGAGGGTCAGACCGATCTTTAAATTCCAGAAATTGATCAATTTGAATGATCTCTTCGTCTCGAAGCTCTCGGTTCAATGGAATGTCATTTGCCAAATCTATTCTCTTGTTTGACGTTTGCGGAGTGTCAGGAATTCTATGTATGGCACGTTTTCACAGTCTGCATCGAACCATGAGAAATTGGGTGAACGAACGCGCTCGAGGAGTGTCGACTACCGATCTTCCCGAGTACCAAATTTGGCTTGTCGAATCGCGTATACCTTGAAAATGGTACCGTTTACGAGACAACGAAACATATGTAAAGTTAGTCGAGCATACCTGTCTAATTTGCGAGTGAGCTTTATTCTTCTCTGTGCGGAGGAATCGTAGGATCTTGAGGATTATCGTTGAACAATGTGTCCGTTGGAGGTTGAAGCGAAATCAACCAGTTCGAAAAATCTGCGGCATCTTGGCTACCGTTTTGACTCAGGCTGAACAACAGATCTTCCTGACGTGGTTGACCGAACACCATTCGATAGAGCGCTAACCCCTCCTTCAAACGCTTGAGTTTTCCTACCTCTTTACTGTAAGGGAGTAGCGGGATGCGGCGTTCTATGCGAGCAGATCCCTCTTCAAACACCCAGTAGGGAACAAGATCAGAATAGCCATTGGTTTTACCCTGGTGCGCGATCTGGAAGAGTGTCTGCCATGGATCGCCTCCCTTGTGAGATTCAAAAAGCGCAGTCAAGCCATAGCGTTCGGCAATATTTTTTCTGACAGCATGGCCCTTATAGCGATGAACTCGGCCTTCGCGCTGTTCCAGATCAACAGGATTAGAGGGTAAATTCCAGTGCACTACAGCATGACACCATGTGTGAAAGTCCAACCCTTCCTGACCTATTGAGGTGGAAGCGAGGACAAAGGGGCGAAACGGAGAGTTAAACGCATCCCGAACCAAATCGGCGCGTACAAGCGCTTGATTATTGTCATCGCGAATAGCGCCGAAGCGGAGCGCAAATCGGCAACGGGTATTGAAATCATCAACAATAAATCCATCGCCTGCCGTCTTTATCTCATCAATGCGAATTTGTGCGGTGCGCAGTGACAGCACTGATTCTATGCTTTCAGCGATCTCAGCAACTTGTGCTTCTTGTGAGTGATCGTGCAAACCTAACGACTCGCGAAGGACATGCACATATTCATCGAGCACGGACTGGAGATTGCCATCGATTCCGTACTGAAGTGTTAGCCGCCAATACGTGTCTTCGCCAGAACCACGTAGCATGGCAATCGTCTCCGGCATATTAAAGAGCGAACGGAAGCCCGAAGCGATTCTGGCTGCGGCTGAGAGCAGATTTGGATCAGATGGATCAAGGTCGGTACCGATCCGACGAAGCGCCCGTAATGCACACACGCCAGGCCCGGCCAGGGCATACTCGCAAAGCACATCAACAAGATCATCTGGCTGTGGGCCAAGAGGAATATTGCCTTCTGCCATGCTAACCAGCATGTCGATGTGATCTTTGAATCGGGAGTCTTTCTCAGGGTCTGACGTAGCAGATCGCCATCCCAGCTTGCTCTTGCACCAGTCCAACAGGGAGTTATGGGAATCGATGAGAATGGGTGCTGCCCAGTACCATCGCTCATCAGCTCGCGGCCCTTCCCCAGCATCAGGCAGGTTTTCGATCAAGCCGCGGCAAACGGCTTTGACCTCATTTTTCAGTTCTTGAATGCTAATCGGTCCGCGCCCGTGACGAAGCGCAATCTCAAGCGGGTCAATCCTAGTGGCCAGGGTTGGCGACGGTAGCATCCAAGCAATGACTGGCATTCCCGTCAGGCGATTATCGTTGGAGGCTACCGCAAACCGCAACAACGGCTTGATTTTTTCGTACAGTTCACTGTGCAAAACTGGCGTTCCAGCAATCATACGTCGTTCGGCCTCGTACGAGCAGATGGATGCCACAGCGTCCGGAACAACGCTCCATGAGGAAAAAACCAGCGATTTGGTCAATCTATCCTTGTCACGGTATGCGCCGCCTGGATCGACATACGGCAGGGACGGTGGCATCCACAAGAGTTGCCACATGCCTTTATCTATAGTGTCCTCAAAAAGTAAACGCATCCTCGGATTGGCTGGGTCGAGAGACTGATAGCCTTCGAATTTATCTTTCGTCAACAACTGTCCATTTGTCGATGAAAGAGCTCCTTGAAGAGCATCTGAAGGTGAATGCAACTGGGCATCCAATTTATGACGTAGCTCGTAGTGTTTTAGAAAGTTGATCAGATACGGCGCTGACTTCCAGTATTCGATCGGCTCTCCGGCCTTGACACAGACTGCCACTGCGTCAACCATCGCCGCATGCTGAAGATCCGCCAGTTTGAGCGATGCCGCCCGTTCAATCTCGCTGAGCATTGAGTTGTGGTCTCGGGTTGTGGCGACCCGTTCTGTGCGACACATGACCTGCAGGAGTGCTTGTTCAAGTTTGCTCTTTATACCTGGAGGGTATACCGCGCCATTGGCGTACGCGTGTAGTGTCGTCCGATGGTCTGCCAGGAGACTTTTGACCGCGTCGACTTTATCCGCATTATCGAACAGGAAATTCAGGGTCCGGATGAAATCGGGATAGTGATCCTCCTCCTCAGTCTCCTGGTCGAGGGTAAGCATCTTGTAGGGCGTAGCGGAAAGCAGAAGTACGCGAACGTCCTGATACTTAAAGAGTTCATTCGCCAACATGGAGGCGTCTCCATCACCCTGTAACAAGTGCTTGAATCGTTGAAACTCATCAAGTATGACCAGATCGGGCTCAAGTGCGTCTACACAGGTATGTGCGAGTTTGTTTCTAAGCCTTCCGATCAGGTCGTAGCGCAACTCTGAATCCTGCCTAGGGATTTTGCCCAATTCGCGATAACAGGCAAAGCGTTCGCAACAGTCCTTCAAGTCTGCGTAAAGTTTGACATCTTCACGGACTTCCCGCCGGAACTTTATGGAGAAATCCAAATCCAGATCTTTAGCTGAAAGATTTTGAGCTTTGGCTCGCCACTTTTCCTTACCTGATGTCGCTTGAAGAAAATTCAGCAAGCCGTTGCGCAACCTTTGCCGTTTTTCTCGCCGTGCCATGGGTAAGTCATACAGGATTCGATGCAGTATGGCCCGTTCGTTGGCCTGCCCGCCTCTGCTGGCATGATCGAAAGCGGTGCCAGGAGTCAGGCTGATGAAGTTCACCTTGTTCTTGCGCAAGGACCGCACCTGTTTGGGCAGATAAGTCAACCGAGTGGCGATTGAAAAGCCATCGATATCACGGACGTTGAGTCGATTAACATTTTGCTTGGCGATGGCAGCGTTTGAGCAAATATAGATGATGTCGATCCGCTCTACTGTATCTTGAAGGTGCTCTAGCGTCTTGGCGATGATGCCTCGAGCAACAAGGGTTTTTCCAAGACCCACTTCATCAGCGATCAGAAAACGGGATGTCGGGTCATCTCCATAGAGACGCTTGAACACATACTCTACGGTCCTCTTCTGGAAGTCTTTTAGCCCAGTCAATGCGGTCGCTGACAAAAAACGTTTGCTAGGCATTGCGAGCCTTGATAGCCGATTCAAAAACCGTCCAGAGACTTAAAAAGTCGTCGGGGATGATGGCATTCTGGCCACCATGCGACAGATCACGAACTAGACCGGAGATTTCAGACAGCCTTTCTGGGTGGCGGCTGTAGGTGCGTGTGAGTTCTTCCAACAACGGAATGTCCTCACCATCGGCCAACCGAGTCAGCCATTTTGCCCATCTAGTGCCACTACCAGCTACAAGCCCGGATGTCGTATCGTCGCCCAGAAGGAGGAGAAGGTAACGAATAAAACCGTCCTGATTGCTGATCACGGTTTGCAAAATAGCGGACTCACGTTCGTCCGGAATGCCTGTAACGGGCAGATTTAGCACAAACCGTGCCGTCACATCCGGATGATCGGTCATGAGCTCAAAGGCAATAAGACCGGTCACGGACGAGGCGGAAAACTCCCCAAGGCTGTACGGATCATGCGCCTCGCTACCTTTGATGTTTGCCAAGTACTCTCGACCCACGGTTATCGGCCATGCACTGACACTAGAGATTCCATCGAGAGACGGAATCTTGCCAGTCAGAATCAGTGCCCACAAGCCCTCCTTCAATCCCTGGTTACACTCGACGGCCAGCGCGACTTCAGATAGCAGGATTCGAGCTCGCTCCAAACAGTCTTCCGCCTCCCTGCGTGCTGAATCTGAATCCGGCTCCTTGCTTGCGTCGAAATCAACCAGGTATTCACCCAGCCCGTCAGTGCCTAGAAGCTCGTCGATGCCACCAACTTTTCTTTTCTTGCCTACTAAACCAACCATAATCTCGATATTCTTCGCCGCGTTAATCGCTGCGTTCGTAGCGTTCGCAGAACCCAAAATCACATGTGTGTAGTCGGAGTAGTATCGTGTCTCGAATAGATAAACCTTCGCATGAAGACCAGTCGCAAGCGGATGTTCAGTCGTATCTTCTTCCTCGCCATCTTCGGTTTCCGCCGCCTCATCCAGCTGCAGGCACTGCGTAAAGAGTGCCAGCGTCTCTGGATTCAAGCCGGATAACGTTTCCGGCCGAGAAATAAGCGCATCTGCGGACTTGGACTGCATGACTAATGTCCGCAAAACCCGGTCGGAGCAAAAGGGCGAAATGACAGCTATCCTATTCGACTTGGGAGCCACCCACTCAAAGCCCTGCGTTCCAGGCAGATAAAAAGCCAGTTCATCGAAGCCGTCGGGGAGCTCCCATTGAATCTGGTGTATTGCCTCTGCGAATCGGAGCGCTTGCTCGACTCGCCAGGCTTCTGTAGCTCCAATAGCGAGATCAGGTAGCATCTCGAAGAAATGGACCAGCGGTTCATTTAATTTGGACTTTCCGCCAGCAATCGAGCCTTCGAGCTGAAGCGACAGGTCCCAGGATTGATCAGTGGTCATATTCCGGGTCAGCACTACTAGGCGATACAGTGCGCTACTTTGATCCGCACTGACAAACCGAATTACCCAGACTTTTGGGTGAAAGACACCGCCGCCAGGGGCCGTTACCTCAACCACCATGTCTTCCAGATAACCGAACAGAGGGTTTGGCTTGGCTATCTGAGGGAGTTGAATCCTGCCTCGTTGCACATAGACCGTGATTCGCTTAGAGTATCTACGAATGCCCTCGAGCACAGCCAGCGGATCAGGATCTGACTGACCATCAGCTGCCATGAGCGCCAGGTAGACAGGCGCTTCAAGCAGTAACGCCGGGTCCATTGAAAATGTGGTCGCAACGGCTTCGTCGAAAATCATTCCCAGAGGCGGTGTCAGTGCTGAGGTGTAGAGACTGCGGGAGTTAGGATTCAGCACGCCTACTACCTCTTAGTGCCCTGGTACAAATCATTCAAAAGCACCTTCACATTAGGCCAGCGGTAAACGAGTCTGCTGACCCCGGAAAAGCCACCCCACTGCTCCAGAGCTCTCTGGTTCTTGAACCGGGAGCGGGAGCCTTTGAGTTTCATTTCCCTTCTTTTGATAAGGTTCAGAGCTTCGATATTAGAAAGGAGATCTTTGGGAGATTTCCGAGTAAAGTTGATCCAGTCCCGAACAAATGTTCTCGTTTGTTGCCTGACGATGTAGCCGTGATCGACGGTCAACTCCCAGAGGCGGCTAACCGACCACGCCAGAACCTCCTCCAGGGGAAAGCTTGTAGCCCATTGATCGAAAGGGGCCTGATGCCCCGCGACAAGATCATCGTTTTTTCGAAGTCTGGCGAGTTGGACGTTATACGAGAGGGAAGCCCCATGCATCACCTCGGAGAAAAGCCGTGCATGGGTCAGGAGCTCTTTATGCTGATCGGAAAAGCTGGCGTAATCTGGATGTGCCCATGGTGCTTGGGTATCGGCAGGCTCGCAGTGCCACACCAAAAAGGAGAGCAGGCTATTGGGACAGGCAACCCGGATGCGATCCCGGATAAACTCAGATTCTTCCCTGGATAACGAGAAATCAACTTTTGAAGGAAATTCCTCAGGTGGTGCTGGTAATTGAGGATGCCAACTGAACGTAGCCATGCGCTGCTCTTGATCGACATCGTCTCCTCTGATTCTGGCTTCTCTTTCCAGCGCTTTCAGAGTATGCCGCGCCTGATAAGTTTCGTCGATGCGGCGGTGATACTCCTCTTGCGAGAAAGGTGTCAACCGTATTCCCCACATGCCGAGACCTGCCCAGTAGACCGAGCTAGGTAAACGTTTGAGGCTCTTGCCGGCCACTCTTCCGAATACGCCTTGATCATCAGAATCAATCAACGGCTGGACCATACCTCTCTCCTGCAATTCAGCTTGGATGGCAAAGCTCTCTGCGGGTAATCGCTTTTCTTCTAAGGAACGATAAATCCATGGTACGAATAGCATATAGCGCAAGCGCGTCTGGATCGTGCTGGTGCCAGGGAATAATTGATCAGCGAAGCTGTCCCGCACCGAACCAAGCCCAAGCTCGTCACGACTTTCCTTTTCTTGAAATAGAGAAAGAATGCGGAGTGTACGTTCTCTCGCGGTAGAGTCGTGGTCAAGCCAAGCAAGTTGAGATGGCAAGACTCACCCCCGCTTTGACAAAGTGTCTGGAGTGTGCTCTGTCTCTAAACCAAATTGAATCATCGAGTTATTTCCTGTTTTTCTCATCCAATGATTTTCCGTGATGGACTAACGATATCTGTCAGCTACATACCTAACGTATCAGAAGGGTAGGCCCGTGAAGCCCCCCTAAGTCGAAGAATCACTTTCGATCTTGATGCATCGTCGATCATCTTCCGTCGAGCCAAATCAGGCTGAACTGACCCCACCTCCCAAAATGGTACTTTGGATTTCAGCGACGTTTGCAATCTTCGCAGATCCGATACGTAGTCCCTTTCGAATCGAGTCTGAAAGTACCTTTGCTACCTTCTATTCTCTCTTCTTTCGAGATGCTTTATGGCTTCCGCTACTGAACCTACTTACAAGAACAGCCGCACTCTACGTGCTAGTTGCTACGTTGATCCATCATTAAAGATATTCGCAAGTTGGGATAACTCGGCATTTTCGGTTATCCATAAAAGAGATGCGTTAAACTGCGGGTAGGTATTGAAAATCTTAAAAACACCAATCTTATCAAAATGGTATCGTTTGAATAACTCGTGAATTGAAATTACTGGCTCAATTCCGTGATCAAAGATCGCCTGGATCAGAAGATGCCAGCTTGAGTCCTGTCCTGACTATGTAGGATGGTGAGAGCGTCTTGTACTTTGTTGTGAGCAATATTTGTGAGTACATTGCATTACACAGACGAGCCTACTCAGAGTTTTCATGTATAGCGTTTTCAACCAATCAATCGATTATCCTGATCATAAGGCAAGGATACTGAACGCCAGCAACGAGTGCTTGCCATGAATTCAGGGCAACGAAACAAACCTAAGAACAGCCATGCACTTATCACTGACGAGATGCTCGACACTTTACAGCGACAATCAAGATGAGAAAGCAACCAGTTCTCGCCGTGGGAGCAAAGGCGTAGCCCGCTCTCACTTCACGAGCCTTGAGGCGGCGTAGAAACTGATCAAACTGCAGTTGTGCAAGGCGAGCCAATTCTAGACCCAACTCTTGCGTGAATAGAGTAACGTGGAACGGAAATGAGGTAAAGCGACACGGGCTTGGGCGATTCATTTCGGTGATGCCTTCAATCTATCGGCCGCTTGGGTGCTACCGAACACCACGAGCAAACTAAATCGCGGAGACTCGAAATAAACGGATAAAATTGTGTACCCCGCTCGTAGAGTGGGGCTGGAACTACCCCGTCCCCGGAACTCCTGACACTTTAGAATCTTTAAGGTCGGAGATGATCTCATCGGAACAACTAAGAGATCGGTATTCTGGTTGTTCTGTTGAATAAGCATGGCATCGTCACCCACAAGCAAACCCCAAAAGTGTTGACCTTTGACCAACATACGACTGCAGGTTTGGATGGAGATTCGTGACCGTGGTTGTTGCACTTGCCCCAGCAAAATGCTACTCGGGATCGATGGACTGTGTGCAATGGATCGGCCAGGATGTCGTGAATGAGGAACGTTTCAAGTCCTACATGTCAAGCCGCGTGAAGGCAAGGGTAGAAGACGATGAAGCCGACAACCAACTTGCTTCTGAGTTACGTGGTATGGCTATGACGGACATGGAGACCGACTTTGTGGAGGATCTCCTTAGCGCAGTTCATGAGGGCAAGTCTTGGGCTATCGGAGAAGCTTTGGCAGAGTGTGTTCTTGCCGATGACGAGACCCGTGAAATCTGCTGGCCTTGGAATCTCGCACATGATCGCCGCACGCCAAGTGCCAGTCTACCTGGCGCAGACCTAGTTGGTTTCTGCAAGGAAGGCGATACCGTCCTCTTGCTCTTTGGAGAGGTGAAGACATCCTCCGATCCCAACACTCCTCCCAACGTAATGTATGGAAGCGGAGGATTAGCAAGGCAGATCGAGGAAATAAGCACTCGCTCGGATATCCAACAATCATTACTCATGTGGCTTAGAGTGCGATGTTACTCTGATGAACACCGTACACTCTTTGAGGCAGCAGTTCATCGTTATGTTCAGTCGCTTGGAAAAGAGATGCTTCTTGTAGGAATTCTCCTTCGCGACACGAAGCCTAATGAACTGGATGTAGCTAACCCGTCCAAGGCACTCGCCAAGAATCTCAGTAGCCCGACACGTGTCGAAATTAATGCCTGGTATCTGCCTGTACCTATTAACGATTGGCCAGCTTTGATCTATGGGCGTGGGGCGTCATGACAACAATCACTTGGCTTCAAGCAGCCCTTGGTGAGGACCAATTTCACCAAATTTCGTCAGAGGCAAGTCGACGCAGGCTCACCAATGCACTTAGTTCACCTACTCATGCAATAGAAGATAAGGA
Organism: Gammaproteobacteria bacterium bin55; assembly: GCA_002238665.1. GTDB lineage: Bacteria > Pseudomonadota > Gammaproteobacteria > Pseudomonadales > Azotimanducaceae > Bin55. The sequence goes on from MPMU01000028.1 coordinate 20,325, forward strand.
TATGCAGTTCTTCTCAAACGCACTTGAGTTACAGCTATTCAATATCCTTGATGATGAAAGTCGTGGGGACGAACTTCGATATGTTGCTGCGGAGACATTCCGAATCGCTAGAACACTGGCGTGGCCATCGGAGCCTATTGCCATGGCAGAGTGGCTCGTAAGATTGGGGTGCATAGCGGTGCTTGGTGATCGCTCTGCTGATTTCCGTCGCATTGTTACAGAGCGTGAAATGAAAACGCTTCCCTCAGCTTCAGCTGATTGGGGTGTCCGCGTCTGGTCGTCAGTCTTGGAAGTATGGTTGCGTCTTCTGCGAAAGAGAGGATGGGACGATCTCGATGCAGTTCAAGAGCGAATCGGGGCCATTCGCCAAGCACAGAGGGACATCGAACCAGCGTATCTGAAAAAAGCTGAGGTCCGAAAGGATGTCGTACCGGCATGGGAACTCATGACCCATTACCATCTCGCGAAGGCAGCAGAAATAATGGGAGCTTACATTGGACAAGGCTCAGTGGACGGCCATTACGACATTCGCGAACAACTAGAAGCGCAATTTGATCGAGCTATTAACGCGTCGATGCGTGGCCGACTAATCGAATGCGAGATTCTGACGCGGTTCCTCGCTCGAGCAGCTTACTTAATGGTGGACAACAGCATCTGGACGGTGACGCGCGCGGTGAACAGCCGGGTCACCCAATTCGTCCAGTCTCTGACCTCTCGTGATCAAGGACGCCCGATCTTCGAGATGTTACCACCCCAGAGGCGTACTCTTAAGGAAGAAGGCTTACTCGGGTCAGGCCGTCGATCAGTTGTGGTGAGTTTGCCAACTTCAAGCGGCAAGACAATCATCGCTGAGTTCCGGATTCTTCAGGCACTGAACCAGTTCGATCAAGAGAAAGGGTGGGTCGCCTATCTGGCTCCTACGCGAGCGCTTGTGAATCAGCTCACTGCACGCCTCCGACACGACTTCGACTATCTTGGGAACATAGTAGAGAAGGTAAGTCCGGCTCTGGAGGTAGATGGCCTTGAAGCAGGAATGCTGACTGAGACGGAACCGTCGCAGCAGTTCAGAATCCTTGTGACCACTCCTGAGAAGCTAAATCTTATGTTGCGTGGGGGATGGGAGGCACGTATTGGTCGTCCCGTCACGCTGGTTGTCGTGGACGAGGCACACGGACTAGCATCCGAAAATCGAGGAATAAATCTCGAGTTGCTTCTTGCAACCATCAATCGCGAGTGCCGCTATGCACAGTTTCTTTTGTTGACGCCTTTCATCTACAACGTCACTGAGATTGCCCAATGGCTGGATCCAGAAAGCAACAAGAGTATCGATCTAGGTGTCGATTGGACCCCGAACGACCGCGTAGTGGCGATCGCCCGGGCGAACCAAGGCGACCATCGAGGTGAGTTTAGCTTGTCCCTGCACACTCAACAGACGACGCGCAACACCCTTGACATCCCGGAACAGATTGATATCGGTGAGTCGCGTCCTCTTGGTTTGGCCTGGTCCGACGTGAAAAAGTCGCCGGGCAAGATCGCAGCCACAACAGCACAAACCCTTCGGTCGCGGGGCACTGTGATTGTGCTGGCTGACACTCCGAAGTCAACATGGAGTATTGCCAATGCATTCAAAGTCGAAGAGAACAAGCGCACCCTGGTCCACGACGATCTCCGACATGTGCAACGCTTCCTCACGGACGAAATGGGACAGGACTATCCACTGGTTAGCTTGCTTGAATATGGAGTCGGCGTTCACCACGCCGGAATGTCCGAGGACACGCGATCCCTTATGGAATGGTTGACTCAGAATGATCACCTTAGGACTTTGGTCGCGACGACCACCATTGCTCAGGGAGTCAATTTTCCAGTGTCTGGTATCGTGTTTGCCAGCCACCAGTATCGGTTTGGGATGCCGCCATACCGAAAGGATATGCCACCTGAGGATTTCTGGAATATTGCTGGACGAGCAGGTAGAGTGGATCAAGGCGACCTTGGGGTTGTCGCTCTCGCGGCCCAGGATGACGATAAACAACAAATACTTGAGCAGTTCATAGATAATGCAGTAGGTGAGCTAAACTCGACACTTATTGAAATGGTTCAAAAAGCGGTAGAAAGTGGTTCACTTTTGAGGCTAGAATCGCTCTCGAATCAGCCCGGATGGTCAGCCTTCCTCCAATATCTAGTTCACACGTACCGACAGATCGGAAACCACGAACAGTTCGTAGCACGAGTCGAGCAAGTTCTTAGGGGAACTCTTGGATTCCAATCGTTGCGCATAAGCCACAGGGGATGGGCGGATAACCTGGTGAAAGGCGTGACCACCTATGCCGAGAGAATCAAAGGAAAGCCGCTCAGCCTTGTCGATGCAACAGGTTTCTCTTGGGAGTCGGTCAATGCGACACTGGCAAGGCTAGGTCAGGAGAATCTGCCGGACGACGTATGGTCGCCTGATTTGTTCTCTGGCCGCAGAGACGAGCTTCGCAGGATGATGGGACTCCTCTTGCAGGTGCCAGAGTTGCGAGATCCGCTCAAAGATGTCACCGGCGGAACAAAACCGGATGGTGACAAGCTCGCCCAAGTCATCAGCGCGTGGGTTCAAGGGCGTCCACTCGTCGAGATAGCTACCGAATACTTCAGTCCATCCGACAAGGAGAAGAGCAATGAAGTCGAAGCAATGACCAAGTGTTGTCAGAAAGTGTTCGGGAAATTGACGCAAACTGCATCATGGGGGCTCTCTGCGCTTCAGTCACTTACTCTCGGAAGAGCCTTTGATGAGCAGTCCCCTGAAGAGCAAAGAAGCCTCCGTAACCTGCCGGCGCGCGTGTATTATGGCGTTAATAGCGACGAGGCTGTCGCCCTAAGGTTGCTAGGTGTACCACGGACGGCAGCACCAGAGCTAGCGGAAACTCTTGAGGTCAAGCCAGACGAGCCTCTTCACAAGGTTCGCAGTCGTCTCCGAACAGCCGACGTAAACGAGTGGACGAAGGCGATGGGTGAGCGTGGGGAGAGTTACCATCGAGTCTGGTCAATCATTGAGAATGAATCTTGAAACTTGGAAACCAGCCATGTCCACGTCTTCGTGACACTTGTTCCATATCTGTGCTGTCATCCGAGGCATGTTCAGTGAGGTCAACTTAGAAGCCATTGAAGAGGCGGGTTGGGGTTGGGTACTATGTGGTGGGTAATCAGATCCGCAAACATGCATTAGCGAAAGCCATTTTGGCATGGGCTACAAGCTAGAAGAAAATCGCCTACAGGTCTTTGAGACAGCTATCGAACCGAATCGTTGATTACTCGTCGGATGGTCGGCTAAATGTGTCAAACATGATCTCAAAATTCGTCCAATCTTTCACTGGAGCATGACACGCATTCGTGTGCATGTGGCCATCGCGTTCATGACCCTGACTTGCGTTCGCCACCTCCAGCATCGGTCCAAAATTTGGGGGTACCGAAATGTCCGCTGAGATTATCCGACTGGCATTGGCATCTGTCGGAGGAATGGTTTTTCAAAACGAGCAAACGTTAAAACACTATGCGCCCGCGACATCCGTCAACGATCACTGTAAAAAGCCGTATCGATACTTTGGAGTTAAGCAGTATCGCTATCCCTATCCAGTTGATCTGCATTAAGAGACTGTTGAAAAAGTCGCCTAAAGCTGTTCCCATGTCGACCCAAATCAGCTACCATGTAGCATCTACCTATTTGGATGAGTTCACAGTCGATGCTAAATCAAATCAACCGCTACACGACTGCCTTGTTGCCCGCACCGCAGTCAATGAGCAGTGTACTGTCAGGTGCGACAAAAATGCCTGGTTGGTCTGAAGAAATTTATGAAAACAAGATTTGTCCTACACCCCACCAGATCGACTGACGCATCGTCAGTAACACCAAAATACCCTGAATCGAGGTAAACGTAGTGTCTCAATTAAGATCTATTCACTTAAAAAAGCAATAACTTATGATTTCAAGCCAATAAAGTCAGGTGCCGCACTCAAGGAGCTACCGGACGCAGAATACGAACCCTAAGACAAGCTTGAGGCTACGCAGTTGTGTCAGCTAAAATTATGGTCAAAAAAAATCGGGAAATTGGTTCCAAGCCAGAACTTTCGTCTAAAAAGACAGTCGAATGTCGCAGTTGTCCAGCTACGGTCTGCAAGAATTAGTCTAACTTGATGATCTTCATGTATTGAGCATCGTTCAAGTGCGTTGAAGTATTTAACGAAGGGGATTGCAAGAGTAGGTGGTATGCAACAAAGTATGCTTGATGGTGCTGTGGCAATTCTCCCGATACAGCAAAGAATAATAACGGAAATATTTCAAAGAAAGGTGTAATAAATGAATAACCAAGACTGGTTTGAGATGAAGGATATTCGTGATAGCGGATTCGCTAATTCGCCGTGGATCACATTGCGTCAAGAATGGACCAAGTCCTCTGGAGTATTTGGGCAAAAAGGTTACGATTGTGAATACGTGTCGACGGTTGCGCTTGCGGTTGCAGAACAGCATAGACATGGTGGCGACGAACTTTCAGTATCACTTCTGACCCACAATGGGAGTGGCCATGTAGGTAGTCTTAGTGACGGGGAGTACAGGGCATCCGATGTCTACAACTATTATGGGCAATTTTCTGGAATTCACTTGGTTCTCGAACAGAATTTCACTGACTTTCAGGAAGAGAATGCGCTATGGCATCTTCATCAGGATCTAGTTTTATCCTTGGGATTGAAACATACGGAATCAGAATGGGTGAGACCCGCGGAAAACTATGAGACGGTTGTTGTTTGTGAACAAGGATGCGATAAAAAGCCACAACTGATCAAAATGAGGTCAGTTCACCTGAAAGACTACCTGTGTGCAAGACAATTAGGGCTGTTGATTGTCTCCAAGCGTGTGAGAAAGCGGGTATTAGAACGTCGCGACGACATCTCTTGGCCGGAAAAAGAGTTTGAGGAAAGCGGAAGTGGTTATCGTTTGTGTCGAAGAATTTCAGAATATGATAAAGATGAATATTCAGAAACGCGTAATTCTTCAGGTGCTTCTGCGTCTAGCAGTGGCTCAGAAGCCAAACTATTTCATGTTTCTAGCGAACTAACTCAGAATAAATGGATCCCAGCAGCGCCTAAAAGCATTTTCGTGCGCCAAGATGGCTTAGGGGATATTGGTTCAGATATGATGGATGCAGATGCAATCGTTAAGATTGATGCAGTCCTCGCTGTAGGTGGGAGCTGGCTTTGGTTTAGTCCAGCACTAGCGAATGCGATTGTAGCCGAGACAGGGGGTGTTTTGAAATGGTCTACGCGCGATACAGGTACTATCGGCTTCGCAGGAGGCGACATCCCTTTCGGTGTCAACAAGGATGGCAAGATCAATGTGCACAAAAACGACTTCGCTAGTTTGCCAAGACAACACCTCCGCAAGTGGGTGGGGTACATAGATTATCCGGATGAATGCGAATCAAGCGAGTTGCTTAGCTCGCAAATTTTCCGCAAACCAGCAGAAACGCGAGCTCCCGAAGCTGATTTGAGAGACGCTTTCAAACGATTCAAAGAAGTCAGCGATGAGAAATTGAAAGAAGTCAGCGATGAGAAATTGAAAGAAGTCAGCGACAAGAGATTGAAAAGTGGCATACTCAAAGAAGAAAATGCAGAAATGCAAGAAATACGAACAAACACTCACCGTTTCCGAGCTGTGGATGAACAAGGATTGAAATCACTTGCAAAGGATTTATGCAGGATTTTTGCGGAATCACTAGACATTGTGCTACTGAGGATTTGCATAAATGGATCGGTAGACGAGAATTTGAGATCTCTCAAGCTTTTGGTGAAATTTCTTGCACAAAAAATAGGAACAGAGGATGCTAACTCAATGATGGGTCCCCTCTTTGGAATTCAAGAGTTGCGCGAAGGGGATGCACATCCGCCTTCGTCGGATTATTCCAAGGAATTTGAGAAGATTGGCATCGATAGAAGTCATTCATTGGTTGTGCAAGGACATGATTTGATCGCCATTTTTGTCGAAACGCTCAATCGAGTCAGTGCGACGATTGAAAAGTAGCCCTAGCGGAAATCCGTTATTGCCGCCAACTTGGAGTGATTCTGATTGAAGTTCAGTAGATTCTTCAGCCAGTTCTTATGCAGTGGCGTTTCGACGAATTATTTGGTGAAACACTATTGTTCTAGATGTTCTCTATGAATCTGAAAAAACTTGCTGTGATTGAGTTTTCAGCTCAGAAAGAGCGGTGTTTTTATGCAATTTTAGCGACGGAATTGCGTTTGCGTGTGCTCCCCGAGCCTTTTGAAGGGAATCCGAAGTTGGAATCATCGTAGTAGCGATGCCCAAGACTTTGAGTGGTACTCGACCACTGAGCTTGCTGAGCAGTGCCCAAGACGGTGTATTTAATCCTCCGCCACCCGAAATTACCGGTGAGCCTCCACGACCGGGACGCGCATTTCGGCTTCCTCCACCAGCCCTGTCTCCGCTACCTTCAGTAAATAGTACCGTTGACGAATTGATTTTTGCAGCAGTCTGGATCATCCGGTCCATCATCTTGTGATTCATTCCGCCTTGCGAACCAGCTAACACAGAATAGTCGTAAGACGTCAGTACACACCGGGACTTCTCTTCTGGGTATTCGTGCCCGTTGACGTGCCCAAAACCCATATCCAAGCCATCTGAAGGTGCGTAATCAAGAAGCTCGTCCACAGATCCATGTAATCCTTGCCAAACTGCTAGTGAACCCCACTGTACGAATGAACCATCATCGGCTAAGTCGTAGATATTCTCGCGAGCTGTGCGACCTGCGTGGCCATGCCGTTTTCCTGATTTTACGGTTTAGTTTTTTAGTCGTTCCCTAAGTATTTGATTCTAATCGCTTCCTTAGGCGACTTGGGGAGGTTTCTGTTTGTAGTATGTAGTAGAGAATTAAATTAGATTTTTTAATCGTGAATTTGGCATAAATCCTTATGGCATGTACGTGCCGCAAGATCCCGTAACAGTCCTTATCCATCTAGGATGTGAAGAACCTGCGAATCAACGGTCAGCCTCGAGCAAAGATCATCCGCTATCTCGGTGTCGCTCACAATGATGTCGAATTGGAGCAACTCAAACGTCTCGGACAACAGACGATCGTGGAGCTTGAAGCTGAGGCTCAATCTGGTTTGTTTGGTGTGGAAGATACCTATGAACGCTTTGAGCAAGCCCGTTTGGTAGCTGAGAAGAATCCCATTGATAATCGCTTGGTGCACTATTCCAAGTTCGTACATGTCAAGAACCTGTATTTAGGTTTTCACGATATCTATGGACGGTTGTACCGTGAACTTGGCCTTCATCGGATTTTGCCGCGGAGCCGTTATCGTAGTTCATCCCATGCGTTGTTTCATGCGGTCATGGCACGGCTGGCGAATCCAGCCAGTAAACGGCGCAACAGCATGGATCTGGCGAGTAACTTTGGTATTCGCCTATCGCGGTTGTGGCAAAATGGGTGTACGACAAATCTTGTTGAATATTCACTACGTAGGGATAGCGCTATTCACTGGATTCGTAGCGATTGTCCGCAGTTCGCGCGCAACCGCCTTCCTAACGCGATCGAAACAGCCGTCCAATTGC
>MPMU01000174.1 GCA_002238665.1 Gammaproteobacteria bacterium bin55
GTGTTCGCAGTAATTTAAACCTCGATATTCCGAGAGTTAGTAGCAGTCGCATTTCAGTGTCTCGAGTGGTGAGTAACACGGTTAGCGAACATGCCAGTCCTAATACCGCCACCGCCAGTGCGATCATGGCCATGACTCGCGCGAGAATGAATGTCTGATCGAAAACAAACTCAGCAATTTCCCTGATTTCGGTATTTAAGTGGATGTCAATCTCTGGATAGTTCCGACTGATTTCTGCCACATTTTTATGCAGAAGCTCCGTGTTACCTCGCAACAATACTCGATCAGTCGGATAGTTAACGAGCGAGACCTCGTCCTCAGATATGAAGAATTCTGGCATCGCTGATCCGTAGTCTCGATAAATGTGATCTACATCAAGCTGTATCTCTTGACCGTCGTCAAGTCGAATATCTACCTGATCTCCAATACTAAGAGAGAGCTTGTTGGCAGCGATTTCATTGATTAAGAGGTCTGGCTGCGCGGCGCCAGCATAGCCGTAACGGGAAGTTTGCCACTCATCAAGTTTTCCGGCGCGAAAATCGATAACACCTGATTCAGTCTCTCCAGATCCTGTTGAATACTGCCTTAATTCACTCAATCCTGGGAGATCTGAAAATTCACTTGAGGCCAGATTCTTGACATTGGTGAGATACACACCATCTGTGAGTCTTATGTCTAGCATGTCAAGGAAATTTCCTTTAAAGCTTGATACCATCAGGTCAATACCGATAGCGTTTGCCAAGGCGAATGAGAGAGCAAATACGACTGGTCGAATCGCCGATAAGGTTTGAGAGAAATATCTGTTGCTCATTCTTCCATAGCGTTTACCTACCGAGTATTTCGCTAGTAGCTTTACAAGAACGTATAGTGCTAGTGGAATGACCAGTGCAATGTTTGCGAGACACGCGGCGAGAATCGCCAATTCAGCACCAATCAATCCGGATGGAGTGGTTAACAACGCGATAGTCAACGCAACAGAAATTACACCGACGCCGGACAACAGCCAAAGTGGTGTTTGCCTTTCAGTTGCTCGATGTGCCCACCACACAATAACTAACGTCGCGACAAGCGTGACAGTCACGGTTTTCAATGCAGTGACCCATACATTCATCGTTTCAAAGGTTGCTACGCCTTCTGGTAATACTCCCACTAGGATGCCATGGCCAACCAAGATTCCCAAGGTACTCGAAGCCAAAGCTAGAACCGTATGAACTACAAGAATGACAGATTTGTACTGGTTACCACTGACACCCAAAGTCAATAGTCGCTGAAATTCCTGTCTTCTTCGGAAAGCGGCCGTATTCGTGATCTGATACATCACGAATGTGGACACTGCTAAAGCGAGTA
>MPMU01000175.1 GCA_002238665.1 Gammaproteobacteria bacterium bin55
GTGTTCGCAGTAATTTAAACCTCGATATTCCGAGAGTTAGTAGCAGTCGCATTTCAGTGTCTCGAGTGGTGAGTAACACGGTTAGCGAACATGCCAGTCCTAATACCGCCACCGCCAGTGCGATCATTGCCATGACTCGCGCGAGAATGAATGTCTGATCGAAAACAAACTCAGCAATTTCCCTGATTTCGGTATTTAAATGGATGTCAATCTCTGGATAGTTCCGTCTGATTTCTGCCACGCTCTTATGCAGAAGCTCCGTGTTACCTCGCAACAATACTCGATCAGTCGGATAGTTAACGAGCGAGACCTCGTCCTCAGATATGAAGAATTCTGGCGTCGCTGATCCGTAGTCTCGATAAATGTGATCTACATCAAGCTGTGTCTCTTGACCGTCGTCAAGTCGAATATCTACCTGATCTCCAATACTAAGAGAGAGCTTGTTGGCTGCGATTTCATTGATTAAGAGGTCTGGCTGTGCGGTGCCAGCATAGCCGTAACGGGAAGATTGCCACTCATCAAGTTTTCCGGCGCGAAAGTCAATGACAGCTGATTCAGTCTCTCCAGATCCTGTTGAATACTGCCTTAATTCACTCAATCCTTGGAGATCTGAAAAATCATCTGAGTCCAGATTCTTGACATTGGTGAGATACACACCATCCGTGAGTCGAACGTCCAGCATGTCAAGGAAATTTCCTTTAAAACTCGATACCATCAGGTCAATACCGATGGCGTTTGCCAAGGCGAATGAGAGAGCAAATACGACCGGTCGAATCGCCGATAAGGTTTGAGAGAAATATCTGTTGCTCATTCTTCCATAGCGTTTACCTACCGAGTATTTCGCTAGTAGCTTTACAAGAAGGTATAGTGCTAGTGGAATGACCAGTGCAATGTTTGCGAGACACGCGGCGAGAATCGCCAATTCAGCACCAATCAGACCCGATGGAGTAGTTAACAACGCGATAGTCAACGCAACAGAAATTACACCGACGCCGGACAACAGCCAAAGTGGTGTTTGACTTTCTTTTGCTCGATGTGCCCACCACACAATAACTAACGTCGCGACAAGCGTGACAGTCACGGTTTTCAATGCTGTGACCCATACATTTATCGTTTCGAAGGTTGCTACGCCTTCTGGTAATACTCCCACTAGGATGCCATGGCCAACCAAGATTCCCAAGGTACTTGATGCGAAAGCTAGAACCGTATGAACTACAAGGATGACAGATTTGTACTGGTTACCACTGACACCCAAAGTCAATAGTCGCTGAAATTCCTGTCTTCTTCGGAAAGCGGCCGTATTCGTGATCTGATACATCACGAATGTGGACACTGCTAAAGCGAGTA
>MPMU01000029.1 GCA_002238665.1 Gammaproteobacteria bacterium bin55
GGAAGGTAGATCAATGTCATGTATATGCAGAAGAACCACATGAGGTTCATCCACCATGGTCGCCGTTTCCATTCATTTATGACGGGTTGTAAATTCATGAATCACACTTTAGTCGATTAAGTCCTTATTATTGATTGGCGAATCGGGTCGATAGCGAAATACCTTCGCCTGTCCCATATTCATTGGTGTTCTTCCCCAAGAATCCGGTGCCATTTGTCAGCAACCAATTACACACTCGGTCTGGACGAAATTCACACCGATTGAACACTCTTCTCATTGAGTATTTTTACACCAAGACATGACCGAGCAAGTTAAAGACTCAAAATCAAAGATACCTGCACGTATCTTCAAAGTAATCACCTGGCTCTTAGCTTTCGGTTGCTTTTACATGGTATACAGCAAGGTCAACTCTGCCGCTGTAGCAGAAGGTGTCAGCGCGCTCGACTTCGTTTGGAATTTCATCTCCGAGGCTAATTGGTGGCTTTGGTTAGCCATCATGATTCCCTATTCGTTTTTCTTTTTTCTGGTGGATTCCCACGTCACGTGGCGAGCGGTGCGGTGGTTCAACGCACCTACCTTGAAACTTACCGATATTTTGCCGATACGCGGAAGTGCCTACATCCTCTCTTTAATCAGCGAACAGGTCGGCAAGGGGGGAATGACTCTCTATCTGTGGCGACGGCACAAGGCGCCCGGCTGGCAAGTGTTGTCAACAATGATTTTCCTAGGTCTCATGGAAATTTATCAGTTACTCCTATTTTCCTTTCTAGGAATGCTTCAGTACTTTGAGGAAATCTCCAGCGCGTCGACCACACTACCACTGCATATCATTCTGGTGGGGGTACTGATCTTTGCGGTTGCTTACCTGCCCCTGCATATTCTGTTTTTTCGTGGATACATAGGCAAAAGTCTGAATCTAAGGAACCATCAGTATTTACGAGCATTTCGCGAAGCGCAAGTCAAGCACTATGCACTCACCGTACTGTTCAAGGCACCTAATCTCATTGGCGCGATCTTCGTCTACACCACCGCACTCTGGTTATTCCAGGTGGAGGCAAGTTTCGGTCAGATGCTGGTTTTTCTACCACTGATTTTCTTAGCCGCAGCTCTACCATTGCCATTTCATGCGGGGGCATTGTTAATCTGGACACTGCTCTTCCCGGATTATCCAGAAGTTGGCATTTTCAGTCTGATCATGCACACGTTTTTCGTACTTTTCAATGCACTGATTGGAGTGGCGTTTCTGCCTAAAGCCAATCGGGAGTTATTCGACGAATCGACCGCTGACTCTTCCGCAGCACAATAAAGTCGTACACTCCTCCGTTGAATGGAGTGTTTGTGGCATTTCGCCTTTACACCTCATACAATTCCCCAAAATAATGCTTTTTCAGAGGTTTCTCATGCGCGCTACCGCGATCCTGTTTCTTTCGTTTCTAGTGTTGGGATGTGCCCAATCCAATGTAGTTCAGACTCAATCGGGAATGTTGGAAGGTGCGGTCTCTGATGAGTATGAAACCGTCGCTGTCTATAAGGGAATTCCTTATGCTAAACCGCCCGTAGAAGAATTGCGATGGGTACCTCCACAACCAGCGGATGCATGGGAAGGTGTCCGACCTGCCACGGACTTCGCATCGGAATGTATGCAAACTCCAGTAGAAGAAGGTCTCTATACAACGGCACCCGCAAGCACAAGCGAAGATTGCCTGTACCTCAATGTATGGACACCCACGGATGCGAACGAAGCGAATTTGCCGGTCATGGTTTGGATTCATGGCGGCGCATTCATCATGGGGTCGGGATCTAGTCCTGGATATAACGGTGCTAGCCTAGCGAATAGAGGCGCTGTGGTAGTCACCATTAATTATCGACTGGGCATTTTTGGGTTCTTTGCACATCCTGCACTCAGCGCTGAATCACCAAACAACGTATCTGGTAATCAAGGCCTATACGATCAAATCGCTGCTTTGCAGTGGGTTCAAGACAACATCGCAAATTTCGGTGGGGATCCCAGCAATGTCACCATTTTTGGTGAATCAGCCGGATCAATGAGCGTCTGTTATCTCGTGTCTTCGCCACTTGCTAACGGCCTTTTCCAAAAAGCAATCGGTCAGTCGGGTGCCTGTTTTGCCGAACATAGAGCACTTGATACCGATATCAATGAAATTGAGCCTTTTACCATGCCAGGAACACCCGCAGTAGTTGGATCTGGGCATGAGATAGGTCTTGAGGTGGCTTCCGCGTTAGGCGTAACTGGTACTGGACCTGAGGCTCTTGCCAAACTTAGAGAATTGAATGAGCTCAGTATTTTTGAAACATTGCGCGAAGCGGATGTAAATCCGCATTGGCGGTCCATTTTTGTTGACGGACATCTGTTTCCAGACCAAATGCACTCACTCGTCGAATCGGGACAAAGTAATCCGGTAGACGTAATCGTTGGATCGACTCGAGACGAAGGTACCGCACTCTTTCCGTTCTTTGAAGACATCAGTATTGAAGACTGGGAAAAAGATCTGATCAGCAATCTGGGTGAAACGTCCGCTAGTAAATTGATGGCCGTTTATGGAGAAGATGCTAGCATTTCGACGAGAACAACCAGTCAGGAGTTGATGTCGGATCAACTTTTCGCATGGGAGATGCGAACTTGGGCACGGATCAATACTGCACTCGGTAGAAACGCGTATGTTTACGTATTCAATCACGCACCGGTACTCCCCGAGTATGGTGAATCATTAGGCGCATTCCACGGCAGTGAGATTGCCTATATATTTGGCACCGGCTCGCTCATGTTCGCCGCAGAAGTCGAATCATCAGACGACGTTGAAGCTACCACAGCAGAATTCTGGCGAGCGGAGGATGATCAAGTCCTAGAGACGATTCAGCAGTACTGGTTTAACTTCGCTGCGACCGGCGACCCCAATGGTGATGACTTACCAGATTGGCCGGTATACGACGTAAGTACCGATCAGACACTTGAGATCAAACTCCAATCAGCACCGATGAAAAACTATAGAGGCGCAAAATTAGACGTTTGGGATGAGATAATGACAGCCGCAAAGACGGAATTGGATTCGTCCGAAGAGCAGTCAGACGCAGAAGGTGAAACCTGATTGCCGCAATGTGGTCCATATTACGAAATCCTATTATCTTTTAAGGGGTAGCAGAGTCTAACGTTATGAAATTTGGTCTGTTCGGAATAGGTGCTGGCCTCTCCAGTGATCCTGATATTGCTACGCGTTTAGCGATTGAAGCTGAATCCTGCGGTTTCGACTCGGTGTGGACAGGGGAACATGTGGTGCTACCGGACCCTCGACAACCGCCTTCACCGGCAGAACCTGACCACCCAATGGTCCATCCTTCTACCGTACTCGCATACGTAGCGGCTAGTACCAAAACGCTCAAACTCGGTACCGGTATTACCTTGATTGCTCAAAGAAACCCTGTCGTGCTAGCGAAGGAAATGGGTTCGTTGGATCACCTATCCAAAGGACGACTAATCTTTGGCATAGGTGCAGGATACCTTCACCAGGAGTTCTCTGCGCTTGGAGTGAATTTTCAGCAACGAGGTGAACGTACCAACGAATACATTGAGGTCATGCGCGCACTTTGGACTCAACCTAAACCTTCCTATCAAGGCAAGTTCTATCAGTTCGATCAGATACAAGCCATGCCACGACCTGTTCAGGAAGGCGGTCCTCCCATTGTCGTAGGCGGTGCCAGCGATGGTGCATTGAGACGAGCGGTGAAGTATGGCCAGGGTTGGTATGGATTCGCGATGAATCCCACGCAAACCAAGACGGTCCTCGACAAGTTACGTGTAATGGGAGGAGACGGTCTGGAAATCAGTGTGACCCCTCCAGGTCGGTATGGTATCGATGACATCATCGCTTTTCGCGACATAGGTGTCCATAGAATCATAGGCTTGCTACCGCAACGTGACGAAGACTCACTATTTCGCGCGGTGCACACCATGGCAGAGTTTATCTAAGACTTTCTCAATCAATAGAGTGTGCATGCGCCACGCGGCACTTGTCCAATCTATCTGTCTAAAATATCTCAAGGGGTTCGTATTGCTGTAATGTACCGAGTGTTGTATTTGTATGACACGGCAAGAACGCTCCTGCCTTGCACTTTCTAATCTTCAACATGGTTGAACTTATGCAAAAAAACAGAATTTGGTCCTTTTTCGGAAGCACAGCATGTGTCAAACTGCTGGTCTTAAGTGCGCTATTGGGAATATCTCAAGGCAATCTTGCCCAAGACACGGAAATCGACGAGAGTGAAATCGAAGAAGTTGTCGTAGTCGGTACAAGAGCTGAGCCAAGATCGGTAACGCAGTCGGCAGTACCCGTGGATGTGATTCAGAGTGACGCTTTCGAACGTCAAAGCGGTAGTGATATGTCCAATTTGATCCGTTCGGTCGTGCCGTCTTTCCACATGAGCGACAATCCCTCCAGGGATTTAGCGGCTCTACTCAGACCTGTCAATCTTCGTGGACTCGCTCCTGATCACACACTGGTTTTGGTCAACAACAAACGTCGACACCGTGGCTCTGTCATTCAATGGATTTCAAACGGTGCATCCAATGGTGCTCAAGGTCCAGACATTTCGTCAATTCCCAGCGTTGCAATACGACAAATGGAGGTTCTTAGAGATGGTGCGGCCGCTCAATATGGATCCGATGCCATTGCAGGTGTTCTGAATTTTCAACTGAAAGACAGTGCCGAAGGACGCTCTTTAACGGTGAAGCATGGTCTCTACACGGATGAGCTATCTGAAATGCAAACCACGCTCGCCGCAAATGCCGGCTTTGCCCTTGGCGAAAATGGATTCGCAAATTTAAGTGCTGAGTACGCCATGTCCAATCCGACTGATCGAAGTGTGCAGCACGGCGATGCCACAGCATTGATCGAACAAGGAATTTCAGGTGTGGGTGATCCAGCCAAGCCATGGGGTTCGCCAGAGGTTGGCCAGAATCTCAAATTGGTGGCGAACCTAGGTTCATCGATCAGTGATACCTCTGACGTATACGCATTCGGTAACTACTCGTTGAAATCGGTCGAGACGTTCTTTTTCTTCCGTAGTCCCATGAACAGAAATGGCGTCTACAAAACCAGTAGCAATCTATTCCTAGTCGCCGGAGAAGGTTGTCAAGATCAATATAGCGTGCCTTCTACTGCGGAAAACGTCGTTTCATTCCGACAAACACTGACCGCTGATCCAAACTGTTTTTGGTTCGGTGAACTTTATCCCGAAGGTTTCACACCTCGATTTGGTGCGGACATCGTAGATATCGCAGGAGTTGCAGGAATGCGCGGCTTATTTGCCAACGATGTTCATTACGATGTCTCTCTGAGCATCGGTTCAAACAACATGAGCGGTTATCTAGATAACACTCTGAATCCATCTCTAGGCCCGAATTCTCCTCGGAACTTTAATATTGGCGAGTACACACAGACCGATACAAATTTCAATGTCGATCTTTCAAAAGCATACACACTCGATGCAGGTGTTAACCTGAATGTCGCCGGTGGATTTGAATGGCGCAACGAAGAGTTTGAGATCACCACTGGCGGGCCAGACTCGTATCGAATCGGACCCTATCAACAATATGGATTCGGCACAGGCTCAAATGGCTTTGGTGGTTTCAATGAAGCCTCCGCAGGAACTTGGGACCGGGCGAACACGGCTTTCTACGGTGACCTCGAGTTAACCACTGCTAGAGATGTCACTCTAGGTGCTGCCATTCGAGTCGAAGACTTCGATGGATTTGGTTCCACGCTTAATTTCAAGCTCGCCACCAGATTGCCACTGTCAGAAAACGTTGCGTTAAGAGGAAGCTACGGTACTGGATTTAGAGCACCAACACCAGGTCAATCGAACGCACGCAACGTATCCACCGTTGTAAATGCGGCAACCAATGCATTTGAAGAGCGTGGCACGATTGGTTCAACGCACCCGGTAGCCATGGCTTTAGGTGGTCGAGAACTTCAGCCTGAAGAATCCGACAATTTTACCGTGGGAACGATCATGGAACTCGAAAATGGCTTCACAGTCACGATCGATTATTTCAGTATTGGCATTGAAGACCGAATCGCGTTATCCGGCTTAACGCCTGTCACTGATGAGATCAAAGCAATGCTCTTGGCACAGGGAGTACCAGAAGCCTCTGAATTCACTTCAGTTCGTTATTTCACCAATGATTTTGATACTGCCACTAAGGGAGTTGACGTAGTGGCAACTAAATCTTGGTTTGCGAGTGGTGGAAACAACGAGCTCCTGTTCACCCTCAATCGTACGGAAACCGAGGTCACTAGCTGGCGTCCTGGCTCAACGATTACAGGTGGTGACACTATTGAAAACTTGGAACGTGGCGCACCTGGAACTAGATTTGGGTTTACATATCGACACGCACGAGAACTTTCTGAAATAACGGTTAGATACAACTTCTATGGCGAGTGGTACGACGACCATAGTGCGCAAGAATTTGATGGGTATGGCTACTTAGATACACTCTACTCACGTGACTTCTCTGAAAATTTGCTGGTGACATTTGGCATAGAGAATGTTTTAGGTGCCTATCCAGATGAATCCGTCAATTTCGGAAACGGTCGCAAGTATCCCCGATATTCGCCGGCAGGATACAACGGTCGCTTGGCGTTTGCATCAATTCGATACGAACTATAGAAACGAACCATGCAATCACTAATACGTCCGATCTAAGTCACATAGACGACGCAAAGGGGCAGAAACCTAGAGGTTCTGCCCCTTTTTTATGCGCGCGACACCAACTAGCGAATTTAGTAGATAGGTATTGAACTACTGACTCTTGTCTTGAGCAAACGGAACTCTGCTATCGATTGCTCATGTAGCCAAAACTCTCGGCCCATGCGGGGGTAACCACACCCCGATTTGCCATCTCCGCCATTTCCTTTAGTAGCACACCTCGCTGTACATCGAAATCTTCCTTATCCCGGAAAGGAGTAGGCATATACGCTGCTCTAGGTGATGTGGTATTGAAATTAATCGATTCCTCACCAAGAGCATGAAGGACCGCGAGTTCGGTGAGTGAGTACGCATCTTCTGCGTCGCGATTGAAATTCATAGGTTCTTTGAGCACAATCGCCAGATTAGCGATAAACCGAGGTCGATCGCTTGGGTTGACGGTTCGGCGATGCAACATGTATGGATGGACTATGGCTAGGTCTCCAGGTTCCCCGGTCAGCTCAACAAACTCACTACATTGTTCAACTAAATACGGTATCAGATAACCATTGCCTTGCGTACCGTCCGCATGAAAGCCTTCAGGTTGTTTTGATAGTAGCCGAGCGACCGGTGCTATGGAATCTTTGGCTAGAAACGTGCCTCCACTTTCTGGCAGAATTTCGGTGTAAATCGGTACCGTTAATAACCCTTGTTCCGGGGAATCGAGAAAGTGGCGGAAGTGCCAACCATCTTTATGCCAACCGTTCTGATGCGGTCCCGGCGGTTGCCAAGGTGAATCACCATCTACACCAAAATTTGCGATGATGCCACCATGTAAGGACAAGTCCCTACCTTCATTAGGCAAACGGTCTGATCCTCCGAGAATGTCAAGTTGTGCTTGTCGAGCTTGCGGTGCCTCTTCAATTAACCGAATTTGCAACTTCTGACCAGAAGTTCTTATGTAGCCATCTGGTTTTCCTCGCCAAGAACTACGGTCCTTCGCACTTATGTCATGAACTTCCTGCAACTCGTCCCAAGCGGTGGTACAAATTCTCTCGGCGATTTCCTGCGAAAAAGCACTTTTGATAACAACGAAACCATTGGTGATGAAGTCCTTTGCTTGGTCTTCAGTCAGAAACTCACATTGTTGAACGGCTTTCTGAAGTAAAGAGCTGTCCTGAAAATCGAACGTCATTTCAATCGTGGGGGCTACCCTGAAAATAAATACGCGACTGCGTAAGATGAAAGTCGATTATAGGGAGATTAACAGCTGAGATTTCTTAAGCTCCAATGATCCAGGGATTGGCTAGTTTTAGGTCACTTCCACTATCGTGAACTCGTACTGACGAGGCAGGAAGAGACAACAAACTTTCAAGGGCTACAGGTTGAGTGCGGCAATAGTCGAAAGAAGTGATCCATCGTTTCTTTACGCCCTTCTAATTCTCTCCGAGAACGGCGTCCACCTTTTGCAGTAGGTCATGCACTCCACTAGAAGTGATATAGGCAGCTACGGTGTCTAAGCTAGCCAAGTCGGCGGTTTTTGCGATGGACTCTATTGCGTCCAGTGTTGTCCGGTGTGCTGGTTGAGCAATGAAGTCAACCGTCTTCATGTCCGACTCCCTCCTCCAGCAGTTGCTTGTACACTGGTCGCGCTGCCGTTTTGCCCAAGCGAATATAGTGCGAAGAGCCTCTCGAGTCGCTCGGTATCGTTTTTGAATTTTCGCCCGATATAGATTCGCTCTACTAATTCGTCGTTTCGTTTATGGGCATGCTGCAACATCGAAAAGTCGTAATGCATTCTGTCCGGGTCATACATTTCGCCTATCGTCGCGGGGAAATAATGCTCTCGAGCAAGCAGAATATGGCTGGCGGACTCTGCCAAGTCCGATTTGTTTTTATTCGTAAATTCTGGTACAGGGAAAGTATTCCAGCCCATTGTGTTGGAATATCGAAAGTCCGTCTTTAGTTTACCGCAAACTGCGGCAATCCAAACTAGATGCAGACGAGAAGCGATCAGGGACAAGTTCCAGAGAGGCGCGTCATAGAGAGCGAACGCGCTGTCACTAACCACCGCATTCTTGTCGAGTAGACCCACGGGAAGGTAGGGGCGGCGTACAGAACTCACGCGTGGGACGATAAGACAATTGTGCCTTGCGGTGCCCTGTATTTGCACGAATCGATAGTATTCCTCGGCATAATTGCGTGTAGAGCCAGCCTTGCTCGCCAAACGCGTCCTTCTAACAGCTTCAAATCGCTGTGCGATCAATGGTGACTTTAAGGCGTCGCCCAACTGTTCACGTTCTACCCAAATGCAATATCTGGTTTTTCCTTGGATAAAGTCCTCAGAGCCAAGGAACGGTCGTAGGAAACTTTGAAAGATTGGATCCGTTCGGCCAACTCTATTCCTTTCCTCAAGTGAGACAATCAAATTTCCACCGTCGCGAGGCATATTGCCGAAGAACATAAGCGCGGATCCTCTCGGTGGCGCGCGCCTACTTTTCACGACCAGATTTGATCCCTCAACAAGGTAAGGATTGATGTTATTGCAAATCTTTTCTAGCACCAAGCCATCGGAGTCTAGTGAGTAGATGCGTTTCCGACCAACTACCTTGTTGGAGATTCCGACCACAATGACGATAACGCCTGCATTGTGGCTTACTAAATTGGCCCACTTGAAAGATGTATGGGCAAAATTAATCTCGTGACCTGTCTTGAAAAGGGCGGGCCACAGAATTGGTACCTGTTGTCCTTGGCACAAAGAATTTGTAGTGACGAATGCGGAAGCCGCATTGGTTTTGGTTCCGTAGTCTGCAGCCTTCATTAGCCAAGCTGCAACATAATCAAGAGATTTCCACCCATCGACTCGACCGTCGAATACGGCACGAAGGTCGTCCTTTTGGTCTTCCGATTGGAGCTTGTTTCCTAAAAACGGGGGATTACCGCAGATATAGGTTTCGCCACCGTCGTTCTCGAAGTTCATTTTCGCCTGATTGAGCGGAGTCCGAAACAGGTCGTCTCTAACCAGTTTTACGGTTGTGCCTTTAGGTGGACATATGGTTAGCCAATCGAGACGCAACGCGTTACCGCATGTAATCCAGTTCATAGCATTGAGCGGCAGGAACTGGGCCTGTGCTTCCCGATGTCCGCGGTAGAGCACATCGCACTGATACTCGGCGACAACGAGGGCGATTCGAGCAATCTCGGCCGGAAAGTCCCGCAGCTCGATTCCCCGGAAATTTGTCAACTGGATGGCTGATCGGTACCCCCGTTCACCCCTCCTCTCGTTGATCTCTGCTTCGAGCTTCCGCAGTTCCTTATAGGCGATGACGAGAAAGTTCCCGGATCCGCACGCTGGATCGAACACTCTGATCCGCGCCATGCGGTTACGCAGGTTCAGGAGTTTTCGTGAATTCGTCCCGGCCTCCGCCAGCTTCAAACGCAACTCGTCTAGGAAGAGTGGATTCAGCACCTTCAGGATGTTGGGCACACTCGTGTAATGCATGCCGAGAGCGCCACGTTCCTCATCATCGGCGATGGCCTGGATCATCGAGCCAAAGATGTCAGGGTTTATCTTCTGCCAGTCGAGGTTCCCGATGTGGAGAAGGTAGGAGCGTGCGATCCGGCTGAATCGAGGTACCTCATTCGATCGTGAGAAGAGACCTCCGTTCACATAGGGGAACGCCTCTGTCCACCTGCGGAGACCCACCGTTTCCCGGTCTTTGTGTGCAGTGTTCATCGCGCGAAAGATCTCGCTGATGACCTCGTGGGTGTTCGAGCTGTCGCGAGCGCTCATCTGCTCGACGGTGTCCGTGAACAGATCGGTGCCGCCAAAAATGTCCGTGTCTTCGGCAAAGAAGCAGAAGATGAGCCGCGCCATGAGCTGGTTCATTTCCTGCTGCCGGTGCATAGCACCCCAGTCAGGGTTGTCCTTGAGCAGCTCGACGTAGAGCCGGTTTAGCCGTCCGGTCGCCTTGATGTCGACCGCGTTCTCGCGGATCTGCTTGACGGTCGTGATTCCGGCCAGCGGCAGGAAAAATCCGAAGTGGTCGGGAAAATCCGGGTAGTCGCAGGCAATCGTCTCGCCCGAGTTCAGGTCTTCAGCCTGGAATTCCGTGCCATCCGTCGCGAGGATAAACTTTGCTTTCGCCCGCGCCGTCGCACGGCTGGTCCTGAGTGCCGCGAGCGTGGCCGTCGCGTCTCCTTCGGGACACACCTTGATGTGGATGTTCCCGTGTTGGAGTACCCCGGCGAGGTCAGATTTGTTCGACGCACCCGACCGCAACCGCCTAATCGTCGTATCCTTGTTGCCGAAGGCCTCCAGGAATGCGAACGGGAAGCGCGCGCCTTCGAACGGCTGTTCAGCAAGTCTGGAGATCGCTTCTTCGATCTCAACGGCGTTCATCGATTATTCCATAGACATCCAGATGCCAAGTCGGGCAATTCTACGTTCTCGCTGTTAGCGCTTTTTTCGTCTTGTGCTTTCTCATAGACCTCTCAGCCATCTAGAGTCGGAAAGGGGATCGTACCCGCGATACGAGCAGGAAGTACTGCGGCATGCATGCGCTGATTTTCGCCATTGAGACGTTGAGATCGGCCAGACTCTATTCATTTCAAGATCGTGTTTCACGCTACCCCTCGGAAGACGCCTCGAAAGACATCTTCGTTCACGATATCGGGCGACATGTTTTCGTTATGCCGGGCTACACGTGATTTTGATCCAGTGGTGCGGTCTCTCGCGTTACCGGTGCGCATCGGGAGCAGTCTCGTATGTTCCAGCTGTGCAGCATAGGCCTTGCACGTATTGCCTGAGTGTAACGTCATCGGGGGATTTGTCGGTGCAACGGACGCTCACAGCGTGTAGCGTGACGCGTGACAATGCAACAACAGGATCTGGCTCGAAGGACTGCAGGTACCGCACGATCGGAACAATCCCTCCCAAACGAATTGGGAAAAGTATCAAGACAATGTGTCGTTTGGATGAAAAGGCAATTTGTCGTGTAACAGTTCCGAGCGGGTCCTGAAACACCAGAACTCCGTCACTCCAAACGACACCGGTGGTGACACCTAGAAGCGCATACGTAGTCCCGTTTCAATCGTGCGTCCCGGCTGGGGTGCCAGATCCTTGACAACGGACGTGTGCAACCGCTGTTCACTGTCAGTGAGGTTACGCCCGGCAAGAAACAAGTCGACCACCATGTCGCCCGGGCGAAAACGCCACGCGACGCGGGCTCGCAGGTCGTCATAGGAGTCCGACGGCAACTCAAAGTCGGCGACATCGTCCTGCTCGGAAGCCCGTATGTAATCCATATTGGCCAGTAGGCGGTCTCCTGTGAACTTGAGTGACACTCCGGTCCTCTGAGGTGGGATGAGCGGCAGGTTGTCGTTGCCGGAGACATCGATTTCTGGCGACACCATATCAAAGAAAGCTCCGATTTCAAGATGTCCAGAGCCCCACTCAGCGACTCTCACACTGCCTTCTACTTCGAAACCGGTAAATCTTGCGTCCGCCTGGGAGTACCGGCGCACGGCGAAGCCGTCCCGCTCCTCACCTGTCGCGGCCTGGTAGATAAAGTCCGCGAAATTCGTGTAGTAGAAAGTTCCCTGAAGAAACCATCCATCGGCGCTGCCGGTTAGCGTCGCCGTCACGTTGCGGGCTTTCTCTAGGTCTAGTTCGGGATCCCCGATCTCGAAGACACCCGTGCCGGGGTGCGGGCTGTCAGAGAAGAGTTCCTCCCCCACCGGAGCACGTGTCGAGTTGTCTGCCAGCAACGTTGCCTGCCAACCCTCGGTGAGCGGCACGATGAGGCCGAGTGAAGCACTAGCGCCGTTGAAGTCGCGGCTCGAACTGTGTGCAGGGGCATGCTCGACCGAATCGAAACGCAGGCCCGCCTCAAGGCCGAGTTCGCCAAGAGAGCGTTCGCCGACCCAGAAAAACCCTACGGACGACGTGTCTACGGGGGGCGTGAAGGCCTCTTCGCCGACCACAGAGAATTCGCGGTCGCCCAGCTGGACACCGAGGGTACCGCGCCAGCCACCTACCGGATTGTGCCCCAGTTCCGCGCGCGCTTCCCAAGCCTTGTTCGCGAATGCCGTCCCCGCTTCGCCGGCTTCGTTCTCCACATGTTCGTAGTCATTGATGCCGAGCCGGAGGTTGAGCTTCTCAAAGCCGGCGAACGGATCAGCTATACCAGACTTTACGTCTATGCGCGTTTGTGCGAGGTCGACGACGGGAGTGCCCGCTTCGTCCCCGTGATCTTCCTCTTCTTCGTGGTCATCGGCGTCGTCCTCGTGCTCGTCTTCATGCTCGTCGGGCCCGTGGGCATGGCTGTGGCCGGGAATGCCGTACTCCGAGTCGAGGCGACTGACGGCAAGGCCGACGAAGCTACGATCGCTGATAATAGAGAAACCTACGGAACCGCCGCTGACCTCGAGGCCGCTGCCGGGTAAATATCCTCGGACTTCATCCTCCTCGTGACCTTCTTCCTCGTGGTGTTCATCTTCGTCTCCATGGTCGTCAGCGCCGTGTTCTTGCTCGTCGTGGTGTTCCTCCTCTTCTTCCAAGGCTCGCTGGGCCGCGGACTCGGAAAAACCGGGGATGTCGTAGTCGTTCGCCTCGCGGGTGAAGGCGTCGACGTGCCACGCAACGTTGCCCCCGCCGCCGTCGAGCCGCAAGGTCCCGTTTCTCCCGTCGCCGTTGTCGGAGCCGCGCACGTCGAAGGCGGCCTCAATGCGCTCCGGCACTTCCTGCGGGATGCGTCCCGTGTGGATATCGACCACGCCGCCGATGGCGCCAGAACCGTAGAGCAGGGTCGCCGACCCCTTCAAGATTTCCACGCGCTCGGCGATGATAGGGTCAACTGTTACGGCGTGGTCGCCGCTGCTGACAGAAACGTCAAGCGTGTCGATTTGGCTCTCCATGATGCGCACGCGCGCACCGCCTAGTCCGTGGATGATGGGTCGTCCCGCGGCCGCGCCGTATGAACTGTTGTGGATGCCTGGCTCATTACCCACGGTCGCGCCGATATTGTCCACCGCCTTTCGTTCCAGTTCCTCCTCTTCTAGCACGTCGCTGGCCTGTGCGAGTCCTTCACTCCCTAGCGGGTGTGCGAGGACAACGATCTCCTCTATCTCCGACGATTGTTCCCCGTCGGGCACCTCTGCGGTAAAAGCAGCCCCACCGAGGCAAGTTGCTACGGCCGCAAAAATTAGTTGTATGCGATTCATCGTGTATCTCCAATAAATATCCGAACAGGCGCGCGACTCCTATGGACAGTCACGCACTCAATTTGGGTTACAATCATACAACCAATATGTTATAACATATCTTTTACTCAACAGGGAACAGAACATGACACTGAAATCGAAGCAGCCGGTCCATTCGGTTATCGATGATGTCGAACGCTCAAGGGTTCGACACGGAACGCTACATGCCATTCGATCGTCCTTGCATATCCTCCGAGCACTACAGAGCAATTCTCATGAACCGGTTTAACGCTAAAGGTGTCGGGTGGAAACCGGCGGCACGCCAGAATCTGTACGCCGTCGGGCTATCGACGCTATGTGTGCTCCATTGCCTGGCCCTTCCGGTACTAGCAGCGGTGATGCCGGTTGTTGCCCAGGCCTCGGAGAGCGAGCTTGTGCATCAAGTCCTAGTAATCATCGCGGTTCCCGTGAGTCTTAGAGTGATCTGGAAGACACGGCTGGTGAAGGGCAACAGGATGTTCGTCAGCGCGGCATTGGTTGGCCTCGGACTGCTACTGCTGTCCGCGTTCGTAGAAACGGTGGCTCCGTACGAGGAATCAATCACCGTTGCCGGTGCCGTGCTTCTGGGTTCAGCGCACCTTTTGCACTGGATACGAATGTGTCGCGGTGAGGGGTAAGTTCTAAACAACCTCCCCCATTTACTTCAACTTTAATGGTCTGTCTCATGGGACATTTCTGGAGACTTCTGAGGGGGTTTTACACAGGTTCAGTAGGCCTCTAAAACTAGTCAATCTGACACGATCAATGATCACACCAGGAGCAGAACGATGTATGACCGGAGGTATTACGTGTAGATGAATCCGGTGTTGGAAATGAGGTATTCAAAGACGGCGGTAGCGAGCCATCCGAATGTAAATCGCCGGGGGACCTCTATCAGAATGTGCGAAGCTGGTTCAATGACAATGACTTTACGAGATCAGATCCGCGCAAAGTTAGCGCACTTGACTTTGTTGGTGCACTGGGCGGGGTTTCGACGATTTACTGGCATGTGTGGATGGTGGTGTTTTGCGGACCACCGGTGTGGACAAGACGCATCTGTGAGTCTGTTTCACATCATGACCCATTGCGCCGATGGCTCGACCGCTTCTAAATTAGAAAAACCGGGTTATTTAAACTTGGAAGATGTGGGACAACTTACAGTTGGAATAAATGGGACAATTTAAGTTGGAACTGACAGTGGCGCCAGGGATCTCAGATCAAAGCCGATGGCCCTTGATAGTCGGCGCCGGATGTAATCAGCGGACTCCTTATGGTATTTCGAATTGGCTAGACGGTTAGCGAGTGCAGCGCCGCTCGCCGCGAAATGGCGAAAGCTCGCCGAAGAGCGCTGCACAGAGAAAGGAGAGCGGCTGACGCCGGCCCGATTAGCAGTTTACGCGGAAATGCTGGCCCACAACCGTCCGCTTTCCGCCTACGAACTCATCGCGCTGCTGGAGCAGCGGCAAAATCGAAAAATCGCACCCCTTACCGTCTACCGTCACTTGGACTTCCTCATGCGAACCGGCCTCGTCCACCGGCTTCAATCCATGCAGACGTACTTTCCGTGCGACCATCCCGATCATGCTCACGAGAGCCAGTTCCTGCTCTGTTCCTCTTGTGGCCATGTGGACGAGATCGAGTCGAGCGGAGTCGAGACGTTGTTGTCCCGTATCGCAAACGAGCACGGGTTCCGACTAGACAACGCGGTTGTTGAGGTCAAGGGGTTGTGCGGCAGCTGTGTCTTCGGCGAGCAAGACTGAGCGCGCTCCTCTATTAAGGTGAACTCCGTATCTTGGCCTTCAACGAGAAGTCCCAGACAAAACGTGTTGTGATAGTGACATTGGAGTTAATCGATTCCTCACCGAAAGCATGTAGGACCGCGAGTTCGGTGAGTGAGTAGCTATCTTCGGCGTCGCGATTGAAGTTCATACGTTGTTTGAGCACAATCGCTAGATTAGCGATAAATCGAGGTCAACCTCCGCCTGATGATTTTCGATTAATCAGCGGCACTGCGCTCACCTTGTACTTCAATCATCGGGAGTCCTTTGATTTGGCCTGGGTTTGCGTCACAAGTAGCGTAGATGTGAGCGAGATTTTCGCTATGAGTGTGTTTGATAACGCTGGTGAAATTATTACAGCTAACGGTGGTCCAGAAATGGTGGATTGTCAATTAAGTCCTCTCCAATGGGAGTTGCGGCAAATTTCCATGACTTTCGTGGAACCCCATGAGGAGTTTGTTCATGTGCCGATTCACAAACCGCTGGTGTCCCCCGTCAACGACGTGTCCGTTGCACACCCTCTCGATCTAGTCATCGGAAAACTCATGGCCGTAAGCAATTGAGCAACCGAACGCGATTACCGTGATCTAACGTACTTAGCCGAACATCAACCGCAATTACTTGACGACGCAATGCCGCACATTGGAGATTTTCTTGCAATCACCCCCAAAATCGCACGAATTGCCCCCGAATTGGAAAAGAAACTCGATATCACGCCATTACTTGAATTTTTACGGAATAGAGACCCCAGAAACTGAGATGGTGACTGAGATAAAGGTATGTGTCGATAGCTCTTTAGCATAAGACTTTTTAGGATGGAGAAAGAGTTATCCAACGTGCCGTAAACACCTACTCTTTAGGACAGGGGCTAGAGACATGTAAGTGCTACAGAATTTAGAGTTCAATTCCTTCGTAGCACACTGAGTACACGTGACACGCTCCCTGAGCCTTTCGCGTAATGTCGCACTCAATCCAAGAAGATGACCCGTTTACGCTCCAACGATCCAAAGATTGACTAGGTTTAGGTCACTTCAGCTGAAATCCCTTGCGTTCCTTGTGCCTAGCGTAGAACTTACTTTAATAGGTTAGGAATTGTCACCATTTCATCTCGAGGAGGAATATCTAGCTCGAGACCACCAATCGGTGCAAAAAGCTCATGGATTTCTGTCGCTAATCCGCGTTCGTCGGAATCGTCCTCTAACACATCCGTCAAGATAATTCGTGCTTCTTCTTCCATGGATCGCCCATTGGATGTCGCTCGGATGCGTAGTTTGTGCAGTAGTTCATCGTCTAGCATTCTCACCGTAAGATTTGCCATCCAGATAATCCTCCTAGAATTCCTGATTACGTTGACATCACGTAGTGATCTTAATTTGTAATTTACTCAAATACCTTTAATAAGTTTAGTAATTAATTTGCTTAATAACAAATAACTAAACATGATACTTTTAAACATTGAAGTGAAGAATAAACTATGCAAGCATTGATTTCAGTAATAGCGTTAAGTGTAATTGAGACTGACGGTTCGAAAAGTACCAGACAAAGCATGTTGTGATATCGGAACGCTTGAGACCCTTTTTCCTAAATCTCTCCTGTGACGGTTGACAGCAAAACTAGAAGCACTCCTTTATACTGAAGGACTATCGTTCTGAGAGTGTGCCGAATTACCAAATAGATGAGCAAGTAGCAGTAGGTTTTCTCCCAGAACACCGCAACGCAAAAACAACGACTCCATCTAGTACCATGATGTCCTCACTCGCAATGTTCGTCTATCTTCAAAGGATTCAATCAGACCCGTTGTTTCCCGGTACTACCCCTACTTTCTTGCATGACCATATTGACGGTTTGAGTGCAACCTAATCAGGACCCGTTCCCCGAAAATCACCCTAGATGAGTAGTACAGTTCCAGGTTCAGCTGAGAACCGGATAACATAGTTTGGCTGAAGACTCAGTTCACCACCAGAACTCCACAGCTAAATAAGGTAAGGGAATTGCATAAGAAATTCATTGATATCAAAGGCTTAAAAATAGCCTACGTCGAGCAAGGAGAGGGTAAACCACTCATTTTCTTGCACGGTAATCCAACTTCCAGCTATCTATGGCGAAACATCATGGAACCTTTGTCTGACCATAGACGTTGTATCGCTCTAGATCTTATAGGAATGGGAGACTCCTCTAAGCTGCCCGACTCAGATGCCTCTCGGTATACCTTTGCTGATCATTACCACTATCTAGAACAGGCCTTAGCCAAATTAGAAATCGAACGCGATGCAGTATTCGTGGTCCACGATTGGGGTTCGGCATTGGGATTTCATTGGGCCAATCAACATAGGGAGGCAGTCAGTGGAATTTGCTACATGGAAGCCATCGTGCGACCTTTATCTTGGGAAGAATTCCCAGAATCTGCACGTCCTATTTTTCAAGGATTTCGATCGCCTGCAGGTGAGGACCTGATTCTCAACAAAAACTACTTTGTCGAACGAGTCTTGGTAGGGTCTATATTGAGAACACTTACTACCGAGGAGATGACTGAGTATCGTCGACCATTCTTAATTCCTGGAGAGGATAGACGACCTACATTAACTTGGCCTCGACAGATTCCTATTGACGGTGAGCCAGAGGACGTGGTCTCAATCGTCAGTGAATACGCTACTTGGCTCGAACAAAGCGACGTGCCGAAATTGTTCATAAATGCTGAACCCGGCGCATTACTGATCGGCGATCAGAGAGAATATTGTCGAACGTGGCCTAACCAATCCGAAGTCACCGTCGCAGGTAGCCATTTCATCCAAGAAGACTCACCTACTGAGATCAGTACCGCTATTTCAGAATGGCTGACTCAAATCGACACATAGTCGCACCTCACCACCTCGAAACGTACAAGGACTTCAATCATGCCTGAAGAAATTCAAGACCCTACCTTCATTGATGGCTGGCCGATCAATACACCCATGGATGTGAGAAAAGGTTTTACCGAAGAGGATGGCATCCGCCATCCGTTGCGCTGGGGAATCATTAGTGCATCTGCGATTGCATCGGATTGGATCAAATCATTACAGGAAGTCCCTGGTGCTTCAATCACCGCAGTCGCAGCGCGTGATATGGCCCGCGCCCGAGCTTATGCAGACGCACATGGCATACCCACGGCATATGACTCTTACGAGGACCTATGCAATGATGACAATGTCGACATCGTCTACATTGCCTCTAAGACTTGGGATCATCATCGAGATTTGCTTACTGCGCTAAATGCCGGAAAACACATTCTCTGTGAAAAACCTTTCACTGACACAGCTGAACAGGCGAAAGAGGTATACCGGATTGCCAACGAAAAAGGTCTATTCTGTCAGGAAGGCATGTGGCTGAGGTTCTTTCCGGCGATCGAACATGCAAGAGCGATATTGGAACGAGGGGACATAGGTGACCTGGTCTTAGTTCAGGCTGACTATCCAGACCGAGTGTATGCACTCAACCCGGCCATGACTGGTTTTGGCGCAGAAGAAATGCCGGTGATTGTCGCTGCCGGTAGAGCTCCTAGAGGTCAACCGTATGCAAACGATGTGCCTTCGGCTCATGGAGCACCTCCGAGCGCTGCTATTCTGCAATACACCGAGCAGAAAGGTATTGCGGTGATTACTTTTCCTGGTGGTCGCTTCATTGAAGAAACTCAGTATGTGGGTACTAAGGGACGAATCACCATAGAGACACCTTCACATCATCCGTCTGCCATTACTATAAGGACGGGTAGGCCCCCGCGACAGGGTTCTCGTCGTCAGGAGGGTAAACCTGTCATGGAACTAGACCCATCTGAAGGTTGGACTGGTGACTGGCTTGAAACACACTGGAATCAGGACCGAAACCCATCTGCGGGTCCATTCAACCATGTTGAACGGTTTGAATATCCAGTCCCAACACCTGCACCTATTACGAGAGGTCAACCTGCAGGGTCCAGATGGAATGGAGAACGATTGGTTCGGTACCAAGGTTGGACCTGGAGTGGCGGTAATCAACATGGTTTCCTCTATCAGGCTCAAGCCGTCCATCGCTGCTTGGCAGCAGACTTAAAGGAAATGCCTCAATTCACTCAAGCTGAATCTATACGAGTTTGTGAGATCATCGACGAGATTAATCGTCAATGTCAGGCTAGAGGCTTCTAGAACATGTAGCTAAAATGAGCAGAAGACCCAGAGCTACCGTTCAAAGAACGGATTAGACCGAATGGGCTGGATGATGGTGAGGCGACCTACGATGCGAGTGTTTTCATGGCTACTTGCCACAGTAAACAAAACGATTACCAAAACGCGCTCTGTATTCGGTCTACTCGGGCTGGTACTACTGGCGCCATTACCGGTATTCGGCTCAGATCCCGACGTATATGTACCACCGGCGTTACAGGAGTGGGAAGAGTGGGTCCTGGCTAATCATCCTGACCGCAATTGTCCACACAACTCAAACAGAAACTCGCGCACGACCTGTGTGTGGATTTCCAATCTAGCCGTCAATGTTGACCGAAACGAAGGGCAGAAAGGTGCGACTATTCTTTTGGAAGTCACTGCGTTTGCCGGCTCCTCAATCACGCTTCCCTATACCAAAGACATTCGAGCCTTTGATGTATCTATTAACGACAAACCTGCTATTGTCATAGGAAAATCCAACCCACCAAAAATCCTACTGGAAGAGGGTGAATACACCATTACCGCTCGATTGAGCTGGAATAAGGAACCAAGTTCACTCACTGTGCCGACGGCGGCGACGATTACCTTGATGATCGATGGAGAACAAGTACCACAGCCTAGGTATGTACCACCGCAGTTATGGTTTTCTCCCGAAGTAGAAGAAAGTGAATCGGATGTGGTTACCGTCAAGGTATTTCGTCAACTCGAGGACTGGATTCCACAGGAGTTGGAAACTCGCATTCAATTAAGTGTGAGCGGTTCAGATCGCAAGATTTCCTTGGGAAAGGTGCTTCCAGATGGATTTGAGCTAATGCATGTGGAGGCTTCTATACCTGCACAAGTGGATCAGTCCGGAAACTTAGTGGTGCAGGTTGGGCGTGGCAATCACACGTTAGGGGTCCACGCGAGGGCAACTCGCGAAACTATGGACTATACGATCACAAGTACCGCTGAGCACTGGCCGAGTCAGGAGATATGGGGAATCGATCATAGGTCTAATCTTCGCACATTGATCGTCGTAGGTGTGCCTTCGATTGACCCATCTCTTGCATCCTCACCTTTCACCGACATACCAAGTTTTATCATCGACGCCGATTCTGTGATGCAACTTGTTGAACAGGAGCGTGTAGACGTAACGGTAAGCGAAGGCAGGTTTTCAGTAAAACGCTCACTATGGCTGGGATTCGATGGGGAGACCTTTGTTGCTAAGGATGCACTGTCAGCCGATCTAGACCAGGAGCAGCGACTCACCACACACTATACCGCTGGAGAGGTTGTTGATCAAAACGGACCAAGGTGGGTCACTTATTTTGATGAAGAAGGGATCGCCAAGCCGGGCATAACAGTAACCAAAGGTGAGAACCAGCTAACTGCAACGAGCCTTATCGAACATTCTCGGACTGTGTCAGCGACAGGGTGGGATGTAAATGTGAGTCAGTTAGAGGCTACTTTGTTGCTACCACCGGGTTGGCGCTTACTATGGACTCAAGGTGTCGATGAGACGGTTAATTCTTGGCTTAGCAAATGGGATTTGTGGGACATATTCCTTGTATTGTTGCTTCTGACCCTGACAGCTCGTTCCAAGCACTGGTGGTGGGTGATGCTAATCGGCGTAACAGCCATTGTTACCTACCACGACAGCATGAACCTGACCGTGGGTTGGCTGATTCTTGTGGCCATCAGCCTCCTTCTTGAGCAGATCAAGAACAGTAAGCAAGCCAGCCAGTTAGTGGTCAAACTGATCTACTGGGCTATATTCACCATGGTGGCTATTGTCTCCGTATATTTCTCGATTACTCACGTTCGTCAGGCAATTTATCCGCAATTGGAGTCACTAGAAGGACCCGCCGCTGGATTGAGTGCTTTTATAGCACGGTCAAATTTCGACCTTTCATCACCTTTATCTGAGTCAGAAAGTGAGATCCAGGAGCTTACGGTTTCTGGAAATTTCGTTAGGCAGACCTTGAAACCAAAGTCCGCCTACCAGGAAAACATGCTACGTCAGACCGGACCTGGAACACCCACCTGGGAATGGAACGAAGCAGATTTGATATGGTACGGACCTGTTAAACGAGATCAGACTATGTCTTTGACGCTGATGCCTCCGTGGCTATCCCGCTTAGTGGATGCGTTAGCAGGGCTATTGGTGTTATTCGTTGCCGTAACTTTCATTCGCAGTGAACAATTTGAGCGCTTACCTGCGGTGAAGCGAATATTGCCTCTTTGAGAGCATATTCAAGCGCCTAAAAACACTTCCACATTGATCCCTGAATCGTTTTCCACTTCCTAATTGTGTTTGGTAAATGATAATGAGTATCATTATGGTTTCAGCTTTCTAATCCTCGGAAAGGTAAATGCACCAAATCGAATTGAATACCTTAGCTTTACAGAGATTCCTTCAACGGTCTTTTAATTTCATTTCGCCTGCTTTGTTGACTTTTGCTCTGATGACCAATCTCGCCGCATATGCCGACGAGGAATCCGATCAACCAAATACCGAACGCGAAAACGACGCTTCAAACCTAGAGACCGTCACGATAGTGGCGACCCAGCCCGAACAATTTGACCGCAAGCCCAGTGCTGTAACAGTGATTGGTCCAGATCAGCTGAATCTCTTTTCGCACTCAGATATTCAACGAATTCTGCGTCAGGTCCCCGGGGTTGCACTTCAAGTTGAAGATGGATTCGGGTTACGACCGAATATCAGTATTCGAGGAGTCGCCAGTGAGAGATCTGGTCGTATTACGTTACTTGAAGATAACGTTCTGATTGCGCCTGCACCTTATTCCGCACCGTCCGCGTATTACTTTCCAACAGCAGGTCGAATGCATCGAATGGAAATTCTCAAAGGTGCTACTTCCATTGCCCAAGGACCTTATACCATTGGTGGAGTACTAAACCTGATCTCGACTCCCGTTGAGTCTAGCTCCCGTGGTTCAGCCGACATCCACCTTGGGAAATTCGGATCCCAACGCATTCACGCTTGGCAAAATTTTGCCAATAACGGAAAACTGAGTGTTTTATTGGAGACTCATCTGTGGTTTGCTGATGGATTTCAGGAGATCGACAGATCCGACACAAACACTGGATTGGACATACGCGACTATACCGCTAAATTCAAATTTGAGCCTACCTCCAATCAAAGTATTGAAGTGAAAGTGCAGTTCGCCGATCAGACCTCTCAACAAAGCTATTTAGGTTTGACTGATGCTGATTTTTCCAGCGACCCATACAGGAGGTACGGGGTATCTGATTTGGATGAAATCACGACATCGCACCAACAGTTCATGGCCACGTATCGAGTGGAGCTAGGCGAAAACACATTCTTTCGTACAACAGCCTATCGGAATACCCATGAACGTGCATGGTTTAAGACTGAGGGCATTGACTTTGACGGAAGCGAAAGTGCAGAAACATTGAATCGGACCTCTTGGTCGAATGTCATTTATGCGGTGAATACCCAACAAAACATCGGTAATGTTTCGTGGTCAGACATGAGTGCAATCCTGAATGGCGACATGGATACTCCACCTGGTAGCATTCAAATTCGATCTAACGCGCGTGATTACATATCACAAGGCTGGCAGTTCTGGGTCAGTCACCAGTTGGAACTAGGAGAAACTTCCCACCAGATCGAAGCGAGCTTCAGGATCCACGAAGATGAGGAAGATCGACTACAACGCAATAGTTCCTACCACCAAGAGAATGGTAGCTTGGTACTCGATGATTGGGGTTTGTTGGGAAATGCAGGAAACCGAATTCAAGAAGCGCGAGCGACTGCTTTTTATATCCAGGACACAATTGACATGGGTAATCTCACGATTCAACCTGGTCTACGTTTCGAAGACATTCAGCAAAACCGCACACGCTACGAGATTCGCAGTGGTCGCACGACCAACCCGGCGTCGCGGAATGCAAGCAATTTACGAAGTACCCGACAAAATTCGACCAAAGTTTGGTCACCTGGTTTGGGTATCAGCTATCAGACCAGTGACAGTGTGGTTGTCTTTGCTGGCACATACCGTGGATTCTCGGCTCCTAGTAATGCATCTGGGGTTGACGAAGAATCTGCTTGGATTTATGAAACGGGCATTCGGTATGTCAGTGGAACCCAACCTATGAAAGCCAGTCTGGTTGGTTTCCTAACCGATTACGACAACCTACTCGGCGAATGTACTGCATCATCGGGATCGGACTGTGAGGTTGGTGATGCATTCAATGGTAATGCGGCAACTGTGAGGGGAATGGAGTTTCAGGCATCTCTTGAGTTGGCACAAGATAGAGTATTTTCATGGCCGGTCAACGTCAATTTCACATTATTTAGTGCTCAATTTGACAACGATATTGCCGATACCGACTTTTTTGGTCATGTCAGTAAGGGAGATCCCATTCCCTATCTGCCGGAATCGCAGTTCAACGTTTCGACCGGCTATGTACTGAAGCCAATCGAAGCATATGTCACGTTAGTTCGAGTTGGAGAAGTTTGCGTGCGCGCCTCATGCGGTGCGTTCGAAAAAGTCAAAGGTTCAACGACGATTGATGCGTCACTCAAGTACCAGCTTCATGAGTGGGTAACCCTCAATGGCAGGATTGAAAATCTCACCAATGAGCAATCGATAGTATCCAGACACCCTTATGGTGCAAGGCCTAATATGCCGAGAACGATTTCATTGGGTATCAAGTTAGATTGGTGATTCTCACTTCGATCCATAGCATGAGCTTTCGTTAATTCATGAGGCGACTAGTTACAGAAATCTAAACACGACCTAACATAATTAGTTCACCACGAGTCTCGGGTTTTGAATCGATTGTGCGTCGCATCCTTAATCAGATAGCAGTTTTACTTTCGGCGGTCTGGCTGATTGTATTGAGCACTGTAATCCAGGCGAATACGCCGGATCCTGCTATTCTTAAAGAATTAGAGAGAAGATTGACTCGAAGTCCAGAGTGCCTACCCGATTGTGCCAGCTTAGAGCGTCTCAATATTCAGGTAACTGCAGATAGTTTGACCATCAATGCTCGTATTCACAGTATCGGTAGATTTGGGGTTCCTCTTCCTACACCCTCAATTTTTGCACCCGATCTGACGGTTTTGGTGGACGGTGAGAAACCTCCGATTACACGCGAAACCAATGGCACTCTGATGGCGTTGCTCTCCGAAGGCATATCAGAGGTTGTCATTCGAAGCAGTACATCTTCAACCAATCGGTTTGATCTTGAACTCCCTCTAATTCCCTCAACGATCGAACTCACTAATAACGGCTGGCGAACCAGCGGTATTTGGGCTGGAGAATTGACAGGTTCGAGTATTGGTTTTAATCGGGTAGAACAGCAGCTAGAGGTCACATCCGACCAGTTGGTACAGGAACAAGCAAAGCCCTACGTGTCTGTTGCCAGGGACATAGCTTTCGGCATTGAAATACTGGTAGAAACCAAGGTTCGCCGCTTAGCGCCTCGGACGGGAGCATTCAGTGTTGAGATTCCACTATTACCGGATGAAGAGGTACTAGAAACGGAACATCCGATGGAAAACGGTGTCATGACTGTCAATTTCGGCCGCACAGAAAGTACTATTTCCTGGAAGAGTCGGTTTGATAATGTTTCAGAGATTACGTTGACCGCACCTCCAATATCAGCAAGGTCTGAGGAGTGGACATTTGTAGGATCGGACCACTGGCACTGGGATTACGAAGGTCTAGAACCTGTCTTGACACGATCCGACAGTACAACTTTCTGGCCTCGTGCCGACGAATCACTGAAGATCGAGCTACAAAAACCAATACCTGTTGAAGGTGCGTTCAGCACGATTGAATCTGCTACCGCTTCTTATACCGTCGGTACGCGGTTACTGGACGGCAGTCTACTCCTCAATATTAACGCCACACAAGGCAGTCAGTTGACTGTCGATCTACCCGAAGGATCACGAATCACCGAGGTTCGTGCACGCGATGTTCAAATTCCCGCGCCAAAGGGCTCAACAGTCATCTTGCCGATTTCGCCAGGGAGCTCAATCTACCGAGTAAATTGGCAGATTGACAAGGATATTTCGACGATCTTCCGATCTCCCGAAATAAAGCTTGACCTACCAGCACGAAATGTCAACGTAAACGTAGAGTTTCAGGGAAACCGTTGGGCGGTCTTCCTCAACGGACCTTTATTAGGACCAGCGGTACTTTTCTGGGGCGTTGTAGTCGTAATACTCTTGATTGCATGTTTACTGACTTTACTACCAAACTTCCCGTTGACTCGTTTGGATGCCATTGTCCTGTCGCTCGGCGCGACTTTATCGAATGTCTGGGTGCTACTTCTCATAGCGGTGTGGTTTGCTGCGATCTGGGTACGATCGCAACGTGATTTATCTCAGCTCAGTTTAATGTACTACCAAGTAATGCAAGTTGCATTGTCCCTTCTTTCCGGGGTTGCGATCTTGGCTTTGGTTTGGTCCATTCCACGAGCACTCCTAGGTAGCCCCGACATGCAAATAGTGGGCAATGAGTCATCGGCGACTTTCTTCCGTTGGTATACGGACTATGTCGATGGTGTGCTACCTCAGGTTTCTGTCGTATCTCTTCCAAATTGGATTTACTTGCTGCTCATGCTCGCTTGGTCATTATGGCTTGCATATGCAATTGTGAAATGGTCGATCGCGACCTGGAAGACTCTCAGCACGCCGGATTACTGGCGTAATAGTGACCCAGCTTCTGAAATTGAGAGCGATGACACAGTCTCACAACCTTCATAGACTCCGGTTTTCTCACTTTCGTTTGATGAAGCCTCCTAGCGCGGTACCAACATGCTGAATAACTCTTTATCTCCCAAGTAGGTGTAACACCATGTTTATTGCCATGAATCGTTTCAAAATTGCACTTGGTAAAGAAAACGGATTTGAGCAAGTATGGCGGGAGCGCGAGTCCTACTTGAACGAAGTTCCGGGATTCAAGAAATTCAACCTTCTCAGGGGGGCTACCAAGGACGATCACACACTTTATGCTTCACACAGTGTCTGGGAGTCACGGGACGCATTTGACGCTTGGACTGAATCAGAGAATTTTCGACGGGCTCATGCGCAACGAAGCGCACCTAGAGGGACATACATAGGGCACCCAGAGCTCGAATTATTTGAGGCTGTTATCTAGCGGCTCAAACTCTGCGAGGCTGGAGACTGGTATCACTATCGATCGGGATTCTTGGGTGTAACCATCATCCAGAAAATACGCTTCTACCCATGTCACCGCTATCGGCACCTGTGTAGCCTAAAAACGAGTTTAATAGGAAGTACCGAATCGGGAGTTCACCATGAAATATTGGAAATTTGCGTTGTTTGCTATATCACTTTGCTTCGCGCCGTTGCTATCTGCCGAGGATTCAGCACCGAAGGTAATGACAAGCTTGGGTGAAGTTCAGGGCATTACTGAAAACGGAATCAGGATTTTTCGTGGAATCCCTTATGCTGAACCCCCTATAGGTGATTTACGCTGGCAGGCTACCCAGCCAAAAACCGCGTGGGAAGGAACTCTAGACGCATCTGATTACGGTCCTCAATGTCCTCAAGGCTTTGGTGAACAGACTATTCCACAAGATGAAGATTGCCTAACCATCAATGTGTGGACACCAGAAGTGGTTGAAGAGCCATTACCAGTTATGTTTTGGATCCATGGCGGAGCACATGTATTGGGGAATGGACGCATACAGGGCGAAACATTTGCCCGAGACGGAGTCGT
>MPMU01000030.1 GCA_002238665.1 Gammaproteobacteria bacterium bin55
GATTGATGGAAAGTCACAAATTCGTACCGCTTGATCGTTCCCTCCATATATCCTGGAAAATATTCTTGGCTCAATGTATACGTTTTTCCGGTTCCAGGAGGGCCATATAGGATTAGATTAGTTGGTAAATCCTGAACAGCCTCCGGTTTTGACGAGGGAAGGGACTCTTCTATAGGCTTCACGTCAGACCTTTTGTTCTCTAGATCTTTGACATGCCACAGAAAAGACTGTACATCGATGTAGTCTCGGGGCTTAAGTTCGGCCAATCCCTTTCTAACCTGAGATAGATCCTCCATTACACGTCTGTACAGCTTGCCGTTCAAAGGCACACCTTGTCCCAGCTTCTCAAAGTCGAGTCGCTTTAGAACAGAGTCCATAAACGTCGGCTTTATGAACACAAATCTCTCTGGTCGCCAGAGGAATAAAATCAGCGTAGGCCAGATCTTAGTTTGAGCTGCGGGGAGTTTGCTTTCACGTAAATAATTTATTAGATTGTCCACCGCAAGCCATACTTCATCATTTTCTGCATCGGCTTTCTGTATTAATTCTCTAATTAGATATGTAAGTAATGTTTTTGCGTTTTGATCCGACGAAATTAACTTAAAAAATTCTTGAATACCGCGCCAATTCACTAGATTTTGCACAAAATTACTTTTTTCAAGTTTTGCTTTAAGTAAGTTATGGAATTCATCAAGGAATGTACCATTTTCCTCTTCAAGAAGCTTAGATCCCAAGGACTTAAATTGCTCTGACAGTTCTTGTTTGTACGTGAGTTCTCTATTCTGAAAATACTCACCGGGTTGCTCAAAACTCTTGAAATCCTGGAGATCCTGATCCTGTTTAAAGAATTCAATATCTTGAGTTAATTGTTTGGTATTCATACTTTCCCTAATTTCATTCCGTTACTATTCGAGCTACTGTGCTTTTCTAGTACTTGAGGACTATTGGCAGGATACTGGGAATATTCTGCCTTAATGTTTCTCTCTACTAGGATCTTTTAGGGTCGCCAAAGTCCATTTTTAGATTGCCATGTTCTGCCGACTATTTCGTTCTGCTCTATTGCAGAAGTTCCTGAATGCTTCTTACTTACACACTACTGCGGGATTATATTGTTCCAAAATGTCCTCCTGAGGTTTAAGCACATTGATCTAGCTACCCTTTCACAATACCGAGAATACTAGCGCTCGCTCCAACTCAGAAGATACTTGGCTTGTAGAACGCCGATTTCCAAGTAGAGTTCAAAGCACAACTGGCAATACTGGGTCCGGATGAAACAAGCCAACTGGCAGACAAGAACATGCATCCGACAAACATTATTGGTATCGATCTGGTCTCGCTTTCGCTTGGATTAGATGACGCTAACTGAGTAGAATTGGTGTTATCGAACGAGTGTTACAAATTGGTTCTAGTCGAACGGATTGGCAGTTGAAGAATTGGTAAATCATGGCTAAAAAAACACGAAAGAAAAGAGACGGCAGATTTAGCGATCCTATGGTTGGGTTACGGGAAGACAAGGATGGCAATCGTCTGAACGGTACTGACGAAGAGTGGGAGATGTGGGAGCGCCAACGCAAAGGATTAGACGCGCTGGCCAGAGGTGATGAGGAGACTTATCGCCGACTATGTTTCGGACACCTCAAAATCACTGACGAGGAGACTTAGTACTCCGATCCCTCGCCGAATTGATCAATCAGTTAGGCGGTCAACCAGCTCGACTATTTTTGCCATGAGAGAGATATAGGATGTGCATCTCGCACACTAATCACCTGAAATTACTCGGGATATCTGCATCCCTGTCTCGTCTGTAGATAGGTCCTGTCCATGCACTACACATCATTCAGATGCTCTCGCTTCCATTGTTGTAGCTGTGCCGCACAAATCTCAAAGCGAGATGAAAATTCAACACGCGTATACTCACGTTAAATCACCACTGCGGCCACTTAAAGCTTAAAGTCTGGGTAATTTGTCGGACCGTAGTTTGGTAATCATCTTGATCTCACCTTGAGTGAAATAATCCGGTCCAGATTTTTCGCTACTGCCACTCTAGATCATCCCCGACCTCTACAGATGCAACATGTATTGCTTTCTGACTTTGGTACAGATGTATCTGTTCGCCTTGTTTTCATCCTAGCTGCCTGTCTCAAGGCATATTCCTTGTATCCTTATTTCCCACAAAACATTTGAGTATCTTGATGGCTATTGACTTTACCTTTCCCCCAGAAATAGATGACGCGAGACTACTGGTCACAAAGTTCTTCACCGAAAACGTTGAACCAAGAATCGCTGCTATTCGTTCGGGCAACTCCAAAGAAGATTTCTGGGTCGCAGTCAAATCTTTGCGAGATCAGGCGAAAAACCAGGGACTTTGGGCACCGCACATGCCCGAAGAATGGGGTGGAATGGGTTTTGGCATTACGGCTGTGGCTGCGATGTCTGCAGAAGCGGTTAAATACACAATGGGACCTTACATCATCAATTGCCAAGCGCCTGATGAAGGAAATATGCACACACTATTGCATTTTGGCACAGATGAGCAAAAGGAAAATTGGCTCAAGCCCCTGATAGAAGGCACAGCTAGATCGTGTTTTTCCATGACCGAACCAGAAACCGCAGGCTCAGACCCCACGCAGATAAAGACCCAAGCAGTCGAGGACGGCGATGAATGGGTGATTAATGGACATAAATGGTTTACATCGGGTGCACACGGCGCGAAATTTGCGATCGTCATCGCCAAGACCGATCCGGATGCTGAAATCGCACAAGCCAGAAACAGCGCGTTTATTGTTCCTACAGACTCACCAGGATTCGAGATGGTACGAGATGTTCGTACTATGGGTGGCGGTGGCGGACACGCAGAAATCAAATACAACAATGTTCGCGTGCCTCGAGAGAACATG
Source organism: Gammaproteobacteria bacterium bin55 (assembly GCA_002238665.1). Lineage (GTDB taxonomy): Bacteria > Pseudomonadota > Gammaproteobacteria > Pseudomonadales > Azotimanducaceae > Bin55. Next base: position 2,898 of record MPMU01000030.1, read on the forward strand.
CTCGGTGAACGAGGCGGTGGTCATAAATTAGGTCAAGTTCGTCTTGGGCCTGCCCGTCTTGCACATTGCATGCGGTGGTTAGGACAAATCGAGCAAGCCCTAGAAATGTTGGTTGACCGCGCACAAAAACGATTTGCTCACGGTTCTTTACTTTCGGAAAAACAAGGTATTCAATGGATGATGTCGGAGAGTGCACTTGAGCTCTACGCATCGAAGCTGATGGTATTGCACTGCGCTTACAAAATCGAAAACGGCATGGATTTTCGATCAGAAGTTTCAATGGCAAAACACCATGTAGCGAATACGCTTTGGAAGGTCACCGACCGAGCATTGCAGGTTCACGGTGCGTTGGGTTACTCAGATGATTCTCCTCTTGCACAAATGCTCATCAGTGCTCGATGGTCCAGAATCGCCGACGGCTCGGACGAAGTTCACCTCATGAGAATTGCGGATATGGTAATGAGATCCTATAACGAGACAGGTTCTATTAATCACGCGGTTGGTGATCTACCCGTTTAAGCCAAATCGACTAATTGCGCCAAGTTGGAGTGGCGCAAAACGTCGATAGTGGTTCTATAGAAAATTCGAGAGAAGATTCATGCAGAGCGCATTAGAAGGCATTAAGGTAATTGATGCTGGATTACTCGTCCAAGGTCCTCAGAGTGCAGCCTATCTGCGGGATTTAGGTGCTCAAGTAATCAAGGTCGAACTCCCGGGATTCGGCGATCAAAGCAGATTCCTCTTTCTCTCGGATACCGATTTTCGAAGTGCGTTCTATAGCGCTTGTAATCGCGGTAAACGAAGTATGACGCTTGATCTCAGGACCGAATCAGGCTCAGACATTCTTAAGAAACTCATCGTCGACACCGATATCTTGATTAGCAATTTCAAACCAGGAACTATGGAAGAATGGGGACTGGGTTATGAGTCTCTCTCCGAGATCAATCCAAAGTTGATATGGGCTGCGGGAAGCACTTTTGGTCCGCTTGGACCCGACAGTCATCGTGAAGGGGCAGACCTTGCTGCCCAATGTGCGGGAGGTATAGTCTCTACGACTGGTTTCGATGGTGACGATCCATCGCCGGTCGGTGTCACGATCGCTGACCATATAGGCTCGTTGAACATGACCATTGGAATTCTCACCGCTTTGTATCATCGACAGACTACTGGAAGAGGCCAGAAGATCGAGACTTCCCTTCTAGGCGGTCAGACGTGGGCTCAAGCAAGTGAAATTACTCATTACTTAATGAGTGGTGAGCTTCCGGGAAGAGCAAATTTTGGACATCCTTTAGTTCGAGCCACCTACAGGATTTTCGAAACATCCGATGGATGGATTGGCCTCATTGCCATTCCGCTAGATAAATTCGATGAGTTTTTGGTCGCTATCGAACGGACCGATATCTTGTTGGATGAGAGATTTCAGAATCATGGCATACAAGCTGATCGAGGCAAGAGTAGCGGCTGGGACTCTTGGTTCTCGAAAGAACTCGCGAAGACAATAAAAAAACACACAACAGCATACTGGACCGACCTATTTCAGAGAACAGGTGTTCGCTACGCTCCTGTCAACACCTACGAGCAAGTTTCCGCTGACGAAGGTGTAAGAGCAAATGGTTATATACAAGGGATGCAGGACGGTGACGGTGAAACCTACGATGCGGTGATCCCACCTCTACGAATGAGTGAAACTCCCCTGAATCCCGGCAAATCCGTCCCTAGCCTTGGACAACATACGGGGGAGATTTTGTCCGAACTAGGCTACACAGAAGAGCAGACCGAAAAGTTACAGACGGAAAGGGTTGTCTAGTCCTTGTTTATCTCTGTTTTCTTCTATCTACATCCATTAAACTTAGAAGAAGCTATCTAGATATTAAACTAGCTTTGAATTGTCGCGGTTAGCAGACTTCAAGTATGCTACCTTGGACAGAAAGGCTCTAAAAGAACGGGGGACTCTCATGATAGAGAGAAATCTTAAGTACCTAGTGGGTTTGGTGATTCTCGGCGCTTTTGGCACCATGAACTCACTCGTGCTAGCGCAGGAAGACGGTGCGGACAATGAAACCGCCGATATGACTGAGGAAGTAATTATTGTTACCGCTCAAAGAATCGGAGAGGATATTCAAGACGTTCCGATTGCTGTGACCGCGTTGACGGGGGAAGCTCTCATTGAACAGCAGGTCATTCAGACCTCAGATCTTCAATTGAATACGCCAAATATGAACTTCACTGCTACTAATTTTGGTGGTTCAAGCATGAGCATTCGCGGTGTAGGTCAGCTAATCATCAGTGGAGGTTCTGAATCCGGAGTTTCGACTCACATGAACGAAATTCCGCTCCAGGCAAATCTGAATACCTACGAATTTTTTGACATGGAACGAGTAGAGATTCTGAGGGGTCCGCAAGCGACTCTTTTCGGTCGTAATGCCACCGGAGGAGTAGTTAACTTCATCACTAAAAAACCTGAGTATTCTGAGAATAACTTTTCAGTTGATCTAGAAACCGGGTCTTTTTCGCACAATCGACTCAAAGGACATATCAATGCTGCTATGGGCGATAACTTCGCGGTACGTTTAGCTGGCTTTAGACTAAAGAGAGACGGTTACACCAAGAATCTTGCATACGGTCAAACCAACGCCGCCGGTGAAAAACTGCCAGGCATTGACGCAGATCTGGATGGCAGAGATATGTTCTCTTTGAGAGCAACCTTGAGATTCAGCCTCGCCGATAACTTTGACATGTGGGTCATGGGAATTCTTCAGGAGGAGGACAGCGACCGAGCACGCATCACCAATCAGATCTGTGTTCGTAACGCGCTACCGACAACCGGCTGTGAACCCAATGGAGTTGGTTTCGAGCAACCTCATCAAGGCGCTACCACCGGAGGAATCTTTGGAGGTTTAGCAGGAGCTATTCCACTAGGTTGGAATGGCGAAGGCGACCAGTTTTATGACTTCCACCGTCCAAACGACGTTGACTATAGAAACATGCATACTGACATGGACCCGGTCTTCATGAATGAGGATAGAACATTCGCTTGGGGAGGGAACTATTCCTTTGACAACTATGAGGTTAGCGTCATTGGTGCGGTTACTAAATTCGACCAGGTGAATCGTCAGGACTATAGTATGGACGTAGGACCGATTTTTAATCCTACCCCGATCAATCCCACAGGTTACTATCCAGTTTCTAGTCCTGCGCTGACAGCAGGTGCTGACTGGCTAAACAGTGAGTGCCTTCTGAATGCTGGCAGAGGTGGCTTGTTCGGCGGCTGCATGCTAGAAGGTGTTGATACCAATCGAATGTTCTCCTATGACCAAAGTGGCGTACATTTTGATAACTTCACTATCGAAGCAAAGTTACGATCAAATTATGACGGAAAGTTCAATTTCCAAGCTGGTATCAATGATTTTGAAGACACTCGCTATGCCGACTATTACGTGCTGTCTAATTCGCTCGATATAGTCTCTAGGTATGGTGCACCAGCATTAGGTGTACCGCCTCTATACCCTGGCTATTTCAACAACACAGTTGACCCAGTCAATGGGAACGTACGCAAGGGAACTTCCTACTTCGGCGAAATTTATTATGACTATAGCCCTACCGTCAAATTCACCGCTGGAATGAGGTTGAACGATGATTTCACGTCTGCCAACAACACAAGTGTTTTGTTCAATGCACTTAACCACCACGGTGTAATTGTTGGTTTGCATCAATCTTTGTTGGAAGCTACGGCTGCAGCCTTAGGTATACCGGTTGAGTTTGTTCCATTAGATGCTGCTGTCGGAGCAATGATTCAACAGGGCTTATTGCACCCACTTTACCTTCAGAACACAGGTATTGGCGGCGCTCCGTTTTGGTCAAGAACACTTAATTTACTACTGGGTCCTTTCGCAACCGCTGAACCAGAACTAGAGCTATTGCGCTTATATGGCGCAACAGACACGCAGATCAATCGAGCATTATTAACAGGAGCTTATAGCCCAGAAAGAATTGCTCTCAGTCGTATGGTTCCCATCGTCCCTCAGTTCAATGAGTCGCGACTCCTGACAGGCAGTCCTACTAGCTTCCAATTCGAGGAAATCAGTTATCGCTTTGGGATGGATTATCAGTGGAGCGAAGACGTGCTGTTTTACGGACATATTAATAAAGGCTATAAACCAGGGGGTCTAAACCCAGCCATTCCTATAGACTTCGCGGACCGTTCATTAGCGACGTTTGATTCTGAGGGGATACTCGCATTCGAGGGAGGCGTTAAATCAACATTGATGGATGGCAAATTAACCAGTAATTTCTCTGCCTTTTATTACAACTATTCGGGTCTACAGACCACGCGAATTCTCAACAACTCAGCATTAACCGATAATATCGACGCGTTCATCGCCGGACTTGAAGCCGAAGGTAAGTATCGACTGACGGATGCTATTGGAATTGATTTTGCTTATGGGTACTTAAATACTCGAGTTGGCGATTCAACTTCTCTAGATCCGACGAATAGGGCAGGTGGACAAGATGGTTGGGTGTTACTCAATAACATTGATTTTGGTGCACTGACTGCAACCAACTATCTCGCGCGCGAAATTCATTTGACCGATGCTGTGGTTAACGGAGCATTGCAAGCAGGTGCAGCGCTTGATATTCGTAATGGCACAACCATTTCCTCTGTTTCTTACCCTGCGAACGCCAACGGGGTATCAATTCCAGCATATATGTCCCGTAATTACCTAATCGCATTAGGCGTAGAAGTGTCGGATGGCATACCGATAAATTTAGAAGACAATCAGTTACCAAATTCACCCGAGCACTCGTTCAAGATTGGTGTGAGCTATGGAACACCCATCAATATCTACAGCGGATTTATTACCTATCGATTGGATATGTTTTGGCAATCTGATTCCTTCGCGCGTGAATTTAACACAGTCGGAGACAAAATTGAGGCTTGGGGACAACTCAATGCGTCAATCAATTACGAAAGTGATTCGACTGGTGTAGGCGTATCAATATGGGCACGGAACCTGCTTGACAAGGATAACGTGACTGGTCACTATCTAACATCTGACACTTCTGGTTTCTACCGGAACTATTTCCTTACAGAACCAAGAATCATGGGTGCTTCGATTCGATTCAATTTTGACTAAGTAGAACCAGGCAACCACTAACCGAAACTGCCGGTCTATAGACCGGCAGTTTTTTTTATTTCTAGAACACTGTGACGTCGACACCAAGCGTGCCGTACCCGTCCCATACTGGTCTACACGCTTCAGAAAATTTTGCCTAAGAATTCTGTTTCTGACGATTCACAGCAGTTAACGGCTTAAGTGAGCGGCTAGTCTTCTGGCTTGTGTGCAAGCCTTTTGTACCTCTGGGTGAAGCTCCTTGACAGAGTAATCTTCAAAGCGAAACGTTATCAGCGGCATTCACGATCTCGGCGCGAGGCGTCAGAATTTGAGAAGGCGATCAAGGAGTGGGAACAAAACGCATAGCGACGGATAGATGTGGATCCCTTGCTGGTGAAAGCAGAGCACGAAGGCATGAAGAGTCAACTTGCAGGTATGCGAGAAGAACATGCGAATTACGAGCGACATCGGGAACCTGACTTCTAAAATCAAAAAAACATTAGATACCTGATGGAGTCAAAATGTCCGATAAACCACTAACCGAGAAAGAACGCTGGGCGAATGCGATTGGAGTGGAACATGCTCTCTATGGCCGAATGGCAGATGCTTTTGCCAAGCTCGGATTTTCAGAAGAGGAAATCGAGTTTCACTTAGAGATATTTGAGGACTTAGAAAACGATTCCTGTTTAGTCTATCCATTCACTCGTCACTCCGCCATTTATACAAGTGAAACGCCTGAAGAAGAGGCTATCGCAAAAGGTTTTGAGTGGAATGAAGCAAATAAAGGGAACGATAATTCCCAAGCGTAAAGATGTTTACCGTTGATACTAACCTTCTAGTTTTTCCTACACCGCGACGGTTTTTCATGGGCATGGCGGCATTGCTATCAGATCCTATATTTTTACCGCCCACCGTAGCTTCTGAAATGAAAACGGTTATGGTTAGGACAGCAATGCAGGCGTATAGGAAAAAATCACCTCTCCTAAAAAGTAATGCCAGTTCAGAGTATTTCGATGCGTACGAAAAAGCAATCCAGGGTGCGGTATTTCCTTTTGTAGATGAAGACCTGGCAGATGCTGAGGGAATATTCGTATGCCAAGCTGCTAATTCTCGTGAAGCACTTTCTGTGGACGAAGAAATGCCTGACAATATCTTTACTGTAGGAACACCCATAAATTTGAACCGAGATAAACAGATTGCTGTTGAAACAATAGCGAGTGGTGTGAAGAATATGGTCACGTCCAATATGGCGTCAATCAACCACGCACTATTTAATCAATGGACTAATGAACATTATGGGTTCAATGAAAATTTCATTTATTATCCGGATTTATTTGCACAAATTGCGCTAGGTCACAAATTCAAGGAAGCGGTGCACCAAGTGGCAATTAACATGACACTTTCCAATCAAGTCAGGAGCAAGGCTGAAAATCAATCCTCAATTCAGAATTTCATAAAGAATTTACGCGAAGCCATGCCTTGCACCAGTAATGTCATCAACATCGAAGAACATCACAGTCCCGATAGAAACTTTCGATGGCAACATGCGCGTCAATTGATTCAGGAAGAAAACTGGAAAACTACGAGAATGGTTGAAGAAAAACGTAAATCTAGGATGCGCGCCGCATTGCGACAAATTGACCGATTTTAGAGTTCACGATCCTGCACAGGCTCGGTGGTAGACATCTGAAGATTCACAAATTCACGATAGGCATCTGCTTCATTTTTCATGGGTGTATCGTGTGATCCTGTCTCCTTGGTTTAACCTCGTCCAGGAAAATAATCTGATCCGCTTGTTTGATAGTGGATAATCGGTGAGCAATGACAATGACTATCGCACTTCAACTACTTCATGTAAAGACTTGACAAGTGCGTTCTCTGACTGGGAATCTAGCGTTGCAGTAGGTTCTCGGCTGCGAGGCGTCTCCACCCCTCAACTACCCCAGTATCAGAAGTGGCTCTAACTGATACACAATCGTAAGCTGTACACCGGGCGGCAGGATGTTCTCGGTGTTTCATTCAAACTAAATGCAATCCAGCAATCCACCCGTAATCACTAAAGAGCTGGACTGACCTATAGAGAATCTAAATCGTTGAATAAGAAATTGAAAACTCTTCGCTGTCAGCATTTGACGGAAGAACGCCGTAGGCAGACGCGAACGTGGCGACTGCACGGCTTATTGACTCAGATCCGTTTATAACTCGTGACGTTTACGTACCGTGTTGGTCCGAAACTATTTCGGCGACCTCTCATCACAACGCTCTAGATGCACACGAAGAATAGGAGGAGTCACTGCACGGAAATGAATTTTCTCGTGGTATGTTCGAGAATTATTTTCTGCACCAACTGTTTAGGTGTATAATTTCTTATAAGATGTGGCTAGAGTTCAGCGAAGCCTTTCGGCAATCCACATTTCACACTTTGTATCATGAAGAGGATTAGGAAATTGAAAAACATTTCAAGAAAAGGGTTGAGCACTCTATTTACGCTTTTGCTGACTTGTGGATTTGTGAGTTTGGTGATTGCAGATGAAGGTGATTACTGCATACCGGTAGTAGGAGATCCGGACACCTGCGCCTTCATTCATCACAGAATAGAATGCCATTATGAAACGCGAACAAAAATTTGCCCTCCGATAGGTATGCAAGGTGTGCCACATAAGATTAGTTATGAAGTACAAGTGTGCATAACCTATGATGGACGCACCGGAGAGGTAATATGGATCGAAGAGTTGCCAACAAGCTGGTATGGGTATTGCTGATCAGAAGACTATTTCGTTCGATCATGGTCACTTCTACCTCGCTTCAGCTACGACTTTGTGTGCTCGCGGTGCTGGCTAGCTCGATAGCTATGTCCCAAGGTAAGTCTTTGGATGATGTGATTGAAGACGAAACCAGTGACTTTGATCGGCTCATGTTGTTAACACAGTCTCTCATAGAGGAAAACGTTACACCGAATCGGACCCTTCACATAGATGAATATAACGCAATGTGGAGAGGCTTTGAAAGGCTCGCTGCGATGCGACCGGACGCTGAGGACATTAAAACACTCGACAAACGTTTTGCAGATGGAATCACTTACGATGAGTGGACGGATTTTCTACTGTACTTCGGTAGGACGGGCGGCACAGTATCTGAACCATCAATACTAAGCGATCACATTGAGGAGGTAGTTGCATACGGCTTCTCATTTCACGGCATACCGATCGATCCTGAGGAAATGAGTGTTTCTGACATCCGACGGATGAGAATGGCTCGACAACAAGCAAACAAGCTGTACCGAGACGGTGAGTACGAGAAGGCATATCCGATCTTGCTTGAACTTGCAAGACGAGGATTTCGGGACGCGCAGTCGCGTCTGGCGTACATTCTATTCAATGGAGCCGGAGAGGTGCGCAAGAGTAATCTCCGAGCGCTGGGTTGGCTGGGTGCTGCAAGTGCACACCCCACCGAACCTCGTTTTAGGGTGCTATTCAAGAAGTACATGCGACAGGTACCAGAGTATGCAGTTCCTAGGGTTGAACGCATCGTTGCTGGTTACCGCGATGAATACAGCCACTCAGAACACTGGTCGTGTTCTACCGAGCACCCATACGCGATGCATCACGGATCCAGTATTGTGAAAAGGGTTTATTGTCGATATCGCCTCGAAGCCATTGCAGATGCGTGTCTAGCAAACGGTGGAGGACGATGTTGGGCTCATAAGGTCAATGAGGATTTGACTGTCGAACCTGGTGGTTTTGATGATCAATTCTCTCTAGAGGAGAGATTGCGTTCCGAAAGCCAAGCAGTGTATCAATCAACCGGAGAGTATTGAGTGCCTGTGATGATTGGTTGCCCAGTATTTCGCCCATTGAAATTGATACCACGAAGTCCTCGAAGTCAGGAAAAGAACGTAGTGGACAACTCAACTTAGCGATGTCGAAACTTGATGTGTATATAGGCTAACTACGCCTTTATAGTTAGCTTCTTTTGTTGATCGTTATACAGCTGGCGAGGAAAGAAGCAGCGTTACTCTCTAAGCCGGGTCTCCAGCAGGCTCTGTGGTAGACATCTGAAGATTCACAAATTCACGATAGGCACCTGTTTCATTTTTCATGAGTGTATCGTGTGATCCTGTCTCCTTGATTTCACCTTCGTCCAGGAAAATAATCTGGTCCGCTTGTTTGATAGTGGATAATCGATGGGCGATGACAATGACTAATCGCCCTTCAGCTGCTTCATGTAAAGACTTGACAAGTAAGTTCTCAGTCTGAGGGTCTAGCGCCGCAGTAGGTTCGTCAAGTATCAGAATTTTTGAGTCCCGGATCAAGCCACGTGCAATACAAAGTCTCTGTTGCTGGCCTACCGATAGGGTATCGCCAGATCTACCGAGTCTGGTGTCAATACCCTCTGGTAATTGAGAAATAAACTCCATACAACCAGCTTTTTCCAACGCGTCATAAATCTCATCGTCGCCTGCGTCAGGATTAGCCAGTTCAAGATTCGCGCGAATGGATTCAGAGAGCAACAGGTGTTCCTGGAAGATATATGCCGTTTGATCTCGGAGCGAGGTTAGATCGACTTCTCTTGCGTCGTGTCCATCCAACGTCACACGCCCAGATGTCGGTTTGAGAAAGGCGGGTAACAAGTATGCCAACGACGTTTTACCACAACCTGTCGGACCCACTAACGCAAAGACATTACCAATCTCCATATCTAGATTGATGTTCTTTAATGCGTGATGGCCGTTGGGGTAGTAGTAATCCACATTCTCTAACCTAACACCGTGTCTAAGATCCGGAAGCTTTTTACCTGGTTGGTGTTCCTCATCGTCAATGACTCGATCTAGGAAGACAAACACACGTCGTGCCGCTGCCGCTTGGTCTTGAATGTTTAACCAGAGCCGGCCGAGACCAACGAAAGATCCACGTAGGCCCATGTAGAGTCCAAACAATGCCCCAAAATCTCCGACCGTCAGAGCACCGTCAATGACTAAGTTGGTCACGTGCCAGGAGAGGTAAAAACCTAATGGCCATCCGATGATTTCGATGATCAATTCAACACCAACCCAAGGAAACATCGCAATGCGAGTTCGCCAAAATGCATGAGCACTCTTCTTCGCAAAGCGTTCTTTCTCTTTGTTCATTGCACCGAGGCTTTGTACTGCACTAATGTTGTTCATCGTTTCTTCAAGCACATTAGTGGTAGCAGCGCTCGCAGCCCGCTGATTCTGAGTCATACGACGAATCCAGCGTGAAGGTGCAATCGTTGTGATCATTGTGAGTGGAATCATCAGTGCAATGAGCACGATGATCAGGAACGAGACTTCTGCATACGTCCACCACAACTGATAAAACGTCAGTCCAATCCCGATAAATGTGAAAAACGGAGAAAGAGTAGTCTCTGTCACATTCGTAAAGACCATGGGTGTGTCATACAGTGTTCGGTAGAGCGAATCACCGATGCGATGGTCGTCTATCGTGGTCATAGGAGACCTGATCAAGCGTTTAAATAAATCCGTGCGGAGCGCATTGATAAAGCGTTGTGATAATCGAACACTTGCCCACCATTCGAGAATCCCCCATAAACCACCTGCAGAACTTCCACCAAAGCCACCACCTTGGCCACCGCTTACAGCATTTTCTGCATTACTGGCAGCATCCCTACCTCCATACAGTGTTGCTCCCGTACCTCCTGCCCGCGTCCCGATTAACAATAGTCCAACTACGTAAATACAAAGCAAGATGAACGCGATGTTCAGCGGGTCCCGACCTTCTAGCAATTCCAACAGCCAGTGCATATGAGGTGGAAAATTCACCTCATCCGCGTCTAGAGGAACGCCCAATATCACATGATCAGTCACTATTTTCCAGAACCAACCGATAAATAGTCCAGGCACAATGATCGCCGTTGCCATGACCCATTTAGTCACGAACAGCCACTTCGCGTACTTCAGCCATTTGAATCCACGAAGAACGATCTTCAGTGCTTGGGAGTGGCTGATCTCAGGTGCTGTATCAAGGTGATCATCGAATGTCGCCCCAGCTTTAAACCCACTGAAGACCGAATGATCTTTCTGGGTTGTATCAGTCGTTGAATCAACTTTCCGTCTTTGAACTACTCTCTTGAAAAATTGATACATGACCGGCTAACTATCCCTCACACCAAGGACTCAGTTAAGCCGACTTCTTCGGCATTCACGAAGCGTTGATAGCGACCATTTTCAATGGCCATCAGCTGGTCATGCGACCCAACCTCTACGATTACTCCATCTTCCAAGAACGCAATCTTGTCTGCATTTCGGATTGTAGACAGCCTATGTGTAATCAGAAAGACAAGCCGATCCTTTCCCCATTCCGAGAGATTTTCCAATACTCGGTGTTCGGTTTTGGCATCCAGCGATGCGGTTGGCTCATCAAGGATCAATATAGGTGTATCGCGGACGACTGCTCTGGCAATCGTTAAACGCTGCCGTTGACCGGAAGACAATTTGCTACCACGTTCACCTAATTCAGTGTCATATCCAAATTCCATATTTTGGATAAACTCATCCGCACAAGCAATTCGACAGGCTTCTTGAACCGTAGCAAAATCAACATCGTCTAATCCAAAGGAAATGTTGTCTGTTACTCTTCCTGTGAATAGCACATTTTTCTGCATCGCAATGGCATTTTTTCGCCGAATGTCGTTTAGTCGGAAATTTCGTAGATCAATGCCATTCACGGTTATCCGACCCTCTTCTGGATCATAGAGCCGCAGAAGCAAAGACATCAAGGTCGACTTTCCTGAACCGGTATTACCAACGATGGCAGTAATCTCACCAACTTCAGCTTCTAGGTTCACTCCATGGAGTACCTTCTTATCTTCTTCATATCGATAGTGCACATTCTCCCAAGCGACTGTCTCGAGCGTTTCGGGAAAATCCACCGGTTCATCTGGGTCTACCACACTCGGTTTCAGGTCTAGGAAATAAAACGCGCGTTCCAAGCCAATAAAGAGATCTTGTAGCATGCACCAGAGCCGAACAAACCCTCGACCTCTACCGATACTCTCACCTAACCGTCCATTAGCAGTGTTATAGGCTGCGAGATTCCACGTCATATAGCCAACAAATATGATGGCCCAACCCGGTACAGCTGTTTCCCGCTCATTCACCGTCCAAGTAAGTAATAAATACTCAAGACCAATAATGAACAAGCCACCGATCACCGCCACAATCAGACTTAAAGCTACCATTCCAAAGCGTAGGTAGAGAGCAGCATCAAGAGCTTTGTGAGAGTCCTCGTCAAATCTCTCAGTAACGATGGGTTCGGCATTATTAGCCTTAATGACTTTTAAAGCTGAAAAGGTTTCCTGCAGTCTAGACGTGAGGTTGCTGTTAGTCACACGGTTTGCTACTGCAAGTCGACGAATGATTGGAGTTGCATACGCTGTGACAATGGTCATGGGTATGAAAGAAATTAGCACAGCGATAGCCAGAATTGGATCAAAGAAAACTAAGAACATAAACGCTATGAAAAGGAGTCTGATATCCTCAAGTGGTCCGATCACGACCTCCTGGAGTACGTTCACCACCATGGAACTATCTTGATAGATTCGATAGATGGCATCACCCGCCCGATTGGTGTGGTGAAAAGAAAGCGATAGATACTCAAGCTTTTCAACCATCGCCACGCGCAGGTAATGATTGACGTTTTGCCAAACCCAAGCAGGGTAATACCGATAGAAGAAAAGCAACAAAATTCCAAAGAGCTCTCCGACAAAGAACCAGATCAACATTCGATTGCGCAATGTACGCCGTTGATCTGGACTCAGATCCTCACCTGCGAAACCCCTGCGTTCTACTTCAGCAAGTTCCTCCTCATCAAGGAATTCAGGTCTCAAATACGTGTCATCGACAAATATGACAAATGCTTGAAAAGGTTGTAACTTGTCATTGACAAGCATCTTGTTGTCCCACATATCATCCGCAATTGTTCCCGAAACTACGAATATGGCGGTGAGCAAGAACCCCATGCCAAATATCGTGATGATATGAAGCAACATAGGTCGCATGAAAGGAACCGACCGGACGATGATGCTCCCCATCCGTTTGAGATTGACGGGTGGTACATCGTCAACATCTGACAGCGCTTGGGCGGTTTCCTGTCTTGCCCACTCATCGATTCTGTTCCAAAGAGGGGTGAGGCGCTCTTCGAGAAACGACCTTACCCGTTCATAAGCCCGTGCTACCTGAGATTCAGAATTTTGCAGGCTCATAACGTGCTGTTAGAAACCTAGACCGGCGTTTATGTCAGGACTGGTCTCGAAACTCGAATGTACCAACTTTGTTGTGTGCGGCAAAACGAAGAGTAGATGGTAATTCTCTGATTCGTTTAAACCGTACCTTTCCAACGGAATTTTTTGAGGATTTGTTACCGTTGTAAGAGAACGCCAAAAGTACATGAGCTTTCGCGCGAGATCGAATCTATTCCTATATTACCAGAGCTCCGAGATTAAGAACGATAAATCGTTGTATTCGTTACATTCCGAAATTGGTATCGAACCTACTAAGAATTTGTGGACCTATTGGTAGGCGCTGGCTTGTAGGTTGTATAGCTCCGCATATTGTCCTTGTCGACTCATGAGTTCGTCGTGCGAGCCAGTTTCCACCACCTTAGCCCCATCCAATACAACGATTTGATCAGCCATCCGTACGGTACTGAATCGATGAGACACCAACAAAGTGACCCGCCCGTTGGCAGTATGTTCAGGGGACTGCGCCGCGGATGCGTATCGTTCAAACAGTCCGTGCTCTGTTTCAGCATCCAGCGCGGCGGTTGGTTCATCCAATATCAAGAGCAAAGGTTCGTCCCGCATAAAACCTCTAGCGAGCGATAGTTTCTGCCATTGCCCAAAGCTCACCTCCACTCCTTTAGGCCAAGTGACACCCAATTGAGTTCCTACTCCTTCTGGGAGTTCTTTGATTACGGATTCCGCACCCGCTCTGCCTACAGCGTTTGAAACAGCTTGAGTGTCGTCTAGTCGTGTTTTATCGCCAACACCGACCGTATATTGGGCCTGAAATTCAAATCGAAAGAAATCTTGAAATGCCCCTGCGAGTTTATTTCGCCAACTATCTGCTTTGATTTTTGACAAACTTTGACAGTCCACAAGAATTTCACCAGAATCTGGCTCATACATCTTTGCCAGTAACTTAACCAAAGTAGATTTACCAGCACCATTGGCTCCAATCAATGCAATGACGGATCCTGCTTTTAGCTTCAGATTAACGTGTTCCAGGACGTTCTTGGAAGTACCTGGATAGGCAAAAGTGACATTCTTGAACTCGATCCCTTGGTTAATACCCGAAGGAGCATCTAGGTTCGCATGACTGGCCACAAAGTCCGCATAGTCTTCCAACCAAGCCAACCGTTTCGACCCATCCATCCAGATGCCACGAAGGAAGCCAAGTTCACCCACCGTCGCGCTGATATACGCTGAAAGTCTTGAGCCGGCACCTAATAGCAGCAAGGTAGGCCCTGGACCAGCTTCAAGTCCATATACGACAAACACGACCGCCAAAACAAAACCCGTGCCGAATACAGTCCAAGCGAAAGCGTTATAGATAGATGAGACAGTCCTCGCCCGCGACACCGGCCGATACCAACTGTCCCATGAACTTCGGCGCATCCTGACTACATCCTGTTCGATACCACTCAGCCGAACTTCCTTGCCTGGACCAGCGGTAGTTGCGAGATCAAACAGATGCTTAGCTCGACGATCGTGAGGCGCAGCTTTCTCCTCGGTGGCACGTTCGACTGCAGGTCGCCATGTCGCAGCCAATACAGTAGGAAGCGCAAACAGTACCAGGAGGAGCAATGCAGGGTGTACCGTAACCAATAAAGCACCAGTTACGCCAAGTCGCAGAAACCATCCGGCTGTCGAAAATATCGACATATACATGTGGTCCAGCACAAATACTTGGTTGCGCAGAATAGAAAGGCGGTCAAGATATTCAGGTCGCTCGTGATGTGCAACCGTGATGACACTCGCTTGTAATTTAGCTACGTGTGATTCCAGCGCGATGGATACCCTATCCCGAAATTTTCTTTGAGTTCGATCGCTGATGACCTTCAGCCCCCAAGTTAAGGTCGCAAATAATCCCAACCCGATGACGCCCGTCCAAAGTAGGGTGGTATCGCCGTTAGTAATACCCATGGCCAGGAGAGCTAGCCAAAGTGCGAATAAGGCATCCGGCAGAGCTGCTAATAACGACAAGATAAACGCAACCACCAGCAAAGCAGGTTCGGCATCGTAACCTCGTTTCAGCGCTCGCCACATGGCGGGCATTGCCGAAGGCATCTGATCAAGCATGATTGCACTAGACGACATCTAACTGCTCCTCTTCCTGCTCACCTTGCTCAAATCGAGAAGCCTGCAGATCAAACATGGTCTGATACCTTCCTCTCTGTTGCATGAGCTCTTCGTGACTGCCGAGCTCAACTACCTGTCCCTTTTCTAAGACACAAATTTGATCGGCTTTGCGTACAGTGGAAAAACGATGCGAGATTAAAACGGTGGTCGTACCGCGTGTTTCCGCCAAGAGGCGATCAAAAATCTCAGCTTCACCTCGTACGTCTAATTGTGCGGTGGGTTCGTCCAGTAAGACCAGTTGCGCTCCGCTATACACTGAGCATAGAGCTCGCGCTAAAGCTACCCGTTGCCATTGACCGCCGCTCAGGTCCGTCCCACCTAGATAGGCTCTATTGAGTGGCGTATCTAAATCAGCCACCTGTCTTGCTCCCGCATTCTCTAACGCTTGCAGGATCCGTTCATCGTCCGCTTGCAAGTCAGGAGAAACATTCATTCGAAGCGGCAATTCGAGCTTCATATAGTCTTGAAACACCGCCGTGGTCCGACGTCGCCAGTCCTTAATATCGATTTCAGAAATTGGAACATCGCCTATCTGAATCGAACCGGATTGAGGGTCGTAGAACCTGCAAAGCAACTTGGCAATGGTGGTCTTGCCTGACCCATTGACTCCAACAATCGCCATGGAGGTACCTGCAGGAATAACCAGATTGAATTCCTTTAATATCACCTCGCCAGTCCTTGGATATGCGAAAGTCACATTGTTGAAAACAATGTCTTCGTTGTCACCCACAGTGGGTGACGTTGTGGCGCGTTTCAGATCACCCCGCTTTGCCATCTCAGGCTCTAGGCGGACTACTGCACCTGCTGGCGCAGATGCGCTATCCAACGCCCAGGACAAGCCGCCGAAAGCTATTGAACTAGTGGTCATACCAGCCGCGGCGAACATCACGAGTCGATCTAATTCAATAAGTCCTGCCACCGCATCCATCGCCATAAAGCCGAAAACTAACGCGTTTGCAGAAAGTACAAGCAGCAGACACCAAATAACCGGTTTTTGTCGCAGGCGCGTTGCATGCCAACGTAGATCGTGTAGAAAGCGCCGTTCTTTCGTAAACCTTTCCACGACCCACTCGCTTAGTCCAAACAGACGTACTTCCTTCGATGCAGGAGGATCTACCGCCATTTTGTACGCATAGTCCGCATGCCTTTGTGCTAATCTGACTTCATCTGTTTGACGATCTCTCCAGATCGCACTATCACGCAACAGGTAATGCGTCATGATCCATGCCCCGCCAAGCACGAGAGGTGCCCACCATGCGTAGCCAAACAGAATACAAGCAGCGGTAAGGCCAGCTACCATTTCGACGAGCCCGGACGCGACGAAATCCATCGATACGTCCAAAGGTGGTCCACTGATTCCCAAATCAAAGTCTCTTGCCATCGCAAGATCCTTAGTGAGCTCGGGATCTTCTAGATGACCTATCCCCGGCGGCGATACGCAGGTATTTGATAGGCTGTCGTACATATAAGCTGCCATCCTGCTTCCAAGATTTTGACTCGTAGCAAGATGAAGAGGTGAGAGGGTCTGGACTGCGACGAAAAGAAACCCGACAAATGCCAGCGCTAGAGGGATACCAGTGCCAGACTGCACTGCTCCAACTAAGAGTCCCATGCCTACCGCGAATAAAGCAGGTAATACGCCTCTAGTGATCAACAGAAACCACCAAAGAATCGCTAGTGCCGGTGCCGCCTTTGGCAACATCGCCAGAAATTGCCATTCGTCTCGATTCACGAGCCGTCTGTACAGGTTCATACCGAACAAACCAAGTTTTTGCAGTTCATAATTAAGTCTACCGAGGCTAGTCTAACCACATTAGATATCGCCGTACCCAAGAATTGATGTATTACCCGTTGATGATTGAATGACATCTGAATTTACTAAGTTTGCCTGTGACCTCATCAAGCGCGCGGGCAAAAGAACATTGACCCACTTCAGACAGTCGGTTGTGGTCGATAGAAAAGACGGCGAGGACTTTGATCCAGTCACCGTAGCGGACAAACAGTGTGAGTATTTCATCCGCCAGGAAATACGCCGAAAATACCCCTCTCACGGCATTATTGGGGAGGAATACGACGATCTGGTTCAGGGCAGATTTTCTTGGGTTATCGATCCAATTGATGGCACACGAGCATTTATCAGTGGCTTACTCCACTGGGGGGTGCTCCTTGCTTTATGCGACGAAGGACAGCCAATACTGGGTCTTATGTACCAACCTTTTACCGATGAACTCTTTGTTGGCGAACCTGATGGCTCATGGTATTCCAGACACAACAAAAAAACCACATTGAATACACGAAACGAAACCGATCTTCCCTCAGCCACTCTCATGACTACCGACCCTCGACTCTTTCGTGAGAAGTCGCAAAGTCGATCCTACCAGAGATTGGAGAATTCCGTTCGTCTGACACGATATGGTGGCGACTGCTATCAGTATGCAGTCCTATCTGCCGGTTCGATTGATCTGGTATGTGAAAATCAACTGAATCCGTGGGATATCCTAGCTCTAATCCCCATTGTCTTAAATGCCGGCGGAAGTATCACAGACTGGCGTGGTGGAGATCCCACCAAAGGTGGACACATTCTTGCTAGTGGGTCATGTGAATTACATGAAGCAGCTCTCGAGGTACTTGACTACCACGATTGATATTAGTTCATTTGCTCTCGTATACTTCAAAACCTGAACGCCATGCCGTTCTTTCTCCATTTCTAGTAATTACAAAGGCTTCTGATGTCTGATTACGCATTTTTATCTGCTACCACTCTCGCACGATTGATTCGGGAACGCGAAGTTTCAAGTGTCGAACTCCTGCAGTACTACCTAGATAGAGTCGACCAATATAACGAAGACCTGAACTCAATCATTGTCCAAATCCGCGACGAAGCTATGGACGCGGCTAAGGAGGCAGATGCCCGACTAGCCAAAGGTGAAGTCAATTTGGGACCTCTGCACGGCGTGCCAATGACCATTAAAGAGTCCTACGACGTTGCAGGTACCCCAACGACCTGGGGTATTCCAGAAATGAAGGACAACATCGCGGATGAAGACGCGCTTTCTGTTCAGCGCATGAAACGCGCGGGTGTCGTATTGTTTGGTAAGACCAATGTACCCCTCAGGTTGTCAGATTTTCAGAGCTATAACGATACTTATGGCACCACCAATAATCCATGGAACAAGAAACTCATTCCTGGGGGATCTTCGGGCGGCTCAGCGGCGACGCTCGCATCCGGTATGACTGGCATTGAGTCGGGCTCAGACATTGGTGGATCAATTCGCAATCCCGCTCATTTCTGCGGCGTATTTGGACACAAGCCGACATGGAACCTGTTACCTCCGAGAGGGCATGCCATGTCGGGCATCTTGAGTCCTTCGGACCTTTCAGTGATTGGACCCCTAGCTAGATCGGCAGACGATTTGGAGACTGCAACGCTTGCTATGGCAGGACCAGACGAGTTAATGAGCCAAGGAATGAGACTTAATCTCAAACCTTTGAAGAAAAACCCAAGTGAGTGGCGAGTTGCTGTGTGGCGGAACGATGAAATGGCGCCAGTGGATTCGGAAGTCCTTGCGGCAGTGGATCGAGTATGTGAGACGCTTAAATCTCTTGGCGCTGAACTTGATTACGATGCCCGGCCAGAATTCCCCGCCGAGCACCACCATAACGTGTATCAACAGCTACTCCAAATGACCATGTTTTGTCGGTCGCCGGATGATGTCTATCAGGAAGCTGTGGAACGTGCCAATGCTCTGGACCCCAATGATCAAAGTATGAATGCGTTGATCATTCGAAATCAGGTAGGTAGATTCAAGGACTGGATTGTCAGTAACGAGCAACGTACCCACATTCGATGGGGTTGGTATCGTTTTTTCCAGGATTACGACTTCGTACTCGCACCGATCATGGCCCGAACCGCGTTTCCACACGACCACGGACCGATGAGTCAACGAACCGTCATTGTCAACGGCAAGCCACGAGATTATTTCGAACAGGTTTTTTGGGCGGGTATTGCCATTAATGCTTACTTACCCTCTACTGTTTTCCCGTCAGGACTCGCAAGCGACGGTTTACCTATCGGATTGCAACTGATTGGACCTGAATACGGCGATCTAACGACAATTGGCGTAGCAAAGATATTAGAGAAAGAAGGGTATGGATTCAAGGCACCGCCAGACTATCAATGAGTTCCGCTACGGCGATAGCTCATCCAAATATCGCCTTAGTTAAGTACTGGGGAAAGGCGAACACAGAATACAACATTCCCGCAACACCTTCGCTTTCGATCGCTCTTTCAGCACTGACGACGGAAACCACCGTCAGCGAAAATGATTCTGATCAAGTTGTGATTAATGGTCTGTTAGTAGCAGATAAGAAAATCAACCTATGGTTGGAGCGACTCCGTCAGGAGATTGAACTGCCGTCTCTGACCATTACCTCTGAAAGCAATTTCCCAGTCAGCGCAGGATTGGCTTCGTCCGCATCCGGTTTTGCGGCGCTGACAGAGGCTATTTCAAGTGCATTCGACTTAGGTTGGGATATCAAGCAAAAAACTGATTGGGCACGACGGGGGTCCGCCTCAGCCGCCCGTTCGGTCACCGGCGCTTGGTCCACACTCGTTCCGCTAGCTTCGGACCATCCAACAATTGATTCCTGCGATACCACACAAATTCATGACGAGTCTTATTGGGACCTTGCTGTGGTCGTCGCGATTACCGACGACACCCCGAAGCTTTTCTCTTCCACTATAGGTATGGAGTTGAGCAGGGCAACGTCAGATTACTATTCAAGTTGGGTGTCATCTACTCACCGGGATTTCACCTCTGCACTAAATGCCGTCGCGCAGAAAGACTTCCAAACACTTGCTGAAATTGCAGATTTCAGCTGTCGGAAAATGCACGCCTTGATGTTGAGTAGCATCCCAGCAATGATGTACTGGAACTCAACAACACTCGATTGCATACAGGTGATTAAGAAATTAATCGCTCAGAAGCTACCGGTTTTTTTCACCATTGACGCAGGACCACAGGTGAAAACCATTTGCCCACCCGATCTCACAGATACGGTCCTGGAGCGCCTTGCTCAAGTTAGCGGTGTGAAAAAACTCCTCCAGTCCAAAATCGGCGGCGGAGCCAGATCCATCTAGTCGATATCGATATAGACCGGAGTATGGTCAGAGGCCGTCAGGCCCTCCTTTTTCTTTCGATAATCTCGATCAATGACCACTTCTCGCGTACGATCAAAAACAGCCTGAGTGCCGAGAATAAGATCGATACGCAGACCCATATTCCGCTGAAACGCGCCGGCTCGATAGTCCCACCAAGAATACGCATCTGAGTCTGGGTACTTGACACGATAGATATCATGCAATCCTTGCTTAAATAAACTGGACAGACGATCGCGTTCAGACTCTGTATGAAAAATGTCGCCATCACCCTTCCTACCTAAATGAGAATCCAACGGTTGTGCAACGATGTTGAAATCGCCACAAACCACAACTTGCTCGTACTTTGAAAGCTGATCTTGACAATATTCGTTCAGCGCATCGAACCACGCCAATTTCATTGCATAGTCTGCGTGTTCCACGTTTTTACCATTCGGACAATAAACGGTGGTAAAAGACAGATCTTCTACTTGCGCGGTGATGAGTCGTGCACCGTTTTCCTCTCGTCCTGGCAAACCTTTCTGCGTCACCTCAACACTCTCTTTTGTCGCGACAGCTACACCGTTCCATGATTTTTGACCATGGGTCTGTACCGTGTATCCGAGCTCATTAAAAACACCATGTGGAAACGCCTCGTCCTGAGCTTTCAATTCCTGAAAACCGACGATATCAGGCTGCCGTTCTTCCAGCCATAGCGCGATGTAATCAAGCCGTGCACGAATACCGTTGATATTCCAAGTAGCTATTCTCATTAATTAATGTACCTCAAAAGCAAGTGCTTGATAACCGGAAGACTCCATGGCGTCTACCACTACCTGTTGCGAACCGGGACATAGAGCGACCATGCTGCCACCACCACCAGCACCAGTAATTTTCGCACCTAAAGCGCCCGATTCCCGAGCGGTTCTGACCAATTCCTCCAATTCGGGCGTAGAAAGAAGCATCGCATTCAATAGACCGTGACAGAGATTCATCAGATCGCCTAGTTGTTCGAGATCTCCTTGAACAAAGGCATCGGCACCGCTGGCAGCCATAGAACCCATCTGATCAAAAATTCTGTCGTAGTGACCCGTGCGGCGCTCACGAGCACATCGGACTTGCTCGACCATATTGGCTGTAAAACTCTCCTTTCCGGTCATGCCGATGACCAAAGGGATTGGCTCGTTCGGTTTTAAGAACGAGTATTCACAATCCGATTCTTCAAGTGCTTTTCTGTATAAAAGAGGTTTACCAAACGTCGCAATCGTGTTGTCCACCCCTGAAGGGCTACCGTGCGCAGCTTCTTCACAGGCGAGAGCTAATGAGTTGATTTCATTCAATGAAAGGTCCAATTTATAGAAGTCCGCCAATGCCCGAATGATTGCGACAGCCATGGAAGCAGAACCCCCCAAACCCATCGCTCTGGGTACGTTTGGGAACACTTCAATGGTCATATTCTCTTTGGTGAGTTCTAGCTTCTCAAGCAGAACCGCGAGAACACCAATAAGCCCTTGTGGATGTTCCTCGACAGTGTGAATGGTCTGTTCCATTCCCCATCTGGGAATAACGATAGTTTTTTCCTTGGCTTTGACAACTTTGGCTTCAATGGCAAGAGGTAGCGGCGCAGCCAGTGCTTGCCTGCCGTATACGACACCGTGCTCACCTAAGAGAATGACTTTGCCACAGGCCGAACTACGAATGTCTCTTGTCTCAGTGTGGTGAACGGGCGACTGAATGTCTGACAGAATTTCCTTCGCTCTCCAGACCTTGATATCGCCACTTTCTATAAGTGAGTCAACCACTTCATCGAAAAACTCATCTGGAACATTGGCACGTGAGGCAACACTTCTTGCATGCAATGTCATGTGATTCTGTTGAATACCTGCGGTAGCAAGTGATCGCAATGCTGCGTAATTCTGTGCGAGTCCAACTGCACCCATGATCGAGGCCAGTTCAACCGCAGAAGGCGAACCCAGCAGTCGATGACTGATCCGTACTGTTGGATTTGTTTCCAGCGACCCACCGACAGTTCCTACTTTTAGAGGGACTTCAATGGATCCCTCCAGGAAGTTGTCATCTGATTTATTCCAATGGGTCAATGCCCGATAAGTGCCATCTCTTGCGGCATAGGCATGCGCCGCGGCTTCAATGGCGCGAAAATCATTTCCGGTTGCCATCGCAACCGCATCGATACCGTTCATGATTCCTTTATTGTGCGTAACGGCGCGATAAGGATCTACCAGAGCCAGGTCATTGGCGACCACGATGCCATCGCAAACCTCCTCACCAGAGTAACCTTTGACGACGAGGCTAGCAAAAGGTATCCGACACTTGGCTCGAACAATCGCTCTATCCGTTAAATTCGAGAGAATTCGAAGGAACACACGTCCACCGGTGATGGCTTCGACAAGGCTCGCGACACCTTCACACATTCCGTTGACTACGTTGGCACCCATAGCATCTCTGGTGTCTACCAGCAAATGCAATACAACGACATCCTGTTTATCCGCACCGACTTGGTGAATGTGAACTTCAACGTCTTTTGCACCGCCACCCCTTGCCAACATTTTGGGATGCAGACTATTCGCTAGATTGAGTATTTCTTCTTTGTTGTTGAGCAAATGCTCTCGACTCTGCTCTGCATTTGGCACATTGACAATCTGAACCTGCCCAATGAGTATCGGGTCCGATGCCGTGGTAACAAATCCGCCACCATTTCGAGCGGCACGCGCGGCACCACAGAGTCCAGCGACGATTGAAGGTTCTTCGACCGTCAGAGGGACCACGTATTCTCGATCATTGATGAGAAAGTTAAGACCTACGCCGAGCGGTAGCCCCAGTACACCTACAACATTTTCGATCATGTTATTGGCAACATGCGGCCGTAACGTGTGTCGACCTGAACTCAGTGCCTTGAAGTCTGCATCGGTGAGCAGACCTCGGTCGTGCAATGCTTGAATTCGCTCTGCGATATTCAGCTTGAAGAAACCCGGTATTCTCGCGCTACCGTTATTCGACGACTTCAACTCCACTCCTACTTATTGTCATGGATTGCTCTATCAATCCTGATTCCATGATCTTCTGTGAAAAGTAATCTAGTGCATTTGAATCGGTTCCCATGACCAATCCCATATCACCGCCACCTGCGCCGCTGGGTTTATACAGTAGGTCAGATTGAGACGCGATCCTCGCAGCCGTCTGATGTACGGTGCCAAAAATCCCAAGTTTAGCTTGACGGTCAATCTGCTGAAGGAGGTTGGATTGAACAGCAACTGACTCGATAAATTTCGTTGCATTCCCGAGCGAATCTGCTACTAGTGCAGAAGACTTAAGCCATTCATCTAAAAGTACTTTATCTGATTTAGTACACCAATTTCTGAATCGTGCAAGCATATCATCGGTGGAAGTTTCATAGCCAGTGTAGACGAACCTCAACTGTAAATTGGCAGGAAGAGAAATGGGTTTGGTCATTTTGTCGCGATATTCGATCACACCACCGTGCTGTGCAGCCGCAACATCCAGTCCACTTCCTCCTCTACCATGAAATCGCCGATGTAAATCTAAGAGTTCCTCGAATTCAAATCTGTAACCACTCAAAGATTCAACCAGCTTCGCAGTAGCGACAAGTGAAGCCGCGCTTGATCCAATTCCTAATTTCCTCCCATTCTGAAAAAACTTAGTGGTGTCGACGCATATTTGTGCGTTTGACAGTTTTGGCAGGTATTCGTTGAATAAAGAAATCAAGCGAACAACCGAAACATCCGATTTTGTAGCGAGGTCTTGTATTGATGACACAAGCACATCCTCATTTAGAGGAACTGCCTTCAATCGTAACCCTTGATCCTCAGTAGCTTCATAAATACACGTTGCATATCGATCTACTGCGAGAACAATGGAAGGAGCACCAAGGAGCACAGCATACTCCCCTGCGAGCACTAACTTGCCGGGTGCGCGAGCAAAGATTCGAC
>MPMU01000031.1 GCA_002238665.1 Gammaproteobacteria bacterium bin55
TAGTGAGGAGAATTTGCAGGACGCTCGTCTAATCTTGAAATTCTCAATCTTAAACAATCAACAGGTGCACCAACATCATAGTTTACAATATTAATATGATCTACTTTATTCGAATCACAGGGAATTCTCAATGGCGATTTATCAGATGACTAATGAAAGACTAAACCTCCTTGACCAATCTAGCTTTTCTAAAGAAGATGTGTTGGAAAAAGACCTTCAGAAGCTCTTAAGACAACAAATCGAAGTCATTGCTCCCGACACACTAGTCATTTCCGAGGAGTTTACAAACTGGGATGAGAGCAAGCGCAGGATTGACTTGCTTGGGATCGACAAAGACGCGAATCTTGTAGTAATCGAACTAAAACGTACCGAGGACGGTGGACACATGGATTTGCAAGCCATTCGTTATTCAGCTATGGTTTCATCGATGACTTTTGACTCGGCGGTTGAAGTGTACCAACAGCATCTAGAAACCGTTGAGGAACAGAAAGATGCGCGTGAAGAATTAATGAACTTTCTTCAGTGGGATGATGCAGTGAAAGAAGAAAATTTCGGGCAAGAGGTACGAATTTACCTTGTTTCTGCTGATTTTTCCAAAGAGATTACGTCAACGGTCCTATGGCTCAACGAAAATGGATTGAACATCAAATGTATCCGTCTCGATCCATATCGAGCTGATGACCAAATCTATCTGGACATCCAACAGGTGATTCCATTACCTGAGGCCGAAGCCTATATGATCGGGGTTCAAGGCAAAGCCCAAAAGGTAAAGGAGTCTCGAAAAAAGAGAATCACGTATACTGTGATTACAAAAGGAGACGAGTACGAAATTCCTTCAATGAGAGCATTAGTATTGAAAATTGTCAAAGTGCTGTGTGAAGAGGAAGAGATTGATCCAGAGGATATTCTTGCTTTGGATTTGCCAGATTTTCCCAATCGTGGCCTTATGGAAAGTTTTCCTGGTAAGTTAACTTCAAGAGAATTCAAAAAACAGTTAAAGGACTCGCAGCGCAGAAACGGCAAAAAAAAGACAGATGACACTCGAAACTTTATGAAAAACGATGAACTCATCTACCACAATGAAAAAACGTATGCCGTTTACAACAGTTGGTCGATAGACAAAGCAAAGAAGGTGTTAGATCATATTCTCAATGAATTTAGCGACTCTGGAATTTCCTATAGGGAGAACTGAGTGATTGCTTCAAATTGTCAGAGAGCCAATAGCCTAGGATGATCTAATGAATTTATCTAAGATCGTTAGATGGTGTACGAAAAAGATGGATCTGGCCTTTCATTTAATAGGTGGAGATTCTAGGCATCAGTAATCCCATGTCGTTAACGTAGTTTTCGAATCAGTCCCGTAGGGCGACAATCAGATTCCTAGAACTTTTTCCTATGACGACTCTTATCTCAGGTGATCATCCTGATCTGCACCTGAATTATTAAATCAGCAGAGACCACTCAATCCGTACTTAAGTCTTTACACCGATCAATGCTAGGAAATCACTTCGTTGCTTTTCCGACGTCTCCGCCCAGACCGGAACACCCAATTTAGTCTGATGTAAAGTCGCAATTTCAGGTGAAGGAATGAGTCGTTTTGTCGTTTCGTTGTGAAGACCGCCGCCTTTCCAAGCACCTTTGCCGAGTGCTCGACCAATTTCCGGATGCCAAAAAACTTCTTGACGCTTCAATCCTAGCGGATTGGAAATACCAGTTGTTGTGTGAGATTGAGAGAAGACAAGCCTTTATATTGAGGCTTTATAGGAAGCCATTCTGTACTTTCGATCTGAAATAGGACTCATCCACCATGATGATCATGAATCCCACTACACCTTGCGAGCATTTCGTTATGGATTGGCAAAACACGGACTACAGCCATCCTTGGATGAAGTCACTACGTTCTACTAACTCAAATCTAGGTAACTATCCTAGCCTATCTAACCATGTGTTATTGAAGTTGGCTCGTACACATAGAAGCTCGTAGAATTAGCAAAAACGCATATCACAGTGAACCGTTGATAGATAACCCATTCAATCCCGCTCCAGGTGCCGTGCCGAGTGTTTTCGA
This sequence comes from Gammaproteobacteria bacterium bin55, assembly GCA_002238665.1. Lineage (GTDB taxonomy): Bacteria > Pseudomonadota > Gammaproteobacteria > Pseudomonadales > Azotimanducaceae > Bin55. Next base: position 2,069 of record MPMU01000031.1, read on the forward strand.
GGGTAGGGAAAAGGAAATCAATACCTTTCAGAAAATGTTAGGTGATCTTGATAAAAGCAGACCTACGCCTACTGTGTTGGTTCTTTACGCACCGAGAGGTAACGGCAAAACTGCTTTACTCACGTATATTAAAGGTCACACCGAGGAACTGTGTAGACAGATTGGCCTAAAAAATGAGATAACTACGATTACCGCTACTCCGCCTCAGTGCAATATGAGCAACATCTATCAGACGATTACTGGTACGGATATGCCTATTGAACGGAGCAAAACCAATGCAATAAGTGGTGGTATTAGAGCTTTTCTAAAAATGGAAAGTAAGTCTGAATCTACTCAGATTTACGGGTCAGAAGCAACCAGTTATTTTGAAGTGTTCAAGCGAACTTCTGACATTCAAAGAACGTTGTTATGCATTGATGAAGCGCACACAATGGACCGCAATGATCTACGTGATGTTTTACAAGGAGCACAGCAATGTACGCAAAACCATATTCCGGTATCTGTAGTACTAGCAGGTACGCCAGGCCTTGTAGATGTCATAAATTCATGTGAGGCGACGTTTTCACAGCGATACCCTCAAATGACCTTAAAGCTACTCGACGACAATTCGGCGCGAAAAGTATTTGAGAATCCATTCAAATCGAATGGAATGAGTGTCCCACACGAATATGTTAGAGAAGTACTGGATAAGTCACACAACTACCCGCATTTCTTACAGCTTTTCGGTAGTTTCACTTGGGAGCATTGCATAGAAGAACAGGTCTTTGAAAAACGTCCGTCATTGTGGGAGAAAGTAAATGCGGATTTTGAGGAAGCAAAAGACCAAATGTATCGACAAAGATACAATGAATTACGAAAGACGAAACTGACTGAAGCCGCATATGAAATAGCAGAGTTATATAGCCACAAAGACCAGTACCTTCCGGAAGAATTAACTAAATATTTGGGAGCGATCGACATCCTAGATTCTGAGGAGGTGCTTCAAACCTTGAACCAACTAGGCTATATTTGGGAACCCGGACACGGAAGGTATTTGGAACGTGGAATACCTTCGTTGATGAACTATGTTATAGAACAAGAAAAACTAAATCGTTCGAGAAGCGATTTCATTGATCAAGCCATACATTCACGTCTTTCTCGTGATGCTGGTACATGATGGATGATCATAGCTATTGACAAGGGTTATGACCCCGAGGTTCGATTGAAACTGAATTAGCATTGGTTTTGCCATACAGAATGGCAACATTGTCCTTCAAGTGCTTATTTTCCTTGAGGACGCGATTTACTGTCTTTTCCATTACCCCATAAGGCAACTTACGCTGGGGCTGTTGCTTGCGCCGCCATGAATAGATCGTCGCCGTACTGACAGAGTATGGTTTACTGACCGAGCGAACCGAGCGTCTTCTTTTAACGTTACCAAACTCTGTGGCGTGAAGGTCATCACTTTTTGTTTTCTTTTCAGTCTGACATTTTCCTTGTGTCAGAACCGAATCCTGAAATTCAACCGAAGGCTACCCGTGTCAATCAACGGGCCACCCGTCATGCAACGTCATACGAGTGGTCTTCAACTGCACCGTATTCCTCCCATGGTGCCGCTTTGCGACGTCCGATGAGATAGCTACCCTTGAATTGTTCCCCGTCTCTGCTGACGACGTAAATCCTTGAGCGCTTGTTCAACGACACTACCTCTTTGATTTCTTTCCTCAATGCCTCCATCAAGTCACCAGGATGGGTGCAGGTTAGGTAAGCGACACTAGTACCACACTCCTTGGCTCCATTACTGTCCAACCATGAGTACAGTCCTTCGTAGTCGCCCGTGACACCTAAGTCGAAAGATATCCAGATAGTGCTTGCCCGAAGATCAACAAATGCTGTTACACGACATGTTGATTTTAGTTGCTCATACATGGGACTACCCATAAAGACAATTGAAAACTCTGGGAAAATCCTTGTTTATGGCAATTTCCTCTGCTCTTGCCCCGATTTTCGCGACACTATCTGCAATCAAGGATGATGTCAGAATTAGATAAATAAAAATAGCGATGACCTTCGAGCAACGGTGCTGAGTGAGGTCAAAGACGAGCAACAGTTCGTGCGATCCGTCAGTGAGCGTGGCGATAGGAATGCACCGACGATCAAAAAATGGCTTCCTCAGGAATCGCTAGCTTCAGGTGATCTCCTTGATTCGCGGACAGAACATCCTCCGAATGGGTAATCGTCTTAACTGAGAATGGAACAACGTAAGAACCTTTGAAAATCTAGTTCTTAGAGGTCCTGTATTTTTCAAGAGCCTTAACGAAACACGCCGCTTGGAATGTGTACGACCGGGATTTACAAAAGTCAACTAAGCCTAGTGTTTCATAGTCCCCTTCAATTTCTGTAGCCGCACCCCTCGGGACTGGCACAGGTATGCAAGGTGTGGTCGGAGAGTATTCTTTCAACATTCGGAATTCGTCACACATTCCTTCCATATCACCTAAAAAAATTGCACCGGCAAGAGGTGTATTCTGAATCATCTCCTCTCGCATAATATTGAGAGAGTCTTCTTCGTCACGTCCTTTACGTGTCCAAGTTACACAACCACGTTCTTTGGTTTCGATCTGAGCCATGTACTCTAACATCGCCTCTCTGCACCAGTCGGACTGATAAACGGTTACGGAGTTCTTCACATCCAGGTCTCTCGATATCATCAGAATCATCGGAGTGATATTTGGATGGTCACCAAACACTAATTTACCATTACATCTGAGGATCATTCGAGTAAACGCGTTTATTGAATTTAGTATCAGGTACACTTCAAACGAGGGAAATCTCTGCCCAGGATCTCTTGGAGGGAAGCTAGCAGAAAGGAAAATAGTTGCACCTTGAAGATTGGTCATAGGTGTTGATCTTTCAATTTGTGAGTGTGTTTAGTGGATTACGAATGTGCCTAGCGTAGTAAGTCTAATTTCATTGGGTACTATGAATCGATTGTCGTTGTGCCGACTCCGTATGGATTACTGACCGAGCGAACCGTGCGTCCTTGTTTAATCCCACCCAGCACTGTGGATTGAAGGTCCTCGCAGTATTGTTTTCTTTTCGAAATGACATTATCCTGGATTACTGATAAGGTAGCTAAAATCAGGTTAAAGACACTCTGTTCTGTATTAAACATCAGACAAATCTATACAAAATGACTTTAAAATCTTACTCGATTCACACACTTAGAAAACTCAACTCCCAGCACAATGACCAAGATTTTGCCGTCGCTCTTGACAGGGATGGACAGGACGTTGAGAGTAGACTCAAAAAGCGATATGACAGAGTGCTCAAGCACACTGATCGTCTCTATTTAGTCGTAGGTAAAGCCAATGACGTAGCCGACAATGTGGCTGAAGCGTCAGGAATCTTGGATGAGAAAGGCTACTCATCTGGGGTGGTATTCCGACTTAACGGGAGTTATTCGGGGTTCACCAATCCGTCTCTATGAGAATGGCTTAGAGATGTTACTCAGGAGTAGATCAAAATTACTAAATAGGAAGGGAAACTCAACTGGCCTACAAAAATGGATTGTGTCAGCGAGGATCTGGTGAGATTGGAATCTCTGACAGATAGAATGAGAATAGGTTCATCGAACTTGAAACAACCTTGGAGCGCCCAGCTACTGCTAAGGAGATAGAGTCATTAAAGTCTCTCATTTCTGACAAGCCAAACCAGTAGCTTCGGTGGTTTGTCTCCATATCTTCCAGATTATTGTCGAGCGCGTGAGTTACCGTACAAGGACAGTCAAAACGGATGGGAGAAAAGCTACGGACTTAGATCGCAAAGCTGGCCAGTTTGTAAATTTCACCACCATCAGGTGCCAAAAGTTTGGATCTAGGTTTGTACACCGATTAAAGTCAGGAAATCATTTCGTTGTTTTTCTGACATCTCTTCCCAGATAGGAACACCCCATTTGGTTTGGGGCAGATTAGCAACTTCAGGCGAAGGAATAAGTCGTTTTGCTGTCTCATTGTGGAGACCACCACCTTCCTCAGCACCTTTGCCGAGGGCTCGACCAATTTCTGGATGCCAATAAACCTCGCGACGCTTCAATCCAAGTGGATTGGAAATACCTGTTGACTCAGCAATTGCTTTGAACAGTACACCTTCTCCTGCGGAACGTTCTGCCTGACCTTTTCTACCGTAGAAGAACGAGGAAGCATGGGCTATCGCACCCCAAGGTATCTCAACATGAAAACCAGGCAAAGCACGACATTCTTCTGGCGCTCCAACACCGCCTGTTGCTTTTCCATCTTTCACCATGAAGTAGTAGGCTGACATTTCTCTGCCAGCAAGAATTCTGTCTGGTGCATGGGTGTAGATTTCGCTAAATCCCCACTCAATACCGGTTAAGTCGGCAACGTTCTCGTTGATCATTTGAACGCCGAGATTACCACAGTATTCGCACCATTCGGTACTGCCAAATTCCCACTTTTCTACTTCGCTCATCTTTTATGTCCTTGAGGTGTTCCCACGTTTAGATGGGATTTTTAAGGTTAAGGGACTAGGTAAAACTGACTAGTATGTTTGTGTTCTTGTGGTTCTGGCTTCGAAAGTTTGTGCTTCGCGATGTTCACGCCGGACTCAGGATCTAAATCTACGATTGCAAGATGTCCACCTTGACTGGAAGCATATGCTGCAACAGGTGAACCTGGATAACAAGCTTTGACTTCACCCATCTGATAGGTTGCCCATACGTGGACGTGACCGAGTGCAAGATAGTCAAAACCAGAATTTGAAATCTCTTCGCTCGTTATGAGCGATGAACTACCGGTAACGCGTCTTTCGGCTACCTGCCCATGAGCTAGTCCGATTTTCCAGTTACCACCACTTAATTCTGGAATGCCTTGTAAAGGTTTATTTTCATGGTCGTGAATTTCCATGGCTTTACCCCATATAGTCACACCTAGTTCGGACAACTCAATCGTTGATCCCTCGTGTTCCATGATTGCTATGACATTGTCACCAAGTTCCTCTGGCTTGAATTTGTGCCAAAGAGAAAAGTTGTCGTAGACATCGTGATTTCCAGGAATTAGGAGTACCGGACATTTGATTCTGTCAAGTTGATCTCGCACAAACTCGATATCGCTTGCTTTAATTCGATTGTGATCGAATAGGTCACCTACGATTAGGAATAGATCGCATTGTTTCTCTTGAACCGTTGAGACTACCTCCGAGAATGCACGCTCCGCGACGTTATTGAATCCGCCGCCGGCACCATTGCTGGACCGACCGTCGAGATGCACATCTGAAGTGTGTGCGATTTTTACATGCTTTTTCATGAGGCTACCCGATCAGTTGCAGGAATTCTGCACGAGTTGCTGCGTGTTCTCTAAATTCACCGAGCAACACGGAGGTTTTCATCATAGAGTGCTGTTTTTGTACACCTCGCATTGACATACAGAGATGCTGTGCTTCGATGATGACACCCACACCGGTAGCACCAGTCACGTCGTGAATCGCTTGTGCGATCTGCTGGGTGAGTTTTTCCTGTATTTGTAGTCGTCTTGCATACATGTCAACGATCCTTGCTACTTTGGATAGTCCCAACACTTTACCGTTTGGTAGATATCCGACGTGGCAGGTACCGAAGAAGGGGAGTATATGGTGCTCACACAGAGAGTACAGCTCTATGTCTTTGACCACCACGATTTCTTCGAGATCCGAAGAAAATAGTGCGCCGTTTACGACTTCCTCGGGAGTTTGGTGATATCCGTGAGTTAGGAACTCGAGTGCTCTGGCTGCACGTCCGGGTGTATCTAATAAACCTTCGCGGCTAGGATTTTCTCCTATTGCCTTCAGCACATCGGTGTAAGAATCCTTAAGGCTCTTTTCTGAAGCTAAACTGCGGAAATTCTTTGCTTCTTTAACTGGCATTCAATCGTTTCAAAATTAGTTGGGTGTGGGCGCACTGCTGTCGATCAGTGCTTCGTCTTTTAGGTCCGTCCAGAGCTGACTGGGTATGTCAATATTGGCAAGTTCTTGGTTCGTCCGTACTTCATCGGGATGTTTGACACCCGGAATTACCGCTACAACAGCAGGATGACAAAGTTGAAACTGTAAAGCCACTGCTGGTAAAGGAATATTGTATTGATTACAGATGGACTCCATCCTCAGAGTTTTTTCGAGGATCTGTTCAGAGGCAGGTCCGTACATATAGGTAGACGCGTGTTTTGGGTCGACAAGCCAGCCACCTGCAAAGGGTGTGGCAGCGATGACTCCCATACCTAGTTTGTCGCACAACGGTAGGATTCTGCGAAGTGCACGGTTTTCGAGGAGGGTATAACCACCAGCGACAATCAGAAAATCCAACGGTACAGTCTCGACTAAGCGGTCGATGAGATCTTCGTGTGCTGACGTTTCCCAACTGAGTGCATTTCGAGACTCTAGATTGCAACCTGCACCAAGTGCTTTGATTTGGCCTCTTTGTTTGATCTCTTCGAGATAAGAAACACCATCGCCTCCACTTGGGTCTAATTGCTGAAATACATCCTCGAGTTGCTCGGTAGTGTGGTAACCGTAGTCGATATCGTGGATCGTAAGCGTGTCTACTGACGATAGACCAAGTCTTTGGCGTGATTCTCGATGCTGTGTCTGAAAACCCGTAGCTGTGTAGTCAAATTCCACACGAAATCCTGTTCTACTGTCTCGAGGAGTTCTGACTGATCCATCGACACAGTAAGTTTTATTTGATTCGTCTCTGATTGGTTCCGGATTGAGTGTTTTACCAATCTTGGTATTCACCGCAAAATCCTCTCTAGGAACATTCATATCGCCTAAAGCCATACCAAGTCGTCGTTCCGATCGACCCACACCGTACCATGGTGCTGTGTCGAACAAGCGCACTCCGGTTTCCCATGCGGTCTGAACGGTACTAAATGCTGTTGGGGTGTCGACGAACGGACTCCCGATGGTTCCACCGCCAAAACCTAGTGGATTTACCATAAGCTCTGACGTACCTAACCGTCTAGGCGTAGTTACATCCACAGATATTCAGTTTTTTGCGGTTTCACAATAAAGAGCACGTGTAGATGTGAATCTACACGTGCTGCATAGTTTCGTAGCGGTAGTTAACCGCTACGATGATTGGTTTAGGCTTGGTGTCGGAGTACTTTTCCTGAACGAACACCGGTATGTTCGCCGTCTTCCAATGTCACTTCGCCGTTGACGATGGTGTTCTGATAACCATACGCCTTCTGAATGTAGCGTGGCGCACCACCTGGGAAGTCGTGAACCAAGACAGGTTGCTGTTCAGCGACCGTATTTGGATCGAAGACATTGATGTCTGCTCGCATTCCCGCAGCCAGGGTGCCACGATCTTTCAACCCGAGTACGCGAGCTGGCCCTGAAGTCATTCGTCGTATACCTTCAGCTAATGAGTAGACACCCGCTTCTCTAACCCAATGGGCTAAGGTGAAACTTGACCAACCAGCATCCATGATTTGGGACACATGCGCACCTGCGTCACCTAGACTCGGGAAGCAATGTTCGCTCTTGAAAAGATCGCCGAGGGCTTTCAGGTTTTGATTGAACATACGAAGATTGAATAGTGCACGACCATTCGTCTCTTTCGATAGTCTGAGGAAAGTCTCAGTCCAGTGTTCCTTAGCCGCTTCCGATAGGCTGTACAAAGACTTGTCAGATCCTGCAGTGTAATCAGGAGTGTTTCCATTTCCAAGATAGTAGACATTCTTCAATGGGAATCGAGAGTTCTGACCTTTACCTTCGGTAATCAGTTTGGCAAGTGTTTCATCATCATTGATTGCCTTGAGTCGACCTTCGAGATCCAACTCTCTCAGACTATCCCAGGTGGGTCCTTGAACTGGCATAATGGACTGCAGTCCAAACATAAACCCAGAACCACGCACTTGGGTGATTGCCGTGATATCGCGGTCAGCGCACAGATTTGCGAGGTGTCGAGCACGTTCGCTACCAGAATCATCTTCTGCACCAGCACCAAAACTGAACAGGACGCGACCTTTGGTCGTATCTGCCATTGTTTTCAGTATTTCAAAGTCTGCACCGACTGCTTGCATAAGACCATTTCTCGGGCCTACTGCATTGGCGATTGAAACCAGTTCTTTGGCTTCTGCGAAGGTACCTGGGATGGACCGACCATCGGGTAGCTTATGTGGAGGATATCGGTTAGTCGAAAAACCCACTGCGCCTCGATCGATTGAATGGCCAACGATATCGGCCATTTGCTTGAGTTCGTCTTCTGTAGCTTGTTCTTCTACAGCTCGCTCGCCCATGACATAAAAACGTACCGCACAATGACCGACCATGCCTGCCACGTTAACTGCAGGATTAAGTCGTTCGATCGAATCTAGGTAGCCACCGTAGTCTTCCCAGTCCCATGACAATCCTGACAGGATTGCTTGTTTTGGAATGTCTTCTACGGTTTCCATCATGCCGGCCAGTAGTTCCTGGTCGGTTGGTCGACAAGGTGCGAACGTTACACCACAGTTACCCATGAGTGCGGTGGTTACACCATGCCAGCTGACAGGGGTCATCAGAGGATCCCAGCCAATTTGTGCATCTAGATGCGTGTGTAAGTCAATGAAACCTGGTGAAACAACGTTTCCTTTCGCATTGATTTCGCGAGTGCCCGTCTCTTCGACTTCTCCGACGGCAGTAATCAGACCATCTTTAATGCCGACATCGCCTTCAAAAGACTCTGCACCGGTACCATCGACAATCTCACCATTCCTAATTACAAGGTCTAACGACATGTAATCTCCTACGTATAAAAGAAAAGGGTAACCTACTACCGTAGGATTACCCACGGTGCAAATTTAATCTATTTTGCGCAGAAATGCAAATAAGAGTAGTCTCGACTTAAGGTAGGTCAGGTCTTTCAGATTGCATTTTCAATACGATTAATAGCGTTTCTGAGTACGAATCAAGAGAGATCGAAATCCAGTGAAAGTGATATTCAGCCGTAAAGGATTTGATAGCGGTGCAGGACGTGCGCCTTCGCCGATTATCGATGGAAGACCACAGAGTTTGCCCATTCCTACAAGAAGACGATCCGACACAACCTACGGAGATCTTGGACTCGCGGATGTCGTGGAGAAAGTCACTCGCGGTCGTCTCAATGGTTCTGATTTATGTCACTTCGATCCAATGTTCGAGAACTCGCGATGTGCTTTTGGACAGACAGGTACGGCTCAAACTCATCTAGCTAATAATGGCGTGGGAGTAGGCGATGTATTCCTATTCTTTGGATTGTTTGTGAATGGAGATGGAAAGGACCGACACCATCGGATTTTCGGCTATCTAGATGTTGAGGAAGTTGTAGACCTCGGACCCGAGCCTTCTCGATCTATGCAACCTAAAGGTTTCACTCAACAACATCCGCACACGATCGGCGAGTGGAATCCCAACAACACACTTTACTTAGGACCGGGAGTTACTGCTACCTCTGCATCAAGTGAGTTACGCCTTACAGTGCCTGGTGGACCTCTCAGTCAATGGAACATACCTTCTTGGTTAAAGCAGGCAGGCTTAACTTACCACTCAAAACCGGAGCGGTGGTTAGCGGATGGCACGTTGTCGGCAGTTGCACGCGGGCAGGAATTTGTGAGCGACATCACTGGCAATACCGAAGCCTTGGACTGGGTGAATGAAATCAAGGCCGAGATTGCTCGGTGATCTGTTAAAAGGGAGTTTTATATGAATGTGGCGAAGAGTAAAAAAACCGCGTCTTCAAGCGTGACATATCTTTAAATGAAGCAAAACCAACCTTTCTACAAATACGACGCTGTAAGTTTCGAACTAGATAACGAAACACAGCGCGGCTGGGTGGCAGAATTGCGGGGGAAGTATGCTACGGTAGAGGTGGAAGACCATGCCGAGTACCGCATATTACAAGCTCGTCTCAAGCGACGTCCTTGGAGCCATAGACGCCCAGCTCACACCGAAAAGGAATACCTTCAGTTCGTTTATTTACCGAAGGACGAAGTCGAATTTAGCAATGGTGGAGACGTGTTGCGAGGTAGTATTTCGAATCTGGCGAACAAACGTGCATCAGTAACGTTGGCAGGTGGTGAGACATGGAAGGTACCCTATCGACTGATTCGGTTACATCACAGCCACGAAACAACCATACGAGATCGTAAGAGAAAACTCGCGGACCTTGCAGAGCGAGCACTAGAGGAATTGCGAAAACATGATCTGAACGACTGGATTTTTCGATTTGACGCCTCTTTCTCCAGGTCCGGCGTATGCAAACATACGCACAAGATGATCGCGATATCAAATATCCATTGTTTGACTCATCACACTGAGAGTATTTGGGATACGGTGCTACATGAAATAGCGCACGCATTGGTGGATCCAAAGGTAGGGCACGGTCCTGAGTGGGTCAAAATGGCGAAAGCGATTGGCTGTACGGCAAAAGTACGTGCAGACGAAGCTGTCGTGCGAACCCGCTATATTCAAACTTGCTTGACATGTAATTGGGGTAGACGTCTCCAGCGACGGGTGAGAAATCGAAGGTGCGCTCGATGTGGGAGTTCCGTCGAACATTTGCCATACACAGACGAAGCATGGCAGAAGATACGCAATCACCCGATTGGCAAGTAATAGCGCCGTTTTAAAGGAATTAGTGCAAGTTAGATTCGCCAGTAACTGTGATAGACCAGCTCTTACGGGTCAATCTGTGGGGGTGTACGACAAATCTTGTTTTCATAAGTTTCTACAGATCGACCAGACTTTTTTGTCGTGTCTGACAGTATACTGTTGATTGACTGCTGAGTAGTCAAAGCGCATGGCTACGGACATTGTTCGAGTCGGCGGATTTTCACAAGGAAGTGGAGGGAAGTCATGGAATGGATTAACCGAATGTTGCGTCGGCCGCGACGTGCCGAACTGGACGCCCGAAAAGAGGAGTTGGAGTCTGGAATCCGCGAGAGGGATAGTGCACTTGCTGAGCAGGACGCGGAAATGGATCGCTTGCGGACGCGTCTCGCTGAGTTGACGGATGACGATGACGGGCTACGCGGATCGCTGGCACAGGCCGAGGAGGAGCTGGTTGAGTTGCTACGGCGAGCGCGTGCAAATGATGTCGAGGGACGCTTGGACTTTAAGGAGCTGGAAGAGAGCATGCTGAAGGGTTCGCACAAGCTTGCCTCTGCGCTTCTGGGAGAGACGCTTGGAGACATAGAAGCGGTTCCGAAGCCGTCTGAGGTGGCATGTCCGCGCTGTTCGGCACAGATGCGCTTCGAGTGTGGGCAAAAGCATAAGATTCACTTTCAGCTTGGTTATCTGGAAAAGCAGTTCAAGGCATGGTGGTGCGACGAGTGCGGGTATCAGATTCGCCCGCGCGAACTGGAGGACATGGAGCTCGTTGAGTACGCATTGAATACCGATTCGCCCTCGCGAACTAGGGATTGACGGCGGTTACCTGTCGACACGCGGGATGCGAAATTGGCGGTGGGCTTGGTCAAGGCCGAAGGCGAGCGAGAATCTGTCTGCTACATCGCCGCGGTGGAGAGTGCGTCGTAGCCGGCGGGAGTCCGACGATCACGGCACCGTTTTGGAAGTGGGTCGAGCGGATGGCGACGCGCATCGGCTTTGAGCAGGCGGGTAAGCAGGTGTTTCTTGGCGATGGTGTAGCATGGATCTGGAAGATGGCAGAGGAACTGTTTCCACAGGCCATCCAGGAGCTGGACCACTACCATGGTTGGGAAAGATCGGGGATGTCGTGGTCGACAATTTCAAGGACAAGAAAGAGCAGGCGCACGAGTTTTAGCTACTCAAGGTCTGGTTGAAACAGGGTTCGTTGGATGGGGTGTTAAAGCGACTGTTGACCATGCAAAACGCCGTGACGACGATTCATTATCTGGAGAACAACAGCGCACGGATGGATTATCTGCGATGTCGTCGTGAAGGACTGCCATGTGCCTCGTCGCGGGTGGAGTGCATATACAAGAACGTTGTTGGCGCTCAAATGAAGCGCGGTGGCATGCGGTGGACGGTACAAGGGGCGAACGCGATCTTGGCGCTACGATGTAGCATCAAGAGCGGGCAATTGGACGGCTATTTCGATCCCGTTAGGAAGGCGATCGCACGCGAACTGCGGGCATTCGCTACGAATCCAATTGATAGCGCTATCCCTGCGTAGCGAAGATTCAACAAGATTTGTCGTACACCCACTTGCCAGTGTCGTCAACCTAAATACTGGTTGCAATCCAGAACTATTGGAAGAGAAGGGTACGTTCAAGTTGAGGAAAGGTGTGTGGCACTAATTAAGTCAGTTCGATTTGATAAAGTACTCATAGCCACCGTATGAATATTCAATTCCGACGGTTGATTTTTGCTTGCGAAGAGGTCTGCAACACAAAAGTCTCTTCCAACCTTCAACCATCGCATCGAATGTCAATTCGTCATTAGCGCTCGGAGCGTGGGAATTTATCCACCGATCAGTCTAACTCCCAAATAGAGCAATGAGGTTACACGCGATTGAATTAGATCGTCAAATACCACAAAATTGGCATTCTCTGTGCTCTTCTGTGTTTTTAGAGTCTTAAGAGTAGATTCGTTCCTTTATCAAACCTCTTTTCCCAGCTCACTAACGCAGAATCTGTGATGAATGAGGTTCCAATATCCATGGACCAAAGGAAGTCTTTTCAACAAGGGGATTCTATCCGAAGCTTTTTGTCAACTGACTGATAATTTGCTGGAACGGCATTCCACCCTTAGCAATTTCAAGAATGAACTCTTCCATCTCCTTTTCACTGAACCTAGGTTTATACCCGCTCTTTACCATCATTAACGTTGTTATCAAGAGAGCAGTTCGCTTATTTCCGTCGACGAATCCGTGGTTCGTAACGACACTCTCCATGAGAGCTGCCGCCATCTCGTAAATATTCTCGTAATAACCCGAATATGGACGCATTATTGCTGATCGCAAGGAATCTTCGTTGAGAATCCCATCCAACCCTCCATAAGTTAATGACCGTCGATGGACATAGAGCAAGTCGCCGTATGTGACTTGATAGATAATTTTGAACTTATTACCGCTTGCTCAGAGTCTTCATTAGATCGCCATACTTTTCAAGCGTCCTATCTACAATTCTCACCGTCTCAGGATCTGGTTTGTAAGAGGGAGGAGTTTTTTCGGGATTGTTTCTAACCGGTGGTTTACGGTTTTCGTGGTCTTTCATCAGCGGCTTCCTTAATGTTGAAATGGTGGGTTGACTTTCGATTGATTGAAAAAGACAAAGTTCAACATTCTTTAATATAAATTTAGCATAGTGGAAAGTGGCTATCGGAATTTTGCTCAATCTCGCTATTTCTGTTGAGGAAGGGTAGGCGTAAATCCACGCTCTTGTCTTCCAGAATGGGAAAGTGTGCTTTTTCGTACGACTCCCTTTCAGTTCAGGTTCAACTTAGGATATCGGAATTGCCTGACTATTCAGACTCCATGAGTTAACTCCTGTGTTCTGAATCTGCTTTCAGTTCCGAAATTTCTTGCTTTACAATCTTCAAACAAGAATTTTGCACAGGTATTCTTCCTAATCCGAGACAACACCTTATATTTACACGCTATTCTTGGTGCGCACGCCAGAATAGGTTTAGCACTGCACAATACCGGTTAATTTGTCATGGCAATGAAAAAAGCTATTAACTCACATTTCAAATCGTCTGCCCTGATAAAGACAGTCATTTTTTTGCTTTTGTTTGCCTTGCTCATCTCCGTGGGTGGCTTGTTGTATTTCATGTTTAGCAATGACATTAGCAATTTGACGATAGAGATTTTGGCTGCGGTAATTGGAGTTGTACTGGTCATTGTTTCCGTCGCAGTCACCATTCACTTCCAGGTGGATGCAGAGATGGAGAGAGAATACAAAGTTGAGCTCTTCCGTACCAAAGTTGAAAGTTACAGGAACTTCGTTGAAGTCGTCATGCAATCTGATGATGACGGCGAGATTCGTAATAAGGAGATTGAGGAGCTTCGTAATGTAGCGGCAAAGCTCACACTCTATGCCAACAAGGACTTAGTTGCGGACCTCTCTCGTTTCGTTGAACATGTTCGGGAACATAAAAGCTTGGCGATTCCAGATAACGAAAAGAAGCAGGATGCCAATGGAAACGAGCTTGCAAAAGATGCCGGTACATTTAGAAGTGTCGTGTTTGAAATGCGCAAGGACCTAGATGTCGTGGATATCTCGGATGAAGACGATTTCAAAAAAACTGTGTGGTCGATTATCGATAACAACAAGCAAATATAGTGCTTTACCACAACTGCTATAACTGAACCTATCGAAAAGGAAAGCAAATTGAATAGCAAACAAATTCAACAGATGAAAACTGGACCCGGCTTTATCGCCGCATTGGATCAAAGTGGCGGAAGTACACCGAAAGCACTGAAGGCTTATGGCGTCGACGCAGATAGGTACTCGAACGATGAAGAAATGTTTGACTTGGTCCACAACATGCGTGTTCGAATCATGACGAATGACGAGTTTTGTCAGCCGCGGATACTAGGGGCTATCCTGTTCGAGGGAACGATGCAACGGCACGTTAAAGGTCAACCTACCAGTGAGTATTTATGGTCGGAAAAGCACATTCTGCCGTTTTTGAAAATCGACGTAGGTCTAGCCGACGAGCAGAACGGTGTTCAGTGCATGAAACCAATCGGTAATCTAGTGGCACGTCTGCAGGAAGCGAAAGGACTGCAAGTATTTGGTACCAAAATGCGTTCCGTGATCAAGTCACCGAATGAAACAGGCATTAAAGCGGTTTCTGAACAGCAGTTTGACTATGCACAACAGATTTGTGATCAAGGTTTGGTACCGATCGTGGAGCCTGAAATTGACATTAATTCTGAAGACAAAAACGGGTGCGAAGAGATCTTGATACGTAACCTAGTAGCTGGCTTGGATAGCTTGTCTGACGAAGCTCGAATCGTATTTAAGCTCACTCTACCTGAACAGACTAATTTCTACGAGCGATTCAACTCGCATCCAAAAGTCCTTAGAGTCGCTGCACTCTCTGGTGGTTATTCACAAAAAGAATCCAACCGTCGATTGACTGCCAATCGAGGCATGATCGCAAGCTTTTCCAGGGCGTTAACTGAGGAACTAAGAGAACAGCAGTCCGATGATCAGTTTTCGAACGCACTGGACTCAGCAATCGCAGGAATTGCCACCGCTTCAAGTCAATAACGAGCGGGACGTGTTATAAACGTCCCGCAAAGACTCTGGGTTTATTCGTCCAGGGTGCCTTTAAGTCGCTCGGAAGCGCTCAGGTAATCCTCCATGAATTCGTAGACCACTGTTCGTGTCGACTGAATTGAATTCATGAGACCAACGCCTTGACCTACGAACGAAGTTGCGAGCTGTCTCGCACCTTGGTGTCCGCCTTCTGCAAGTTTGGTGACTCTGTGTAGAGGTGCTTCACTAACCAAAGACTGAAGAGGCATAGGTAATGGTTCAGGAGCTTCTTCTGATTCCCACGCGTCTGTCCAGGGTGATCTTAATTGTCTCGAGTATTTGCCAGTACGGGCTTTTGATCGAACGGTCTGTCTTGAACTCGCCTGGATGTACTTTTCCTTGATGACTGGGGATGTTTCTGCCTCAGCAGTGGTTAACCAAACGGAACCGGTCCAGGCACCGTCTGCACCCATTGCCATACAAGCTGCCATTTGTCTTCCAGTGACTATACCGCCAGCAGCCAATACGGCAACATCAAAATCTTTCACTGCTTCACAGACTTCGGGTACTAATACCATCGTGGATACTTCTCCGCAGTGACCACCGGCTTCGGTACCCGCTACTACAAGGATCTCAACGCCTGCCTCTACTTGCTTAATGGCATGTTCTTTGGCTCCTACTAATGCGGCACATATCACGCCATTTTCTTTACCCATGTCCAACATATAGCGAGGAGGAACGCCTAGTGCATTAGCGATTAACTTGATGGGGTGGGAGAATGCCACGTCAATGATGTTACCGGCACGATTCTTAGTCAGAAATCCACCGCCACCACCTTGTTGACCTCTATAGACATCTTTCGTGTCGATATTGTGCTGTGCAAGGATATTAACTGCATAGTCGCGATGCTCATCAGGGACCATATTCAAGGTGTCGCTCGCGGTCGTGTCGTCGCTCGTTGCCATACTCGTGGGTGCGATCAGGTCGACTCCATAAGGCATGCCATCGATGTGTTCATCGATCCAGTTCAATTCGATTTCTAAGGTTTCTGGTCCGTATCCTGCGGCACCTAACACACCCATGCCACCGGCCTTTGAAACCTCGACTACAACGTCTCGGCAATGGGTAAAAGCAATAAGGGGAAACTCAATTCCCAGTAAGTCACAGATTTTCGATTTCATTTAGAACTCTTCAAGAAGATGGTTGAATGGGGAGAAATTTTGGGTGTGTGCTATTGTATAACCTCACCAAACATTGAATTGAAAGATTGGTGCGGAGTGCTCGTTTTGGTGTAAATAAGTGGAAGGATTGATCAAAAACCCAATTGATCGCAGAGATTTTCAAAGTAAGTAATTCTCGGTTCCAGTGCATCGACTGTGTGTTGCCAGAATGTCTTGTCGGATAAATCAGCGTCGAGATGTTTCCGAGCTAGGTCCTCTGCGGTCATGCATCCTGTATCACTCAGTATTGACTTGTATCGCTCAAAGAAGTCACCACCAAATGAGTCTTTCCTTTGATAGATGCTCTGACTGAACAGATACCCGAATAGGTAAGGGAAGTTGTAGAAGCTCTGGCCTGAGAAGTAGAAATGCAATTTATTCACCCAGAATAAGTCATCTGGTTCCGATAGGGAGTCACCGTACCAGTTCATCCAAGAATCTGCCATCAACTTCTTGAGTTCGTCTGGAAGTAGCGAGCCCTCTTCACGCGCATCGTAGAAATTCCTTTCAAACTCATACCGTGTCGGGATATTGAGCAGGAATGAAACAATAGCAGCTATCTCTTCCCAAGCGATCTGAAGTTGTTGTTCGGGTGTTTCCGCCTTTTCAAGTAGCGCGTCTCGCACTAGAGTCTCCCCAAACGTACTTGCAGTTTCGGCAAGGGACATACCGTAATTTCGCTGGGATTTAGGTAAGTCTCGAAGAACCCAGTGATGGAATCCGTGGCCTAGCTCATGTGCGAGTACGGTGATATCGGACATCGTTCCTCCGTAAGTCATATATACTCGAGGCTTACGACTCTTATCAAAGGAAGTGCAGTAAGCACCAGGTCTCTTGTTACCACCGACTCTCCCTTCAATCCAACGATTTTCTTCCATCATCAACACAAACTCACCCATAGCAGGATCAATCTGACTATAGCAATCCGCGACGATTTCAATACCCTGCGAGAATGTAAATTTCCCTTCTGAATCTACGAGAGAAGGTGCAGGTGCTCTTTGATCCCACGGACCATAGCAATCCTTTCGATAAGCTCGAGCGAGCGCTTTCGCTGCCCGCTGACTTAGAGTGCGGGAGTCTCTTGCAACGTCGACTACAGCTTCAAGGGTGGTTTTTTGGTAATGGTTCGAGTGCACTGCCGCATCAAGATAATGTACCGTCGTCTTTTTCGATCTCCGACGACACATTTCGAGGTTCCAACCCGCAATGGCGTTGATTGCTGCTGAGCAGGTCTCGAGGTGTTCTGACCATGCAGAGTTAATTGCTCGCCACGCATTTTCGCGTGTACTGTCGTCAGGTGACTGCATCAGGGAAGCGGCTTCTGCAATTCCTACATGTCTTGTAGAAGTACCGTCACTGACTTCACACAGGAGATGACTCGATAACTGGGTGTATAGCCGACCCCAAGCGTGAATTCCTTCCTGTGCCAGGCCATTCACGAGGTTTTCTTGCTGAATAGGAAGTAATGAGTCTCGCAGTGAGCGACTTAGTTTCAGTTGGAATTCTGTTGAACTGACTCGGGAGTCTTGGAGGTACTTCTTGATGAAGGAATCAGGTGCAACCTTCAGGCATTGTTTCGAGGGTTGAGTAGCTTCTAGGTACCGCACCTCATACGCCGATAATTTACTTTCTAAGGACCTCGCGGCGGAATCTTTGCCGTCCACCGACAGAAGGCAACTGGCATAGGTCCCTACGTTGTTGAGCAACATGGCAGCGTGCTCCGCAAGCTCGTATGCATGCCAAAGAGCATCCAGTAGCTGATCGGTATCACCGAGACTGAAATCGTTATCAATGTCGGTGTATGAATCTATCTGTTCATTTCGTTTTTCTAGACTACGGAGCATGAGGGTCAGCATATTTAAGTCAGTTTCGAGCTTGGAGGATTCCGTAGATGGATATTCTTCGGAGAGGTCCCATGCTGGTCCAGCAAATTCGTTCATATCTCGAGTCAAGGTGTGTTCGTGCTTGAATTAGTTTTTATGTAGGTCGTCACCCATAAGCTTAAGAATTAGCTGGCACTTGGTCTTGTTCACAAGGGGAGTGATTGGGATAGTCTGTACTTCAAGTCAAAACTTCCCATTGAACGAGAACTGTTGTGACGCTCGTTACATGACGGTCTTCAAAAAGGGATGCGTCTCATCAGGAGTTTAATGGCACTAGCGAGAAATAAACTTGCTCTGAAATACATCACGGAAGTTTCTCATACTCAGAAACGCATATTGCACTCGTACGAAAACAAGATCGTTTCAGGCTAGAACTTGAGCGCTGCGAAAAGCACGCCCAACCCCCCCAAGAATAGAGCGCTAATCCAACATCCCAAATACATGATTGAATTCTTTAGTTCGCTTTTCATCTCGCTAAAGTTGGCATTAGTATCAGATCTAAAGGAATCCTTTTTCGTCTGGATGGACTCAAATTTTGAATCTACTTTCTCAAATCTGGAATCCATGTTCGTCTGGAAGGACTCAAATTTTGAATCTACTTTGTCAAATCTGGAATCCATGTTCGTCTGGAAGGACTCAAATTTTGAATCTACTTTGTCAAATCTGGAGTTCACACTAGATTCAAGCGTGTCAAATCTGGAATTTGTCTCAACACGTAACTGATCGATCGCGGATTTCAAAGAATCGGTCTTACTCCCGATTTCGGATCTGAGTATCTGTACGTCGGCCATAGAGGCGACCGTGCCTGTGACAGACCGATTGATCTGGAGGGCTATAGTTTCCGCTACCTTCGGGTCGCAGCCAGAAGCAATCAGTTCCTTGCTCGAATCTAGAAGGTTAAATGGTTCTGCCATGTTTCTTGGTTCTCCTCGATGAATATAGAAAAATGACTAATAACATTGATATTTTACAAAATCAAATACTCAAGAACATTGGTAGCATCAGCGGCATGATTTCAACATAGTGTTTTGTGCTCTTGCCATTATTCAAGAATAGACGATGCACGCATTTTAAAAGCATGAGCTTGGTATTCGGTCTTATTCATTGCCTGGATTCTGAAACAAGGACCATGTCTGAATGAAAAGAGAACAGTACAGTGACGACCTTCGAGCCACTGCTGGAATTGTCATATGACGATCGTGAAAAGACGATGAAATGCGTACCACGGCAAACAAGCTTTTTAAGGTGGATGTAGCGATTCTAGAAAAGGCTACCGCCTAGTTCATCCAAAATACCCGGTACATCCAATTGGTTTACTGGTTTATCGAGATTAATCAAGCGATTTTTCCAGACAAAGGGATATTTCGATTACTGGGGGTAGCGAAAAATGTTTATTACCATTGGCTCAAATATGTACCGAGTGAACGAGCAAAACTGCATGCAGTAATCACACAGACACTCCATCGACACCGTTCGATGAAGCCATTCCACATAACGTTTAGTTCGCCCAGAATACTTGCTCTGGTGACTAAAGAACGCTAACAGGTAGGTGTGAAGAGGGGTATCGATTGATGAGCGAATTGAACATGTAAGGCAGTCCACGGTGACGCACGGTACGTACCGCAATCGCGGCTGGCAGGGTATGGTGCAGCGAAGATCGTGTACATCAAGAGTTTGTCCAGGATGAGTCCATTCGGGATTGTACAGTGATGCGACTCACATACTGATGGTAGAAGGTAACGTGCATGTAAAATCTCACTTGTTGACCGGTATTGTGTTTGCCTCGCATAGATGTACTTCCTAATAAGGAAATCACACCTTGGCCAATTCCGTCGCGATCACGTAGCGCGGCTTTCGGCCTCACCGATTCTCGCCTTGCTCGGTCGGGCTACGCCCTCCCTCTCAAGGCGAGTATCAATTGCTTTCTCATCTTGATTGTCGTTTTACACATACCTTACTTGGCTTGACAAATCGAATAGCGAACACCTCGAAAACGGAACCGTCTACGAAACAACAAAAACACGTAAATCAAAATGGGCTAATCTTTCTAGTTTCTTGGTCACCCAAATTAAATCGTCGCGCCAGGGTTGTGGGTTAACCAACACAAATAATTGAAGCGGAAACAACCGATCCTCTAGAGAAAACGCCTAGGTTTTCGCAAGTTTTAATTGCCCAGTGCGCTTCTCTACAAAGACCAAAAGGCATGCCAGTGTCGAGAAGAAATCTATCGCCCAAGGTTTTTCAATTCCGCCATTAATTGCTCGATAGGTTCGTCCCCTGGCCAACTTCCGATCAGAGCACTTAAATCGAGAGAGCCTTGTCTACCATCTGTCTTCTTTGGCAGAACAGTACCATGCCAATTCATCGGTTTCGGTATTTTTTGAAATACATCGTCACCTTTCTGTCGAGGTAGTACTTGATCAGCTTCAATGAACCGAGGAGTTCCATCGACCTTGTAATGAACACTTCCTATTACAGTGGCTTGATGGCCCCACAGAGTTCGCATAGTCTCCAATCCGTCAAACGAAGAGGACAAACGACCAATGATCTTCTGATTCGGCCTGATATCTAATAAAAACTGCCTCCTTCTATGTCCTATTTCGTTTAGCTTGCCAACGATAATGTGTCGCGAAGGAAGAGGTATTTGAGCGCTTCTACGGGTACACGATTCAAACAAATTTTCATCGAAATTCAAGGTGTACGGTGAACGGTTGTACTCAATTGGTCTAATGGATAGTTCGATTTTGTGAGAGGAACGAAGGTGCTGGAAACGCAGCAAACTCGTGAGAACGTTTTCGTCATACGCGTCTCCTACACTTTGATCACTCAGGAGCTCCTCAATGGACAGATGAACTAGATCTACGGACGTAGCGTCCATCCCCAAATTTGGGTGCCGCTCGAATAGATCCTTTTGAGCAAATTGTTTCGCTGTAGCATGATTGAGAGTCGGTGCGCGAAAACAAAGCGACGACTCTCTTGAGCGCTCAAATACGCATGTGAATCCAATGAGACTCCTAAGCCAGCTCGGATTAGTGTTCTGAGTCGCACTCTGACCCGTTGCAAAGAGATACGTTGTGTACTTTGCCGAAGACGTAAACGCGCTAAGTGCGGCTACTAAAGTGTTAAATCCGACATCGACCGAGGAGGTGTCCTTGGAGCTGAATTGGAGTTCATACTCTTTCATCGAAGTCTTGGCATTTGTTAACCTACAGGTGGTTCACCTTTTTGAGATAAAAAATGACGCTCTTGAATTTTTTGAGCATGGATACACCTTACCACACCTAGATCAAGAGTATATTTTAAAAATCTGTACTGCGTAGTTTACTCTGTATCCTTTCTTCGGTTCTGTCACTTGCGATGGATATGTCGCCGGCCTATGAGCACACAGTGCACAAGCACACCAAGGCAGAGATCACCTATGACCGGTTCCATGTGATGTCACACCTCAGCCACACGGTGGACCTGGTCCGTCGCAAGGAACACCAGAAACTGTTGGCCAACGGCGATGAACGACTGAAAAGCGCTTAGTACCTATGGCTGACCGGGTCCGATCAGCATGAGGGCCTTGGGCTGGATCGTTTTCAACAGCTCCTGCAGTCGAGTCTGTGCACAGTGCGGGCTTGGTGGCGACGGGAGATGGCGGATCATCTGTGGGGATTTTCGGATTACGCCAGTGCGGCGCAGACTTGAAAACGCTGGGCAATGGACAACCTGCGAGACCACCAGGAACCCATGAAAAAGGTTGAGCAGATGGTCCTCAAGCACTTGAACGGCATCGCGGTGGTGGCTTCAACCGGGGTGACCAACGCACACGCAGAGTCATTGAACGCGAAGATTCAGAAAGTCAAGCGGATGGCACACGACTACCGCAATATGGGGTCGTTCAAGAACGACGTTTACTTCCATTGTGGAGGCTTGTCAATGTACTTTGGAAGAACCTCATCCACCACAAAGTAGCGTAGACCCTGAAAAATCGAGTACTTTTTCGGCACATTATGAGATAACAGCTAGCTGGTACCGCCTGCCCGTTACCTGTACCCGTTAAACTCAGAGGTCACGATCAGGACATCTTCTGCCTATGACTGCCGGTGATTCGCTTTGTGCAAGTCACCCACGAAAACCCCCTCGAATCCCAACCAGATGGTCAAGCTGGCTGAATACCGAAGTCGATAGTTGGTAGCATTCCCTCTCTGCCAGATCATCTCCCGTAATCGGAGGTCACTGACTCTGCCAAAGCGGTAGTTCCATAGTATTTTCCACTGCTCCGGGTAGCGACACACCCAACTCCATCGCCAAAGCACCAAGATTAAGAAGACCGAGTATGTCCGCAGTAATGGGTCGCTTTGCGTCCCAGAAAACAAAGGAGTCGAAGAACCCCCTGGCCGCTTGAGAGATCAACAACTTCAGTATCTCCTGCGCTTCATCCTCTGACTGACAGGGTAAGAAGTAGCATGTGTCATCGAACACAGTAGGTTTACCGTCCAATGGACCGATAGATCGAAATCGGAGATTCTTGTAGAATCCTGATATGGCTACCTTCCACGGTGAAAACGCATATGGACCCACGCCAAACATCGAAAATCGGGGCCGATTGCGATAGATTGAACTAGCCCTTCTGTCGAGATGCTCTCCGTACTTTTCTAAATACTCCCATGTGCGAGGTGCCTTGTGCTGAATAGTGGATGTATCTTCGCCGACATGCCTTTGAGTTACAAGCATGTAACGCGATGGTTCCGAAGTTTCCTTTGCCAACTCGGAACTCTTGAACATAGGATATAGAAATGTTGGTTCCAATGTCACAACGTCACCGAATCCGTTCTTGAAAGACTGTGGTCCACACACATGTAGTTCCATTATTCGAGAACAGTCATGTTTTATTCCAGATCGCCATTTAAAGGAAGAGCGACCCTGCAAGTAGCCAAATTTTTCAAACGCACTCAAATTGGCAACCAACCGACCATTGCGAAAAGCGAACTTGGAATACGCGGTGCTTTCGTCAAGGTGCAGGTAAATCTCACATTCTTGGGAACTAGCACCTGGTTCTAGGGTGCAAACCAACAAGCACGCATCCACAGACGCACCAAAATGCTCGTGTGCATTCACTGAGTATGTCGCTGATGACTTGATCTGCAACTGCTTGCTCCATGCATATTGCAACACCTTGCGTGCAACCACCGTCTTACACAGCATTGCAAGAACAGCGGACTTACCTGAAAGCAACTCAAGAAGACGATTTAGCATCCATTCCGAGATATCAAAATTGCTCTTCCCAGTCAACGCGTCCAAACCATTGAGGCGATGAATGTTTGTCTTCTTGGGCAGGTTTTTACCGCTTATCCTACTCACCTCTGCGTTAGTCACCCAAGGCGGATTACCTAAAAGAAGGATTGGTTCCTTCAGGGTATTGAGAGTTGAATTCCAGTCCTTCCTAAAAAAGTCGTCGCATTGCACTATTGCACGCTCTACAGTCTGCGACGCCAATACGTAGTTTGGGTTAATGTCGAACCCCAGAATCTGCCTACAGTCAGGGAAGGCTTTTGCGGAAGCTCGAAGAAAGGAACCCGTCCCGCAAGTAGGCTCGACCACCGAATTCGGGGCCACGCTCAAATCAGCAAGCAGATTGCATATTTTGTCAGAAAGAATGTCCGGGGTCTGAAAGTCACCGAACTCTACCGTAGTGTTGTTTTTAATGGACATGTTCAACTCACTTGCAATAACCCGTTGACGGGTTCCGCCAAATCAATAACTCGCTTGTATTGAAGTCGCCATTGAAGAGCATTGGAAATCGTTAAGTATCCTAACTGGGGCGGTTCGCCAAGCAGTTCTTCGGCAAGGATAAGCGCTTCTACATCATCGATTGGAAGGTTGCGATCCCTCATAAAAGCAACCAAGTCTTCAGAATTGCCATCTCGTTCAATGATTTCCCGAACTCCACGAGTGGTTTGATAGTCAGCTGTACGTGAACCATCCACAAAGATGGTATTTCGTATATCTAACCTCGCAGTGCGCGTTTTCTCATTGTCAGTCTTCTGATAGATAAAGACTAGGAGCGAGTGCCCAAGTCCATAAACCTTCTGACGTGCAGACTTGAAAGGTGAGGAAGATGGGGTTGCTTGATACTGGTAACCTTCATGTCCACACTTAGCTCGGGAAAATCAATTCCTTTCGTGGAGCTTCCTTTTTCGTACGTGTATAAAGCACTAAGCACTTCCTGAAACTTATGCTCTAAGTAGGTGCCTACTGCCTTGCCATCGGTAATTCCGAAAAGGCTGGGTTCGTCATGATTAGATTCCCGATTGGAAAAGGCGACCACTTCGGTTTGAATTGCCTTGATGGTCAAGTTTGGTCTCATGGGGTTAGTCTACCTTGTAGTCGTGGCACTATCACGACTATTCCAACCTTCGTAACTTTCGCGTGATACACCGCGCGCAACCAGCTCGGCGATTTGGCTCAGTGTCTCGACGATCAAGACCAGTTAATTCAAGCTCTAGTTCGAGTAGGTCGGAAGCGGTGAAATCCAAGGATTTGCTTGTTCTGATGAATGATTCGACAGACATTTTCATGGGTCTCCCAAACCCATTGAAGCAAGTGAGGAGAGTCTGCGTTCTACTCAAGTCTCTTGGCGGTAGTAATCGAATGTGCACTCGACGAATTGATTTATTTGCGGCAACGTTGTATGTAGCTGTTTTACAATCAGAAGCACTACTTCATTGGGCGACTGTATGCACTCAACGACTTTATCAGTATCAGAAAAACAAGAACTCCTGCGGGATGGGTTTGTCATTTTGCGTCAGGCTGTGTCTGAAGATATTGTTAAAGCAGCAAAAGACGAGATCAACAAAGATCCCTCAAAAATCGTGCATGGGAACGTAGAGGCGATCAATAACCTCTACAACGAGTCAATCCTTCGTGAATTGATGCGCGATGTAATGGGTCCGCACACGTCGCCGATAAACGC